>CAZGGF010000384.1:0-5593 GCA_964524715.1 uncultured Verrucomicrobiota bacterium | reverse complement strand
ACGAATACTGCGCAGCGTCGGTGAACTCCTTCGACTGCCAGACAACTTCGCCAGTCATCTTGTCGAGCGCCGCAATCGCGCCCTGTGGACCACCCGGCGTGCAAACCACCAGTTTGCCGTCCACGAGCGGGGACTCGGTGTAGCCCCACTGTGCCACTTTCCCACCAAGTTCCTGCATCGTCTTTTTCCAAATTAACTTGCCGCCGGCAGCGTCGCAGCATACCAGTGTGCCCTGCCCGCCCATCGCATAGACGCGATCCCCGTCCACCGTCGGCGTGCCACGCGGGCCGTCGCCCCAGTTGTTTGGATAGAGCGCCCCAATCTCGGCGCACCAGAGTTGTTTGCCAGTATTGGCATCGAGCGCGATCACAAACTCCGTCTCACCTCGCGCGCCCATCGTAAATAGTCTGCCACCCACAACGGAGAAACCGGCATAGCCGAGGCCACCGTCCTTGTTGAGCCACACCTGCTTCGGTCCACCTTCAGGCCACTGTTTGAGCAAACCAGTCTCCTTGCTGATGTCCGTGCGATCCGGTCCGCGCCATTGCGGCCAGTCGTCGGCGGCAGATTCACGGGACACAAGCGACAATACGAGCAGTGAGCTGACAGCTACGAAGCTAATGATGGTCTTCTTCATGGTTCCTGATATTTCACACAGCAGTTTGAATGCGACGACCCGTTCATATAATGCGACAACGGCCCGCGCTTCCAGCGAAATCATTGTGCTGGTTTCAGCCGTGGGTCAGCCAAATCGAACCGATACATGATCTGGTTGTAATCATAACGCGGCGTCGCAATCGGATTGCCTGAGAACGTCTCGGCATAGGTGCCCTCGAAGTAGATCACGCGGCCGCCCGACTGATCGAAAAACGGGTGCTGGACCGGATTGTAGAAGCTGTATCGATTGTGCGTCAGAATCTTCTTCGCCCGCAGCCATGGGCCGGTCAATTCCGGCGCTTCCGCGTAATAAACCTCGCCGAGGAATGATGACCCGCCACCTTGAGCGACCGCAATCATGATCCATCGCTTGCGAAAGTCGTTCCAACACACCGAGCCGTAGTGCATCACCAGCGGCTTGCCGCTGTCCACGTCCACGGGCTGGAACCGTGCCTCGTTTTGTTTCTGCGTGCCTGCTTTGATGAGCCGACGCTCTTCAGCGGCATCGTATGGTTGTCCTTCCCTCTTCCAGCCATCGCGGGTCCAAACCTCGTAGCAGTCCGGATCGCCCAGCTGTCTCAAATCCGCCTTCACGCGCGCCACGGGAAACGGATTCCCGAAGTAGAACCAGTCGCCGCTCGCGTCGCGCCTGCGATTCGGATGCCCGTGCGGACATCTCACGCGATCACCGAGCCGGAACTCGGTGACTTTCTCGAACTCGCCTTTCTCGTCGTTGAAAACCACAAGCCCATGGTCGAGCATCTCGCCGAGCGACTTCATGTGCGCGTAGTGTGCGACGAGTCGTTCGCGGCCAGCCTCGTCTTTCACCGTCAGGAGCCCATCCAGCCACACCGGCCCGTCTTTCACGCCCAAGCGCGCCACCGGCCGGCTGAAACCACTCGCGTCCACAAAGTAGTGCAGGTTCACACCATCGCTCGGATCAAGGTCGTTCTCGCCCGGCATCTCGCTTGTCGCGCCCGACGTCCAAAAATGGCCCAGTGGGTACTTCAACCTGTTCGTGTCACCCCAAAACCAAAACAGTTTTCCGCGGTATCGCACCGCGATCACAGAATCCTGCCCCGCAACCTGCCCGCTGCCGAGCGGTTCGGCCAACGGCGTCTTCTCGCCAAGAAGCACGCTGTCACGATAGATGCCTTCGCCGGTAACGCGGTACAATCGTTCGGCAATGTTGAGCCGTTTGATCTTGATGATGGCCTTGCCGCCCGGCTCGATCTTCAGGCGCGTGCCCGCGAAACCGAAGCCGTCTTTGGGAAACTCGTAACCGTGGCTGCGGACGTAGAAGAAAATCGTCTGACCCGCAAGTCCCGGCTCAGCGAAGGCAACGCGCCCGGCACTATCGGTAATGAAGCGCAGGTGATTGACAGTCTCCAACTCCACCAGCGGCACGCCACGACCGGTGTCAGCGTCGACAACTTGAATCTGGAAATAATCCGGAGCAGCGGCCTGGAGGGAAAGGATTTGCGCTCCCAGAATGCACGACATCCATAAGCAACAGGACACTTGCTTCAACCGATTCCAATTCCTGTGCATATAGTGTCTCTTCCGTTCATCCTCACCGTCGCGGTGGGAAGCCAGCCGGCATCCACGCCGGCAGCTTTGAGATCTCCGCCAGCGCACTCTGTGAAACCGGCACACCCCATGTCTGAAAGAATGGGCCAAGGTTCTTGCCAACGGCTTTCGAGAACCGCACCATCCATTGGTCGCGCTTTTCATCGTCGTTCGTCGGCTGTTCCTCCTTCGGCGCGGCATGATATTCCGCAAAGACCTTCTTGTAGGCATCCCATCCAAACGCGTCCTGCAACTGCACATACATCGAGAGGGCGAGGAACGGCTCCTTCTTCCAAAAATCGAAACTCTTGCCGCTGGCCACGTGCTTGGCATAGTTCTTGGCAACCTCATCGAGACCCACACGCCCCTTGCCCGGAGGCACGCCGCAGAGTCTGTCGAAGACAAACATCGTGAAGATGTTGCACGTCACCTCGCCCGCGCCGTCAAAAGTCCAGAGTTTGCTTTGGTGATTGTGGCCCAATTCATGAAAAATGCCCCAGTTGCCTTTCAGCAAAGCGTCTTTGCTGGTGAAATTCTTTGGCTGGTCCATCCACGTCATGATCGGATAACCAGAATGCATATAGCCGGCGGAAATCTGTTGATCGCACACGATGCGTTCCGGCCGGCGTCGCTCGGCGATGGTGCCCGCCAGGTCGTCCTCCAATTCCACGATCCGCTCCCACACCTTCATCAACGGCTCCGGGTCGTCGAGCGTGCGCACGAACGATGAGGGCACCGTCACAACGACCTTCGAGCACTCCAATTCCGCCCATGGCGCCGGTTCCTTGCGAAGACGGTTCTTCCAATCTGCCAGCTTCGTCTTGCCGAGTACGAAATACGGCGCGACGACAGCACCGCTGATCTTGACGGACACCCCGCCGAGATCACATTTGTCCGGCACTTCGATGTAGATCAATCCACCGAACGGGCTCGCTGCTTTCGTGGATGGTTTTGCGAGTTGAACGCGCATTGAAATCTCCGGGAATCGTTCCCACTTGTCGAGGTTCCAAAGGCTGTCGCTGTGCGAACCTATCCGCAGCCAGAGCTTCTTGCCCGCCGCAGATTCAGGGATCTCCACCGTCACCACTCCGCCGGCGGGTGCATAGAGGCCGGTGCTGTGCCACGCAGGAACCGTGGTATCGAGTGTCAACGAACACGCCATTCGCGGCATGTTCGGCGGCACCTCGCCAGGAAAGACCCTGGTCGCGGGATGGGGTTTCACCTGTTCCGGCGGCAGAATCTTCGCGGTCATGGCCTGAAATGTCGCCGCCAACCGCGGGCCAAGATCGCTTTTGAGAACCGGCGTCTTCGGCGTTGGAACAGTTGCGACCTTGTCGTTGCTGGCCAGTCTTGAGAGCTTTGGCAGGAACGTCGCGTCATTGGACGGCAACGCGCGCGCGGCGGCGGTGATCGTCGCCGAGGCTTGCTCCACGTCACTGGCATTGAGCCGGAACCGGCCAGCCATGTGTTCAAGCGTGCCCTGCAATGCCAATCCTGCATGCAACATCGCCTGCGGTCGGTCATCTGCCTTGAAACCGCGAGCACTCGTGCGCGCCGTCGTTCCATCCCCCCACACCATTCCCATTGGGACGAGCAGTCTGTTGCCAGGAAAATCCACTTTCAGATCCTTCCCCGGGTTCAACTGCGCCCACCCCCATCCGCACGAAGCTGTGATCAATCCACCGCCGTCCGCCACGAACTTCGACACAGCCTCCACATCCTTGTCAGAGAGACTGTGCGCGTCGGACACGAGCACGTGAATCGAGTTCAACCGGTGCAGGTCCGCGTCCTCAGCCTTGAAACCACGCTGGTCAAAAAACTCGATGAGGTTCTTTTTGCGATAAACCCCAATGTGGAGCTTCGCCCCGGGAGCCAGCGCACGGCCAGCCGCTGCCCAGTGCGCGACGTTGGCCATCAACGTGCCAGTGTCAGCCTCTCCCAGTGCTTTCACACCGAGATAGCCGTCGTGACTGAACGCCACCACTCGACCGTGGCCAAACCGTGCCGCTCCCATCACCGGCCCCAATGTCTCTCGCCCCGCACTGCCCGCCACCACTGGAAATGCCGCGTCACCAAAAACGCACAGTGTTCCTGGAACACCCGGCGCGGCAATCTCGCGCACCCCATTGAGCAACACACCCAGGTCGGCTTTCAGCGTGTCCACTTTCGCCGGCGTCGCAGGAACTCTCGATGCCGCCGCGTCTGCTTGGAGGGTGGAAAGGAGCAGAACCGCCGATGCCGCCAGAACCCAGATCGTTTGCATGATTTCGGCGAACATGCCTCAGCAAACCCCTTGCGTCAACTTTGGTCCCTGCGAGCGTACCCCCTTGCCTCTCCACAACCTGAGCATCACAGCCGTCCGACAGGCAAGTCACCTGCCCTCTCAAGTCCGGCGTCAAAATGCTTTGACCATCGCTCCCCTGTTGCCGAATATACGGCTCGTGGAAACTGCGCATATTGTCCAACCTAATCCGCTATGGATCGCGCCATTTGTGGCGCTGCTCCTGAGCATTGCGCTGATGCCATTCATCGCGCCGCATTGGTGGCACCGCCGTTACCCGTGGGTCGCCGTCGTCCTGGGTGCGCTCACGGCCGGCTACTACGTCTTCGGCCTGCACAACGGCGTGCGCATGCTGCATTCGCTGCATGAATACGTGAGTTTCATCGCTCTCATCGGCTCTCTCTTCATCGTCAGTGGCGGCATCCCCATCAAAGTTCGCGGCGAGTCCAGGCCGATGACCAATGTCCTCTATCTGCTTGCCGGCGCGCTGTTGGCCAACGTGCTGGGCACCACCGGCGCATCCATGCTGCTCATCCGGCCGTTCCTGCGCACCAATAAATACCGGCTCACGACCTACCACATCGTCTTTTTCATCTTCATCGTCAGCAACGTCGGCGGATGCCTGACGCCGCTCGGCGATCCGCCGTTGTTCCTCGGCTACCTGCGCGGCGTGCCGTTTTTCTGGGTCACGGAGAAGTGCTGGCCCATGTGGGCATTCGTGGTGAGCGTGCTGCTCGCTATATTTTGGGTGATTGACTACCGCAACTTCCTGCGCGCGCCGCGGTCGGTGCGCGCCAAGGAGACCGCCCGCGAGGAATGGCGTTTCGATGGGACACACAACGTCTTCTTCCTGCTGCGGATCCTTGTGGCAGTTTTCATCCAGCAACCGCCGTTCCTGCGCGAGGCGCTGATGGTGGTGGCGGCGGTCGGCTCGTATTTTACGACGAAGAAACCCGTGCATGAGGCCAACGACTTCAACTTCGCCCCGCTGAAGGAAGTGGCGTTCCTCTTCGTCGGTATCTTCGCAACGATGGTTCCGGCACTGGACTGGCTTGAGTTGAATGCACGCCAGACCGGCATCCAAAC
>CAZGGF010000383.1:0-3111 GCA_964524715.1 uncultured Verrucomicrobiota bacterium | reverse complement strand
CGCTATCGGCTCCGTTGATGGTGGCCACGAACATGTATGGCGCGGCCTCCTCAATGAGCGCCGGAATACGCGCCTCGGCCTCGTCCAGCAACGCATGGCAGAGATTGAATGTCAGACCGACGTTCTTTCGGTTCACCTTCTTGACGACGCGCAACGCGTCCTCGACGCGGTGGACCCACATGTTGACGTGCGGGTAGATGGCGATGCGGAGGCCGTTGGCCTCGCAGAGGTCCGCCAACTCGCGCAGGCCGGCTGCGGCGATGTCATCGCCAGCGGGGTCGGAATTCTTGAACTGCTTGCTGGTCATGTTTGGCCAGATCATCGTGTCGGTGCCTTTGCAGAGCGCGATGATCTCCTTCAACTCCGGCTTGTAGACCAGTTTGCCGTCCTTGAGTTCGAGGTTGGCGTAGATGACAAAGCACTTCATCCCGCGCTGCTTGCAGCCGTCGAGGACTTGTTTAACGCGCTCCGGCGCGTCGGTGCGCCAAGCAAGCCCCGCGAAACCGATCTCCTTCGCGAGGTCCAACTGCGACTCGATGGTCTTGAGGTTTTCGCCGCGCAAGCCGTTGTCGAAAACGAAGAACGGATTCGTCTCGGCGTTTGCCACTATGGCTGCCAGCGCGATGACGGAAGCAAGAATGCAAGTTCTCATAGTTTGTCAAAGCTCCATGGCGCGCGCATCGGCGGACGCTTGGCCAATTTGTTGGCGTCGTCGTTGTGGGGGAATACTTCCTTGTCGGGGTCCCACGCGAGTTTTACCCCGCCGAGTTGGATGGCGATATGGGCGAGATGACAGAGTGAGGTGGTGCGCTGGCCGACTTCCTCGTCCTCCAGCGTCCGGCCGCGCGAGCGCACGGCGTCGATGAAATCCTGCTTCTCGCTCTTGAGCGGGAAGTGCAGTTCCTCGGGGCCGATCTTCTCCTTGAGGATGGCCGGGTCGCTGGCTTTGAGCCGCTCGGGCGAGAGTTTGCTGGCCATGTAGTTGACGTGGATCCAGCCTTTGTCGCCCTCGAAACGGACGTGAGGTTCGCCCATCTGGTAGAACAACTCGATGCCGGTGGCGAACTTGTACCAGGCGTCAAAACTCTCCAGCACGTTCCAGACCTTGCCATCGTGGAATTTGCCCGTGGCCTTGATCTCGACGGGACCGGTGCGCTCGGTGCCTGCGCCCCACTGGCCGATGTCGTTGAGGTGGGTGCCCCAATTGGTGATCATGCCGTCGCAGTAATCGAGGCTGCGCATCCAGCCGGGGCGGCTCTTGAGGTCCTGCGGCGTATGGACGCGCTTTTGCATATAGGGGACTTTCGGCGCGGGGCCGAGCCAGAGATCGTAGTCGAGGTTCGCGGGCGGCTCGGTCACCGTTTCGGGTTCGTCGGGAAACTGCTCCTTGGGCGAGCCGGTACGGACGACGCGGACCTTGCCGATGCGGCCGTTGCGGACCAGTTCAGCGGCGCGGTGCATCGGCTCCAGCGAGCGAAACTCGCTGTCCACGCGAAAGACGCGCTTATGCTTCGCGACCTCGCTGGCGAGCAGGCGGCCCTCGTCGATGTAGCGGGTGATGGGCTTCTCCAGCGCCACGTCCTTGCCGGCGCGCACGGCGGCGACAGCCATCGGCACGTGCCAATGGTCCTGTGTGGAAATCATCACCGCGTCAATGCCCTTGTCAGCGAGCAGTTCCCGGAAGTCCTTGTAGGTCGCGCAGCCTTTGAAGCTGGTGTCCTTCTTCTTCGCGCAAGTGTCCTCGATCAACTTCTTCGCCTGCGCCATGCGCCATGAGTCCACGTCGCAGACGGCGACGGCCTGGACGCCGGCGACTTTGAGGAAGCCGGGAATGTTGGCGTAGTAACACTGCCGCCCGCAGCCGATGAAGCCGATGGTGACGCGGTTGCTGGGCGCGTTGGCGCCGAACACCGATGTGGGCAGGATGGTGGGCGCGCCGGCGATGCCTGCGATGGCGGCGGAGGCGCGGCGGAGGAACGAACGTCGAGTGAGGGGGAGATATTTCTGGCTCATGGTCGTCGTGGTGATTGAGTGAGCGCTTTCATAGCCCCACGACCGGGCGCGTGGAACAACAAAGTGCTAGCATTACCCGGCTTTCGCCGGTGCTGCTACTTTGCGTGCGGTGACGCCGAAGAACCGTTTGAACGCGCGGCTGAAATCGTTTGCGTGACGGTAGCCCAGCTCGAACGCCACCTGCTTGGCCGGCAACCGCCCGTCGCGCAGTTTCACGCGAGCCAGCTCCATCCGCCAGCGGAGCAGGAAGCTTCTGGCGTTCTCGCCGCTGTGTTGGCGGAAAAGCTCGTTGAGCGCCGCGGGCGTCACTTGCAGGTATTCGCACAGACGCTGCGCCGGCTGGCGCTCGGCGGGGTTGTTGCGCAAAAACTCCAGCGCCAGCTTCATCCGGTAACGCGAGTCCACCTCGGGCGGACGGTTTTCAGCGCGCGCCAGGACGATGTCCAATTCCAGCCGCGCGCAGTGCAGCGACAGGACGGCGGCCTCGTCGGGCGTCGCGACTTCGCGGACACAGTTCGCGTGCAGCGCGGCGAGCCTGCGCAGTGTGGCGCGGTCCATCTCGAAACGGCGGAAACCGCCCCGTGGTGGCTGGAGAGAGGCAAGCGCGGGAGCCGAGCGCCACAGCCATGTCAGGATCCGGCTTGAACGGCGCGGAGAGTCCGTCCAGCCATAGGCGCAGTCGGGGTGAATGACGAGGATACTGCCGGTTCGCATTTCCACCAGACCGTCGCCGGTCACCAGGGTCGGCGTGCCCTCCAGGATGGCCACATAGACCCACCCGTCATGCATGGCAACCGGGATGGGACTGTCGCCAAACCATCGCCGGCCCCACGAAAGATAAAGCAGGTCCCACGCGTCAGGGTTGAACGGCAACCAGCGCGGCCGGCCGGCCGGGGGCAGATAGAGACGGCGAGGATAGCTCTTGCCGGGCATGACGTTCCTTCGAGTAACACAACCATGTCCCGCCGGCAAGACTGCCGTCTATCGAAACCACGGAGCGACCCCGGTGACGACCCGCGACCCATTGACAATGACTAGTCCAGAGGCCGTGTTGCCCAAATCAACCCGGTGGCCTCGATATTCAATCGTCCCTCCGGG
>CAZGGF010000382.1:0-17477 GCA_964524715.1 uncultured Verrucomicrobiota bacterium | reverse complement strand
TGGAGCGCTACGCCCAGCGTATCCCGCTCATCGGGGGAATGTTCATCCAGATGGAGGACGAGATTGCGTCGTCCATCGCCATCCTCGGCGCGGCTTGGGCTGGCAAGAAGGTGATGACGGTCACCTCCGGCCCGGGTTTGTCGCTGATGATGGAGCACACCGGTTACGCGGCGATCACCGAGACGCCGTGTGTGTTTGTGGATGTGCAACGCGGCGGACCGTCCACGGGCCTGCCGACGCTGCCGGCGCAGGCGGACATGATGCAGGTGCGTTGGGGTTCGCACGGCGACTATGAGATGATTGCGCTGTCGCCGAACTCGCCGCAGGAGTGTTTCGATCTGATGATCAAGGCGTTCAACCTCGCCGAGATGTATCGCGTGCCGGTGTTTTTCATGATGGACGAGGTGGTGGGGCACATGACGGAGCGGGTGGTGATTCCCGAAGCTTCGGCCATCGAGGTGATGGAGCGGCGTTGGACGAGCAAGCCGCCGGGGCAATACAAACCCTATGCGGCAGACGGTGACATGGTGCCGGAGATGGTGAAAGCCGGCGACGGTCACGGGATTCACATCACGGGCCTGACGCACGACGAGCGCGGTTACCCGGCGATGAACCCGCCCGCGCAGAAGAAGATGATGGAGCGGTTGCTGGGGAAGATCCGCAACAACCGCGAGAAACTGATTGATGTGCGCGGCGAGCATCTCGATGACGCGGAGATCGTGGTGGTGTCATTCGGCATCACCTCGCGCGTGTCGGGACCGGCGATCGAGCAGGCGCGCAAGCAGGGGTTGAAAGTGGGACATTTGCGGATGGTGATCACGTGGCCGTTCCCGGTAAGTGTGATCCAGCAACTTGCCCCGCGCGTGAAGGCGTTTGTGGTGCCGGAACTGAATATGGGCCAGATGGTGCTCGAAGTGGAGCGCGCCGCTGCCGGCAAGACCCGCGTGGTTTCCGTGCCACACGCCGGCGGCACGGTGCACGAGCCACAGGAGATTTTGAACAAGATTTTGGAGGTTGCCCGATGAGTAATGAAAGTTGCATTGCTGACTCGTGCGGCAATTCGCCGATGCCGGATGTCGCGATGGATAATCCGGTGATGCCGTACCTGCGCAAGGATCGCATCCCGCACATCTGGTGTCCGGGCTGCGGCATTGGCACGTCTGTGAACTGTTTCGTTCGTGGCTTGCAGGAATCCGGCCTCGACTTGAGCAAGGTTGCCATCGTCTCCGGCATCGGTTGCACGGGCCGTGTGGCGGGCTACATGAACCTCGATTCATTCCACACGACGCACGGCCGGCCGATTCCGTTCGCGACGGGGCTGAAGCTGGCGAACCCGGAGTTGAAGGTGATCGTCTATTCTGGCGACGGCGATCTCTTCGCCATCGGCGGCAACCATTTCTTCCATGCCGCGCGCCGGAACATGGACATCATGGTGGTTTGCGTGAACAACCACACCTACGGCATGACTGGTGGCCAGGTCGCGCCCACCACGCCACGCGGCGCGACGGTGTCCACCATGCCGTTTGGCAATTTCGAGGATTCGTTCAACCTGCCCTTCATCGCTGACGCTTGCGGTGCGGTCTATGTGGCGCGCTGGACGGTCTTCCACGTCAAACAACTCGCTCGTGCGATGAAGGAAGGGATGGCCAAGAAAGGCTTCGTGTTCATTGAAGCGATGGCGCCGTGCCCGACGCTGTACTCGCGGCGCAACAAACTCGGCGACGGCGTTGACCAGCTCAAGTATTTCAAGGAGAAGAGCGTGGTCAAACACGGTGCGAGCACCAAGGACATCGGCCTGACGTTCCAGGGCGACATCGTGGTTGGCAAGTTCGTGGACCGCGAACGCCCGACGTGGTTGGACTCCATGAACAATCATTTTGCCGGACACTTCGGCGACAAATATCAACGCTACGGAGGCAACCATGCCTAAGACTGAAATCCGTGTGGGTGGTCTCGGTGGTCAGGGAGTGATTCTCTGCGGCATGATCATTGGCAAGGCGGCCTCGATCTACGACGGAAAACACGCCACGCTCATTCAGGCATTTGGCCCGGAGGCGCGCGGCAGCGCGTGCAGTGCGCAGGTGATGGTTTCCGATGAACCGATCGGCTATCCCTACATCAAGCAAGCCGACATGCTGGTGCTGATGTCGCAGGACGCGGCGACGCAGTTCGCGCCGCAGATGAAGCCGAATGGGCTGCTGCTCTACGAGAGTGAGTTGGTTGCCAAGCTGCCGCCGCTGCCGGCCGGTACACGCGCGCTGGGGATTCCCGCGACTCGCTTTGCTGAAGAACTCGGCCGCCGGCTTGTGTTGAACATCGTCATGGTCGGCTTCTTTGCCGGCGTCAGTGAATTGATCGCATATGGCTCCGTCGAGAAAGCGGTGCTTGATTCCGTTCCCAAAGGCACGCAGGACCTCAACCTGCGTGCGTTGAGGCGCGGTTACGATTTCGGCCGCGAGTTGATCGCGAAGCAGAATTAGAAGCCGGCGCGGGAATGGTTGGATCGCAGGGTGGGCTGTAGATTCCTGTTTCGAGACTGGATGGGGGTGGTGCGTTTGACAGGGTGGGGCGCGTGTGCTTTTGTCTGACGCTTCCAGTTTCGACTTATCGACTTGGGTCGCGAGAAGTGGAGGCGTATTGTTCGATGCATCAGGTTCGGTCCATTGAGCCTTTCCATGGGTAATATGAGCGATTCAAACGGCAACTCGGCGGCCACGGCGAAAGTGGTTCCCATCAAGGACGCAGTGATCCGCATTGCGGGCAACTCGCAGGACGGAATCCAGACGGTGGGCGAACTGCTGGCGCGGTTCAGCGGACGTAGCGCGCAGGAAGTCATGAGCTACATGACGATCCCTGCGACGATCAGCGGCGGGCCGTCCATTTACCAGGTGAGGATTGGTTCGGGCGAGGTGTTGACGGTGGGCGATGAGGTGGATGTGTTGGTGGCGTTTTACCAGCATTCCTACGAGAAGCATCTCGGCGTGCTGCGCAACGGCGGGGTGCTGATCTATGACACGGACCACGTAAACCCGAATCCGGATGACAAACGGTTTACTTGCGTCGGCGTGCCCATGACGGCGCTGACGATCGAGGCGATCGGCGGCAAGGGGCACGACAAGGGCAAGAACATGTTCCTGCTCGGCTTGCTCGCGCGGATGTTCGACCTGGACACGGCGAAGCTGGAGGCGATGCTGAAGACTTGGGGCGCCAAGCGCGACGCGGGCACGATGGAGGCGACGTTCAATGCGTTCCGGGCCGGCTACGGTTTTGACATCGGCAGGATGGGGCAGAATTTTCAGTTCATCCCGAATGAACGGCGCAGCGGTCGTCCGCTCATGGTGATGGCTGGCAACCAGGCGATGGCCTATGGACTGATCGCCGCAGGCGTGCGTTTTGGCGCGGCGTATCCCATTACGCCGTCGAGCCAGATCATGGAGATCATGCGGGCGGAGTTGCCGAAATATGGCGGCATCTTCCTGCAAGCCGAGGACGAGATCGCAGCGGTCTGCGCGGCGATTGGCGCCAGTTACGGCGGGCGCGTGGCGGTGACGAGCACCAGCGGGCCGGGGTTGGCCCTGAAGACCGAGGGGATTGGCTGGACGGTGATGGCGGAGATTCCGCTGGTGGTGATTGACGTGCAGCGCGGCGGCCCATCCACCGGCCTGCCGACGAAGATGGAGCAAAGCGATCTGAATATTGCGATCTTCGGCGGTCATGGCGATTGCCCCCGCATTGTCCTGGCGCCGACCGACGTGGAAGACGCGTTTTACAGCAGCATCGAAGCTGTGGATCTCGCACGCAAATACAGTTGTCCGGTCATCATCCTGAGCGACCAAGCGATCGGGTTTCGCGTGGAAGCGTTTGAGGAACCGGACTTGGACAAGATTGTGCGCGAGATGCCCATTGATTTCACGCCACGCGGTGCGGATTTCAAGCCTTACGAAGATACGCCGGATGGCATTCCGCATCACCCGGCGCCGGGCACGCCGATTGCCAACCACAACTATCCGATTCTCACCGGTCTGGAACACAACGAAGCAGGGCATCCCGGCGAGGACCCAAGGTTCCACACGATGATGACCGCGAAGCGACGCCGCAAGCTGCAGAAGTTTGCGGAGACGCTGCCGACACCGAAAGTGCTGGGGCCGGCCGAGGGCGACACCTTGCTGGTGACTTGGGGTTCATCGTACGGCCCAACGCGCGAGGCGATGGAGAAATCGACGGCCGATGGGCAGCCCCTGTCGGTGCTCTGCATTCGTTACCTGAGTCCACTGCCGCCGGGCCTCGACGAGATTTTTAACCGGTTCAAGCGCATCCTGGTGGTTGAGAACAACGACAGTGGACTCTATGGCTACGGTCAGTTGGCGGCTATTCTTCGCAGCCGTTACTGCAACCCGCGCATTGGAAGCATCAACAAGACCGACGGATTGAGTTTCAAGGTTAGCGAAATCCTCGAAGCGGTACGCGCACAGTCTCGCTAGACAAAGGACAGTGAACACGATTTTTCAGCTTCAACAATTCAAGAAGCCATGAGTGAAACAACCATCAATCCTGCGTCCGGTGCGGTACCAGCCCAGCTCGGCCAGTCAACGCCTTACAAGAAGGTGGACCTCAGGAGCGACCGTCCCACGTGGTGCCCCGGCTGCGGAGACTACACCGTGCTGGATACCTACTTCCGGCTTTGCGAACGCCGCCAGATTCCGCGTGAGAAGATCGTCACAGTTTCCGGCATTGGTTGTTCGAGCCGGTTTCCTTACTTCGTCCAGGCGCACGGTGTGCATTTCATTCACGGCCGGGCGGTGGCGTTTGCGAGCGGGTTGTCGTTGAGTCGGCCGGATCTTCATGTGGTTGTGTTCAGCGGTGATGGTGATGCGTATTCCATTGGTGGCAACCACCTGGAGCACGCTGCACGCAAGAACATTCACATGACCGTGGTGGTCATGGACAACATGGTTTACGGTCTGACAAAAAAGCAGACCTCGCCGACCTCGCCGATGGGGTTCAAAAGCAAAACGGATCCGATGGGGGCGATTGACACACCCACGAACCCGATGCAAAAGCTGCTTGCAGCGGGCGCGACGTTTGTTGCCCGCACCAGCCACAGCAATCCGCAGCATATGTTGCAGATGATGGAGCGGGCGATGGATCACAGGGGATTCTCAGCCATCGAGTGCCTCAGCGAATGCGTGGAGTTCCATCCCGGTGCGTTCGACGCCGCCAACCCGCGCAAAGGCGGGCAGTTCACAATCATCGAGGAGAAGAAGAACGACGGCACACCGGAGGATGAGAAGAGGCACGACCCAACCGACGAGGCGGCTGCCTACAAACTGGCGTCGCTGCCGTTCCCGGGTGTTTTTGGCGTCTTCTACGACGTCAAGGAACCCACGAAAAATGATCGTGAACAGCAACTGATTGAAAACGCCCGCGCCGCCATCGGTGGCGCTGCGCCGCTTGCCTGCCTGCAGAAGACATTTGCCAGGCTGAAGTGACCGCGTGCCTGATAGGCGGGGGCAGGGCACAATGCAAAGGCGTTGGAGGCTTGACGGTTTTGGAGGGGGCCGGTATTGTCTATGCCCAGTTTCAACTGAAGGAGAGAGTTACTCGGAGGTCAAAAATGAAGCCAGCGAAAATATGGGGTTGGAGCATCATTTGTAGTGTGGCACTCCTGACAATGGCTGTGACCACTCCTGCGCAAGCTCATGACATGTGCGACAAGGCATGTCGTGGCATGTCATCCATGGTGTTCTTCTTCCTAGAGTTGCCCGGCAACATGGCGGATGTGGGCACGAAAGAAGGTTGTTTGATGGGGGTGACCAAGGGGTTTGCCAAAGGACTTGTCATGATGCCGTTCCGGGGATTGATCGGTGTTTACGAGTTTTTCACGTTCCCGTTCGACATCCAGCCGGGGTACAAACCGGTTTTGGAGCCGGAATATCCCTGGGGCTATTTCTGTGGCGGGGATGACAAAGCGCCGTCGTCTGGCGCGAAAAAATAGGCTTGTTTGTGATGGCCTGATGCAGCGAGCTTGACTTGTTGGCGTCTTTGACTAGGCTGTCACGGTCATTTTACACGGAGGAAACAAAAACATGAAATTGAAGAGTATCGGATTCGCGGTTGTCTTGGGACTTGGCGTGCTGGCAACGAGTTTGCCAGGCACGGCTCAAGCGCAAGACGCTGCCACCAAATTTGGACGTGGTATTGCTGGATGCGCCATGAGTTGGCTGGAATTGCCAGGCAACATTTATGACGAAGGCACCAGGAATGGTTGGGTCATGGGTGCCACGGTCGGCTTTGGCAAAGGCATCGGCATGGTCGTCGTCCGCACACTGGTTGGCGTGTGGGATTTGGTGACGTTCCCGATCCCGGCACCAGACGAGTATAACTCGATTCTCAAGCCCGACTATCCTTGGGGTTACTTCACCGGCGAAGGCGAGGTCACGGTTCCTGCGACAGCAGCCGCGCCTGTGCGTTAATCTCGGACAACAGAAACGAACACAAATATATCCAACGGAATGCCATGAAAAAGATGTCTTTGACCTTCAAAGTGTTGGCGCTGGCTGGGATGGTCAGCCTCGGCGCGGCCAGCCTCTTCGCGGCTGAACCTCCTCCTCCCGCGGTTGACAATCAGACCGCAGGCGCAAAGTTCACCCGCGGTATTGTCGGCCTTACGTTTGGCTGGCTGGAGTTGCCCAATCAGATGTATCAGTCCGCCGTGAACGATGGCCCCGGTATGGCCGTGACCGTGGGGTTTGCCAAAGGCCTCGGGATGACCTGCGCCCGCTACCTTTGCAGCACCTACGAGTTCCTGACATTCCCGTTCCCCATCAACGACTACAAGCCAGCGATGGATCAGGAGTACCCGTGGGGTTATCTGGCTGCTGAAGGCAACGTGACGGTGCCAGCGGCCACTTCAGCTTCGCAGCCGGCGCGCTAAGCGGCGATACTGAAAAAGTGTTCGAGCAAGAGGCGACTCGCTTGAGTCGCCTCTTGTGTTTCTGTGGACATGGAATGGTTTACGATTCCAGACTCGCGAGATAGCGCTCACAGTCAATCGCCGCTGCGCAGCCTGATCCCGCCGCCGTGATCGCCTGCCGGTAGGTGCGGTCTACACAATCGCCCGCGCCAAAAACACCCGGTACATTGGTTGCCATACCCGGCTTGCAGATGAGATAGCCGTCCGGGTCCATGTCCAACTGGCCGGCGAAAATCCGCGTATTGGGGGCGTGGCCGATCGCTATGAAAACACCGGCGCATTCCAACGAACGGGTCTGGCCTGTCTTTACGTCTTTCAGCACCACGCCTGTCACGCGATCCTGTTTCACGTCAAGCACGTCCGCGACGACTGAATTCCACACAAACTCGATCTTCGGGTTCTTGAACGCCCGTTCTTGCATGATCTTGGAGCCGCGCAACGCGTCGCGGCGATGAATCACGTACACGCGCGAGCCAAACCGGGTCAGATAGCTGGCCTCCTCCAGCGCCGAGTCGCCACCGCCCACGACTACCAACGGCTGATTTCGAAACATCGGGAGTGCCCCGTCACACGTCGCACAGTAGGTCACGCCTTTCTTCTCCAGCAACCGTTCGCTCTCCAATCCCAGGTGCCGGTGGCTTGCGCCGGTGGCCACAATGATAGCCTTCGTCTCGATGATCCCGTCGCCCGTTGTGACACGGAATGGCCGCTGTGACAAATCCACCTTTTCCACCGTGTCATAAGCGATGCGCGCCCCGAACTTTTCCGCCTGCGCTTGCGTTCGTATCACGAACTCCGTCCCGTCAATACCGTCAGGAAAACCGGGGACGTTTTCGACAAGGCTTGTGGTGGTCAACAACCCACCCGGCGTGGCTCCTGCCAATACCAACGGCGAAAGATTCGCCCGCGCCGTGTAAACGGCCGCTGTCAGTCCTGCGCAACCGGTGCCGATGATCAAAACGTTTTCCATAGATGGTTCTCCACAAGTGTTCGCAACAAGTGTCGTCGAACATATTCACGGATGCGCGTCATTGCAACCGCGGACTCGATACTTGCTTGCAGAGTCCCGGGGCGATAATCATTGGGTCATGAAACGCCCGTTGGTGGGCATTGCCGTTGTGTTTTGCGCGGGGGTGGTACTCGGCGAGTGGTGTTTTGTGCCACTCGCTGCTCTGTGGGCCTTGTTCTTGTGCGCCCTTGCTGTATCTGCGTTTTTGTTTCATCGCCGGAGTGGTCTTATTGCGGTGTTCGTGATGGTTCTTCTTGGCGGTTTGCTCGCGCACCGGCTGGCGAACACCTGGCCGCAACCTGATCATCTGTTGCGGTTGCTGGGTGACAGTCCCCAGAACGCGCTCGTGCGCGGCACAATCACGAATGAACCGGTGCGTTCCATTTGCCGGCGTGCGCGTGGACAGCAGGAACGCGACTTCTTCACCATTCAAGCCAGGGCGATCGATTGCGGCGATGGCTGGCAGTCGGCGAGTGGCGAGGTCGCCGTGTGGCTCGATCAACCACCCGACGACAATCGATTGCGCCGGGGCGATGTCATTGAGTTTCGCGGTCTTCTGAGCCGGCCGATTGCGCCGGCAAATCCAGGGCATTTCGACTACCGCGCTTATTGGGGGCGGCGCGGCGTGTTCTATGAAGCGCGCATCCACAGCGCGGCGGCTGTGACTGTCCTGGGACATGACCTGTCGTGGTGGATGGAGTGCGGCATGTGGATACAACGCCGATTTCTCGACAGTGCGGCGCGGGGCTTGGAGACGACCCGAATGGGGGACGAACCTGTGGTCGTTGGATTGTTGCGCGCGATGTTGGTTGGTTATCGTCCGGGGCTCACCAGCGAGCTTTCGGAGCCATTCATGCGTACCGGCACTCTGCATGTGTTTGCCGTCAGCGGTTTGCACGTTGCGGTCATTGCGGGCATTCTCGTGGGTCTGTTGCGTTTCCTTGGCGTTGGCCGGGTTGGTTGTGCGCTGATTGCCGTGCCCCTGCTGGTGTTCTATACCATCGCGACGGGGGCGCCGGCGTCTGCTGTGCGGTCGTGTTTGATGGCAACGATCGTGGTCGTTGGTTGGGCTCTGCCGCGTCCCACCGACGTGCTAAACAGCCTTGCAGCGTCAGCCATCGTCATCCTGTTGAGCGATCCGATGCAGTTGTTTGAGGCCGGTTTTCAACTGTCCTATGCCGCGGTGCTTGCTTTGGTGCTGCTTGTTCCCGGACCTGGTTTCCTCGTCCAAGCTGTTTATCGTCGCGCGTCGGGCTCCTTGGAGTGTTCGACGATCGTGTCGCGGCTCCCCGGCAGGCTGGCTGATGCGTTTGTCTGTGATCCGTATTTGCCGGCGAGTCTGCTGCCTCGGTGGCGCCGCGTGTGGTACGGCTTTGTTCGAATGGTGGCGGTTTCTTTTGCAGTCTCCGCGGCGGCATGCATCGGGACGATGCCGCTCATCGCGCATTACTTCAATCTGTTCACGGCGGTGAATTTCCTCTCCAACCTGATCATTGTGCCATTGAGCACATTGGTGATCATCACCGGGTTTGCGTCGTTCCTGCTGGATCTTGTCTGGACGCCGATCGCAAGTGTGCTGAACAACGCCAACTACGCGTTCATGGAACTGATGGTTGGCGCGAACCACTGGTTTGCGCAATTGCCGCTGGCGTTCGTTTATGTCAAGACGTCGCCACTCTGGATACCGGCGGCGTTCTACGGCGCGTTGGGAGTATTCCTTTGGGCCGGAATGAAGAAGATGGCGCACAGGTCCGCGTGGCTCGGTGTGACTGCACTCTGCGCGCTCGCCATCGGCCTGGCAGCCCGCAACGGCGAGCCGACAGTGACGCTGACGGTTCTCAGTGTGGGCGACGGCGCGTCGGCGTTCGTGGACCTGCCTGGCGAGCAACACGACACGCTCATTGATTGCGGCCCGGCGAAGTCCGCCGCTTCCATCCTCAAACCCTTCCTTCGCGCGCAGGGATGTGACTCGATTGAGACGCTCATCCTGACTCATGCTGATGCAAGCCACGTGGGCGGGGTGGGTGTGGTACTTGACGGATTTTACCCGCGGAGGATTTTCGACAACGGCCAGAGCCGTTGGACGCGCGTGGCGGGCGGTTCGCTGCCGGCTTTTCAAGCACTACGGCTCGTTGAACCATCGACCCTCATGCTGGGAGAGAACGCCGAGTTGCGGGTGCTCCATCCACACTCCGGCCGGCTGCCCCTGCTGGGCGATGACGCCGCGCTGGTGATGCAGTTGCGGTGCGGTTCGCATCGTGTATTGCTGGCGTCTGACATTGGCGCGACGGTCGAACGCGAGTTGCTGGCAGCCAAGGTGGATTTGCGCAGCGACGGCCTGATCAGGGGATTGCACAGTCGCGAGGATTCCTGCAGCGACGAGTTTATGGATGCGGTGGCTGCACAATGGGTTGTGATCAGCTGCGGTGACGCTGCCGCCCGGAAAACGGGGATGCCGGCCATGCTCGACCGCATTAAAGCCCATGGTGCGCAAGTGTTGCGCACGGATTTGCAGGGCGCCGTCACCGTGCGGATGTCCCCGGATGGCTTGGATGTGAAAAGTTTTTTGCCCGCCCTTGCTTCTATGCTAAGGTCCGCCCGCATGGAACGCCATGAAGTCGTTGAAGTTGATTATGCGCGGTGAACGTTCTGCGTGACAGAGCGTGTCCAATACTTTGCATGTCTTTCGATCCCGACACCGAACTGATGTTGAAGGTTCGCCGCGGTAACCGCGCAGCTTTCGAGACGCTGGTGGTCAAATACCAGCGGCCGGTCATCAATACGATCTTCCGCAGCATCGGCGATGCAGCGGAAGCGGAAGATCTTGCCCAAAATGTGTTCGTGCAGGTGTGGAAGTCGCGAAGCCGTTATGTTCCGACGGCGAAGTTTTCCACATGGCTGTTCACCATCGCGCGGAACATGTGCCTGAACGAAGTGCGGCGCCGCGCGCGCCATCCTGCGGACTCGCTCGACAAACCGGTTGCGGATGCCGCGGAAGGCAGCGAGTCGGTGTGGCAGGTTTCGGACCAGCACGCGAAACCGCCAAGCGACGAGGCGCTGGCTGCCGAATTGCGGAAACGGGTGGACGCTGCGTTGGCCGCGTTGCCGGAGGCGCAGCGCACGGCCATGTTGTTGTTGAGACATCAGAACATGCCCTACGAGGATATTGCCAAGGTGATGAAGTGCTCACTATCGGCGACGAAATCCATCATTCATCGCGCGCGCGCGATTCTGCGCGATCAACTCAAACCGTATTTGCGACCATGAAAATTTCCGAAACCTTTGGACAACCTGGGTGTTATACTAGCGAGCGTTTTGGAGAATGAACTGCACACAATGCCAAGCTGAATTTGATGGTTTGCTGGATGGCCGACTGGACATCCAGACGGACGCGCTTTTGCGCAAACATCTGGCGGATTGCCACGACTGCGCTGCCGCTTGGCGCGATTACAAGGACGCGTGGGCGGCATTTGCAGCCGTTCCGGAAATTGAGCCATCCTCGAACTTCGTCGCCCGAGTCATGAATCAGGTGGATCGCGTGGAGCGGGAGGAGCCGGCCCGCCCGTGGTTCTTCCCGTTGCCATGGCGTTGGGTAGCGCCGGCGACGGTTGCCGTGATGCTGTTGGCGGCGGGCATGGGTGTCTGGATCAGTACCCAGCGCGATGCTGACCAGACCGTCAGTCATGAGTTGGCGGCGAATTTGCCGGTGGTGCAGCATTTGGAGTTGCTGAAGGATTTCGACATCATCGCAGATCTCGATCGGATTGCGCCGGTTGCTGAGCACGACCCGATCGAAGAGATGATGAAGGCGCTTTGGAATAGCTGATGAGCGCAAGGACTCTCACCCTTGCTTTGGTTGTGGGCTGTCTTGTGTGTTTCTGTCCCGGACGGGCGGCCGCGGTGCCGGTTTCGACAAACGCGCCAGCCAGTATCTTCTTGCCGGAAGACATGCCGCCGCGGATGCGCGAGCGGATAGGGAAACTGTCGCCTGCCGAGCAGCGAAAATTCCTGGAGCGATGGGAACAACTTCGCAACCTGTCACCGGAAGCGCGCAAGCTGCTGAATAGGAACTACCAGAAGTTCATTCATATGCCGCCGGATCAGCGTGAGGAATTGAAGCAGCGGCTCCAGCAGTGGCAAAGCATGTCGCCGGAGGAGAAACGGCGGGTTCAGGAGAACTTCCAACGCTGGAAGCAGCTCAGCCCACAGGAACGCGAGGAAGTGCGCAAGCGGCACAACCGTGCTCCGCCTGCCGCCACTGATACTGCCTCTGGCGATTCTCCTGCTCCAGCCGCGAAAGCCGTGCCCGCCGCCGCGCAATCGCCGTGATCGGACACGGGTTGACGCGTCAGTCCGCGCGGCGAACAAGCCTTGCGGCAAAAGCTCCATCCGTTCCATCGCGCGGGGGAAATGCCTCGACGCACCGGTCGAGTGCAAACTCCGGTTCGGCCTTCACGAACGTGTCCACAACGCCCCGGTTCTCCTCGGGTTCAAGGCTGCACGTGCTGTAGACCAACGTGCCGCCCCGCTTGACGCGCCGGGCCACCTTTTTCAGGAGCGCCAACTGTTCTGCGGCGAGTCGGGCGATGTCCTCGGATCGCAGCCGCCATCGGGCGTCCACGCGCCGGCGCAGCACGCCAGAGTTGGAACAGGGCACATCCACGAGCACGCGGTCAAACCATGTCTCGGCGGAATGAGCAGCACGAGCTTGTTGGACAGTGACGCAGGTAACACCGAGCCTCGCGCAATTGGCCACTACCTGTTTGAGGCGTTCGGGTGAAGAATCCTCAGCGACAATCTCGCCGCGGTCTTGCATAAGCTGCGCCAGGGCGGTTGTCTTGCCGCCCGGCGCGGCGCAGGCGTCCAGCACACGCTCGCCCGGTTGCGCCCCCAACAACTCGACTGAGAGTAGTGTGCTTGGATCCTGAATGTAGAACTCTCCCTCAGTGAACCCCGGCAGCCGCTCTGCTGATTCTGCCGCGCGAACCTCAATCATGGGGAGCGGGGACGGGGCTCCTTTTGCAGGTTCGGCGTCGATGCCCGCGGTGCGCCATTTCTCCTGCAACGCGTCAGCGTTGGTTCGCAGTGTATTTACGCGGGCGAAGGTTTTGGGCGGGCGATTGTTCCAATCGAGCAATGCGCGCGTGTCCGGTTCGCCGTAGCGCGCCAGCCATCGCTTCACCAGCCATTCCGGATGCGAATACCGGACAGCCAAGGGCTGCCGTTGGAGAGCAGCGGCCAGCGCTGGCCGGTCTCGTTGCGCATTTCGCAACAGTCCGTTGACGAATCCGGCCAGACGGCCTGACGCAGCACGCTTGGCCAATTCCACGGTCGTGTTGACCGCGGCGTGCGCCGGCACGCGATCAAGAAAGAATAGTTGGTACAGGCCCAGGCGCGTCAGCGCGGCAATTTCCGGTTTTGGAGGCCGCTCGGACTTCTGCGCCATCAGCCAGTCGAGCGCTGCCTGTTGCCGCAGGCAGCCGTAAAACAGCTCGGTCACGAGAGCGCGGTCGCGCACTGGCAGCCCCGAGTTTTGCAGGGCTGCGTGGAGCAGGTCGTCGGCCGCGCCGCCACGGCGTTCCCACTTGCATAACAGATCGAACACAATTTCTCTTGGATTGATTGAAATCACGCGATAGCTTCTACCACTTTTCAACATGACCGACGATCAAATCCAAGCATTATTAGATGACGGCAAAGCCGAAGCGCGGCACGTGGACACTCTGAAGAAACTCGGTCCCGGCACCTACTGCATCCATCGCAGTTGGGGATTCGGGAAAGTGGCGAGCTTCGACCCCATCATGGGCAAGTTCCAAATAGACTTCAGGGGCAGACCCGGCCATTCGATGGAGGCACGGTATGCCGCCGAATCGCTGGAGGTTTTGCCCGCCGAACACATTCTGGTTCAGAAAGTGGCCCATCTTGATGCGCTCAAGCAGCTTGCCGCGAGCGAGCCGCTGCAATTGATGCGAATCGTATTGACCAGTTATGGCGGGCAGAGCCTGACGGATTCCATTGCCACGGTGTTGAGCCCGGAGGTTGTGACTGCGGCAGAGTGGAAGAAATGGTGGGATGGCGCCAAGCGCGCGATGAAGAAAGACCCGCACTTCGGTGTTCCGGCGAAGAAGACGGAACCGTTCATTTTGCGCGACAAGCCGCAACGGCCGGAGGAAGAGCTGCTCAAGTCGTTTGCCGATGCCGTCAACCTCAGGCAAAAGCTACAAGTGGCGGAACAGTTGTTGCGTATCACCGACCAGCTTCTCGACATGCCGACGGTGCTCGGCCCTGTTATTCACGCGCTTAGCGACGAGATTGCAGCCTCGCCACATCGCGATCCGGTCACAACGCTCGAAGCGATTTGGGCGCGCGATGAATTGGCCGGGCTGTGTGGTCACCAGACGCCGCATACCGTCGAGCAGATTCACGAGGTGATCCGGAATGTCCGTCATCTCGGGGAACTACTGCAATCGCTGCCGTCTGCGAAGCAGAAGCGGCTTCTGCCACATGTACGCACGGCCTATCCGGAGACGTGGCACGATACGTTGCGGCAGGTTCTTTTGAGCGCTGACGTGAAGCTCGTTGGTGATATCATCGAGTTCTTGATCAACGAGGGCCAGACCGACGCAGTGCGAGCGTTTCTGGACCGCTCCATCCGTGAGCAATCCGCGGTCGGCGATCTTCTATTGTGGATTTGCCGCAGCCGCAACCAGCCAGCTTTCGCGGAAACCATCGGGCCATTGCTCAACGCGAGACTGGCGTCAGCCATCCTCCAGTCCGTCCAGCGCGGACTTGCGGAGACTGCGCGCAAGAAGAGCTTGTTGCTGGAGTGCCTGGTCAACGATTCCTCGCTGCTGGGTGACTTGTTGCGTGAGACGGACATTGAGGATGTGCGCGACATTGCCCGCAAGCTTTTGCTGCACCCGGTGATAGGGGAGATGGACCGGCGCTCGTTGCTCGCGCGAATCATCAGAATTCACCCGTCGATCCAAGCGTTGCTGACCAGTGGTGTGGAGACGCGGCAGCAGACGACGACGGTTTCCTGGGAGAGCTTGGAGCAGCGAAAGGCCGAATACGACGAGTTGATCTCGAAACGCATTCCGGCCAATACCCGCGATATTCCCATTGCCCGCAGCTGCGGCGACCTGCGCGAGAACTGCGAGTTCAAGGCCGCCAAGGAGATGCAGAAAGTCCTCATGGCGCGCAAAGGCGAGCTGGAATTGATGCTGGCCAATTCGCGCGGCACGGATTTTGCCGACGCGAAGAACGACGCCGTCGGCATCGGCACTGTTGTGACGCTGAATGATCTTACCGAGAACAAGACTGTTCGTTACGCCATTCTTGGGGCGTGGGACAGCGACGTCGATCGCGGTATCATCAGCTACCAGACGACGCTGGCGCAGGCGTTGCTTAATAAGAAGATGGGCGAGGAGGCGGATTTTGAGATCGGCGGCCATCGCCATCACGTGGGCATCATGAAGATCGAGCGCTACGTGGACCTGAAGGCGGAGATTGGCCCTCCTTGCATTGTCCGGCCCATGACGGGCGGCGGGGAGGCTACCAGCGCCCCGGCAGCACCAGCCAGCAATTAAGCCACATCCAGCCGGTAGCCAGGCCAAGGAGCAGCACCAGCAGGTTGAGCCGTACGCTCAGCTTGTGAAGCCGTTGCCAGCGGAGCAGCACTTCTTCGCGCACCTCGGGGTCGTCTTGCTCGCGGGCTTCATGCGCTTCATCGCGTAGCGAATCCATGCGGGGTACCAGCCGCTGTTGTGCCCAGAATACCACCACCAGCATTCCCAGCACCAGCACGAGCACGGTAACGCCACCCTGCCATGGCCATAACCGCATGGCGAGCAGTGTTCCCCCGCTCATGAGTCCGAGCAGGCCGCACACCAACCCGACCTGATAGTAGAGCGGGGACACGGCGCGGATGAACTTGCCGGTATGCTCCATTTCCAAAGCGCGAAATGCCGTTGGTGTGACTATGAAGAGAAAAAAGACGATCGCCCCGATCCACAACGCCCATGACAAGAGAAACACATAGCCTAACGCGATGGTCATTGGAGTTCAGCCTAGCGGTGTTGGTGGCGTCTGCCAATAGCGAAAATAGGGACGGCAGGAGTGGCGCTGGAGTCTCACTGGAGTTCGGTTTGTGACCGGTTGACCAGCGAGAGGAAGCGCGGCAGGTGCCGCATGCTGTCGAAATCAGTCTCCTTGCAGGCCATGCCACGATAGGCTGCATCCTTGCAGATGGCTGCCTCCAGCAGACGCAAGGCTTCCTCGTGGTGTCCTTGCATCGCGCAGTAACACGCCATGTTGTAGTTGGCCAGCGGGTGGTCAGCGCGCAGCCGCCGCGCATGCTCCAGTGCTTCGATGGCCGACTCCAGCGACTTCGTGCGACGCCGGCAATAGGCGAGATGAATCCACCCGTTTACGTTTTTCGGCTGAACGGCGAGCAGCTTCACGAACCAAGGTTCCGCCTCCACATAGCGGCGCGCGCCAAGCAGGATGAACGCTTTCGCGTTGACGGCGTCCTCGCAACCGGGTTGTTCCTCAAGCAGCGCATCCACTTCGGTCAGTGCATCATCGTGCATGCCGAGCTCGGCGTAGCCTTCCGCAGTCTCCAGACGTTTCTGAATTCGAATGGGGTCCACATCTGCCATTTGAACCTTTTTAGGGAACAAACTCCAGCCGGATATTATCGCAGGGATTGTCTCCGTTGGGTCTCGGGCTGCCAGCGCGTGCTTGACCGCGCCGGGCGTGGCGCTAGACTTTATGCCGGCAGAAGCCAGCTATGACCAATCTTGAAGGTCAGACATTTGCGGGATACGAAGTTCTTGCCAAGCTCGGCGAAGGTGATGTGGGAAGTGTTTACAAAGCCCGCCAGTCCAAGCCTGATCGTATTGTCGTGCTTAGGGTGCTTGGATCGCGTCTCGCAGGCGATGCCGAGTTTCTCAAGCGGTTCAAGCATCAGGCGACGGCTGCTGCGGACCTTGGCCATCCGAACCTCGTGCAGGTGCATTGCGTTGGCGAACACCAGGGCGTCCACTACGTGACCTCGGAGTTTGCCGATGGCGATACATTGGACGAACGCCTCTCACGCGGTCGGGTGGAACCGCGCGAAGCCCTTGCGATTGCGTTCTATGTCACACGCGCACTGCTTTACGCGTGGAGCAAGGCGCAGATTGCCCATCTCGCTGTTCGTCCTGCGAACATTTTCCTGCGGAAGGATGGCGATGTGAAGCTGGACGGCTTGGGTATTGCCGCGCCGCTATGTGGAGGCGGAACCTTGGTTCGTGAAGCTGCTCGCCGTTCAGCCGAAAAACGTAAACGGGTGGATTCATCTCGCCTATTCCCGGCGTCGCCCGAAGTCGCCGGTGTCGGCCATCGAAGCACTGGAGCATGCGCGGCGGCTGCGCGCTGACCACCCGCTGGCCAACTACAACATGGCGTGTTACTGCGCGATGCAAGGACACCACGAGGAAGCCTTGCGTCTGC
>CAZGGF010000381.1:0-4276 GCA_964524715.1 uncultured Verrucomicrobiota bacterium | reverse complement strand
GTTCGTAGTGCTTCGCCCAATTCCGTGGCCCACTGGTAACGTGTGGCGAGAACGAACCAAACTCGCGCGACTTATGCTTGGTCTCCAATCGCGAGAACATCTGACCAACTTGATTGATCAACAGCGCCTCGGCTTCTTCGGCGGCTTGGTGGCGGAGGGTGCGGGCTTCTTGGATTTGGGAGGCCAGTTCCTCGATCCGGGCCACCACCCGCCGCTGCTCCGCCAACGGTGGCAACGGGATTGTGAGCAGCATGAATTTCGGAGGATTGAGCGTGAGCTTTGACAAAGCGGCCGAGCCGATGGACATGGACTGAGCTTCTTCCCAAAGCGGCGGACATCGGAAATACCAGCGCAACCAGGTTTCATCCACCTTGCTTCGGTCCAACTCATAGGTTGGAAACTTGTCCGAGACGAACATGCCATCGAGTTCTGGCGGCACGATGCCAAACGTGCCCTTCCACGCGAACAGCTTGTTGTAGATGACATCGCCGGTTTTGATCACGAAGTGGCTTTTCTTCGCAATCTGCATCGCTGGCTTCAACTCTCGGTGGAACGGGCCACCACCGTAAAGCCGCATCCCGACAAGGTTGGCGTCCTCGGTGTCGCCGAGCGTGTATGGGCGTTTGTTCGGGCGCATGATTTGCCCGAACTTCACTCTTGGCCATTCCTTGCTCATTTGTCGTGCTTCGCGAGGAGGTTGCGGATATTGCTCATGATTTCCGCGATGCGCTGTTCCTTTTTCAGGATGGCGGCGGCGAGTTGTTCGGGCGGAAGGTGCGTGATGTCTTCCTTGGCATGCGGATTCTTGCGGTCGAGGTTGCAGCCGTTCGTCAGCAGTTCGGCGGCGGGGACTTTCCACGCGCGCTCGTTTTCCTCGCGCTTGTTCCACCACGCCACGAGCGGCGCGAATTCTTCGAACTGGATGGGCGCGGTCTTGGTGTAGTTCTTCCGGCCTTCGGGCAACGGTTGTTCGTAATACCAGACTTCGCGCGTTGGGCCGGAGCGGTCGAAGAACAGCAGGTTCGTCGGGATGCTGGTGTAGGGCGCAAACACACCGTTGGGCAGCCGGACGATGGTGTGGAGGTTGAATTCCTTGAGCAGTTCCTCCTTGATGCGCGCGCACACGCCGTCGCCGAAGAGCGTGCCGTTGGGAACGACTACTGCCGCTCGCGCGGCAGAGTTAAGAGTTGAAAGTTGAGAGTTAAGAGTTGAGGGCTGCCGGCGCAGCTTCCGCATGATGAGTTGCAGGAACAGCAGTGCGGTTTCGGCGGTCTGCTTGTCTTCGGGGAAGTTGCCCTGAATGCCTTTCTCTTCCTCGCCGCCGAAGGGCGGGTTGGTGAGGATCACGTCCACTCGATCACGCTCGCCGATGTCGGTGAGCTTGTGGCGGAGCGCGTTGCCGGGATCGATTTGCGGTGCGTCGAGCCCGTGCAACAACAGGTTCATCTGGCAGAGCAGATAGGGCAGCGACTTGGGTTCGCAACCGAACAGGCTTTTCTCCTGTAACACGCGGCGGTCGGCCACGGTTTTGACCTGCTTGGACAAGTGGTTGAACGTTTCGACGAGGAAGCCGCCCGTGCCGCTGGCGGGGTCGAGCATGGTTTCGCCGAGGCGCGGGTCGGTGACGGCGACCATGAGGCGCACAACGGCGCGTGGGGTATAGAACTCGCCCGAATCCCCTGCCGCATCGCGCATCTCGCGGAGCATGGATTCGTAGAGCGCGCCGAGCGTGTGCAACTCGTCGCTGGAGGTGAAGTGGATGGCGGCAATCTTATTGACGACGTCGCGCAGGAGGTAGCCGCTCTTCATGCGGTTGTCCACGCCCTTGAACACGGTGGCGATGACATCGCGCCGGTCGTCGCCGTTGGAACTGGTGAGCGTGCGCAGGTAACGGAACAGGCCCGCGCCGCGTTTGCCGTCCGGGCGCATCGTTTCCTCGTTGTTGATGAAGGCGAGGAGTTCGTCGCCGGTAATGCTGTCGGACTTGGCGGCCCAATCGCGCCAGCGATAGGGCGGTTCGACGGCTGGCTTGAACTTTTTCCCGGCGAGTTTGGCCTCCTGCTCGCGCTGAAGCTCCAAGTCATCGAGGAACTTCAGGAACATGATCCAAGTGAGCATGGGCAGCCGGTCAAGGTCGCCGTTGAGCCCCTTGTCCTTGCGCATGATGTCGCGCGCAGACTTGAGGAGAGCGCCGAGGGATTGGGCAGTTGTTGGCGACAATGCTGAAGGCTTAATGCTCAATGCTAAATTTTTCCTTTCGAGTGTTTGTCAATCGTAGTGAAAATCGCGATGAGTTGGCGAGTTTCGTCGAGCAGGCCGGCCATCTTGCTGGCCGCGACGCGACCGCTATCTACCAGCAATTCCAGCCAATACTCAGTCTCTTCAATCTCCTTCAGGCAGTCGCCGATCTTGGAAATGAATTCTGCCTTGGAACGACCGCGTGACGCTTCGCGATAATTTGCGCCCACCGACGTGCCGGATCGCAACACCTGCTTGCCCAGCACCTGTGCCACGGTGTCGTTCTTTGGCAGTTCCGAATACACGCGAATCACCCGCAGCGCAAACGCCTTGGTTCGAGGTTTCAAATCTTGAGGTTTGCCGCTCATTTAGCCTTTAGCCTTTCTCCTTCGGCCTTTGCTTCCACCTTGCGCATGATGTCGCGCGCGGACTTGAGAAGCGCACCGAGGGATTGGGCAGTGGTGGGAGAAACTGATTCAGTCTTAGCCATTTGAGTTTACAAATCAACGAGGCACAATCTCCTCAGCAAGGTTTGAGTATACCCTCATATAGGATTCAAACACAGTGATGTTCAGTGCAGGAACATGTGCTCCGAAATACGCGCCGGCATTGCTGTTCAGCAATTCTCCGACTCTATAGCCACTGCCCAGCAAGGTGTTGGGCGGACGAAGCATTATACTATTGGCCGCTTGCCGAAAATCCGATTTGCACTTTTCCGAAGCGTGCGCGACACGATTACGCGCTTTGACCGCGTGCTGCAATCGGGCTGTCTCCCGAATCAGCGGGATCCGGAACGGTGCGCCACCGACGAAAAACACTTCCGCACGCCGCACCACATTGGAAGGATTTGTCCAGGACAGGAATTGTTCCTCCGGATCATATCCGGGTTTTCCCGACAGCACCTCGAATGCGTGCGTAATATCTTGGCAAGGGCCCACTCGCAGGCGAGGACGAAAGCCGGAATCTGTTACGGCATTGGCAAGGTAACGAACCATTGTCGCTTCAAGAAAATCCTCCCAAGCAGCACAGACTCCCATGAATGCAAGTTCAACAATCCGATAAACGTGTTTGGGATGGAGGCTCCGCCCTGCACCCGGATGGATGGCAGTGAGTGGCCTGACGGCAGATTCAAGTCTCCTCGCAGCTTCGACTTGATAAAGGAAAGATTCCCGGATGTGGTCAACCTTAGGGTTGCGTCCTCGTGGCATAAATTCTTTTACGCCGCATAGAGCAGCGATTGGAGTTTATTCACGGCGTTGCGAAGGTTATCCGCGCCGCCGAACTTCGTGACAATTTCATTCACGTTACCGTGGTGTGAAATCGGCGGGAGTTTCAGCACATCGGGCAGCGTGAATAGGAGTTCGCCGTCGGCGGCGTATTTCTCCAAGAGATCGTTCAGGATTTCGCGGGCTTCCGGCTTGAAGTAGGCGAAGAAGGCGGCTTGTTGCTTCTTGACGCGGTCGGCGCGTTGGCGGCGGGTGAGTACCGGGGTGTTGAAAGCGAGGTGGCAGAGCAGATCGAACGGGTCGGCTTCGGGCTGGCCGGCTTGGATGGCGAGGGATTGGAACTCAATGCCGCGCTCGGCAAGCTGGGTGATGATCTCGGCGCGGCGCTCAGCGTCCGCCCATCGGACGCGCAGTTCGTCCGGGTTGGCGCAGAATGTCCGCACCTTTTCGGCGGTGTAATCGGTTAATTTGACGACGCGGAGTTGCTTGCCGTCGGCGTCCAGTTCATAGACAAGATGCGCGGCGATGTCGGTATAACCGCCGTCGAAGTAGAGCTTGCGGCGGTCAACTGCCGGCGGCTCAATGATGACGCCGCCCGGCTCGCCGGGTTCCCCGCCTTCCTCTTCTCCGCCGGGTTCTTCCGGTTTGATGATCTCCGTTTTCTCCACCTTGCCGTATTCGTCAATCTCCTCTTGTGTGGCGAAGGCTGGCTCGCCGTCGAAGGCCGGGTCGGCAAAGTTCCGCGTGGCTGAGCCGGTGTAGTCGATGATGTTGAACCAGAACTTGCCGTAATCGTCGCGGACGCGAGTGCC
>CAZGGF010000380.1:0-4142 GCA_964524715.1 uncultured Verrucomicrobiota bacterium | reverse complement strand
CAGATCGTTCTTGATCGTTCGGTTCATGTTCATGGCCACCCTTTTCGGGTGTCTTTTCTCCATGCGTCAACGACCCCTTTTTCGCCCCCTCAGCCCGTCCCCTTCGGTGTCTTTTAATTTGAGTCAACGCGTCGGCCTGCGTCGTGCGTTCAGCCGCCTTGACAGTCAGCGGCTTCTACAACATCATCCGCACAAAAAGCAGGGCACCATGGCAGATTTTCAACCATTCCAAGCTTTGAGTTACAATCTTGATCGCCTCCGCCAGCAACCGGAGCGCGGTGCCGGCCTTGCCGACGTGCTCACCGAGCCTTACGACAAGATCACGCCGGAGATGCAGACAGCCTACTACGGACGGCACGACCACAACATCGTGCGCGTCATTCTGGGCCGCGAGGAGGCAGGCGACTCCGATCAGCGCAACAAATACACGCGCGCGGCAGAGTTTTTCCGCTCCTGGCAGCAGGAGAAATTCCTGGTCCGCCGTGACCAGCCGGCGATTTTCGCCTACGAGCAGACTTTCCGGGTTGGCGGGCGGGAACTGACCCGCCGCGCGTTGATTGGCCGCGTGCGGCTCAGCCGGCCGGAGGAGGGCCAGATTCTGCCGCACGAGCGCACACTCAGCAAACCGAAGGCCGACCGGCTCAACCTGTTGCGCCACGCACGGGCGCATTTTGGCCAGATTTTCCTGCTCTATCCAGGCAGTGGCGCGGAACTTGCAGCGGCGCGCGCCGCGGCGACGCCGCTGGCGAAATTCGAAGATGCCTACGGCATCCAACACCGCATCACTGCCATTGAGAAGGGCGCGGATCTAAAAACAGTGCAGAACGTGCTGCAACCGCTCAAGTTTTACATTGCCGACGGCCACCATCGGTTCGAAACCTCGCTCAACTACCGTGAGGAGATGCGGCGGCAGCATCCGAACGCCGGCCCTGATGCGCCGTTTGAATTCACGATGGTGACGCTCGTGGCGATGGACGATCCGGGCCTCGTCGTGTTGCCGACGCACCGGTTGGTTCACAATATCGCCAATTTCAGCGCCAATGCGCTGCGCGGCGAACTGGCGAAGTGGTTCGATCTCGAACCCGCCGCCGACCTTGACGCGTTGATTGCGCGCATGGGGCAGGCGCCCGCGGATGATCACTGGTTCGGGTTATTCCTTCCAGACAGCGGCTTTACGCTGCTGAAGTTGCTCCGCGACCGCGACCGCGCGCCTCTGTTTGCCGGTCAGCCGCCGCTGTGGGAAAACCTGGACGTCGCGATCCTCCACACGGTGATTCTCGACCGGATGCTCGGCATCAACGAAGAACGGCTTCGCGAGGAGTCCAATCTCCACTATCTGCGCGAGGCAGCCACAGGCGTCGAGAGCGTTCGCGGAGGAAAGGGTCAGGCGTTCTTCCTGCTGAATCCGACTCCGGTGCGCGCGGTCCAAGCCATCGCCGACGCACGCTCGCGGATGCCGCAAAAGAGCACGGATTTCTATCCAAAACTGCCGACCGGGATGACCATCTACGACGTCTCGGTGTAGGCAGCGACGCTGGCGTTCCGCCATGGAGGCGGGGGCTACGGCTTGGCCGGCGCTACGGAAGGCGTGGGCTTCTTCTGCGGTTCTTCGCCGAGCGCCTTGAGCTTCTCGGCGACAGACTTGTTGTTCGGCTCGATCCCGAGACCCTTGCGAAGTTGCTCGCGGGCAAGATCTTTCTTGCCGAGTTTGAGGTAGATGTCGGCGAGGTGCTCGAACACGGTGGCGTCTTCCTTGGCAGCATCGCTCTTGGCCGCCTCCGTAATACACTGGAGCGCCTTGCGATAGTCGCCCTTGCGGTAATAAACCCATCCGAGGCTGTCGAGGAAAGCGCCGTTCTTCGGCTGGATCTTCAGTGCGTGTTTGACCAGTCCCTCGGCTTCCTTGAGGTTGATGTTTTTCTCGGCAAACATGTAGCCGAGGTAGTTGCAGCTCTCGTCGTTGTCCGGATTCAGCTTGATGGACTGGCGGAAAAGCTTCGTAGCGCGGTCAAACTGCTTGGCACGCTCGGCGGCAGCGCCGTAGTAGAAATAGAACGCGCTGTCCATCAACCCCTTGTCTTCGGTGCTCGCCTTGGCCATCGCCTCCGCCTGTGCAAACGCCTCCACAGCCGCCGGATAGTCCTTCATGCTGCTGTAGATCAGTCCATGGAAATAGGGCACGCGCGCGCTGACGGGGAAACGATCCCTGGCGCGCTGCAAGGTCTGGATCGCTTCCTTGGGATGTTTCTGCGCCACCTGCAACCGGGCCACGCGCAGGTAAAGCTCGAGTTCCTTCGGGTTCAGGATCAACGCCTGCTCGTAGTTGGCTTGGGCGCGGTCGAGCATCTTGCTGTCCTCGTAGAAAGCCCCAAGCACATGGTAAACCTTCGAGTTCAACGGCTGGCGCTTGGCCAATTCCTCGATCTGCGCAGCGCCTTGGAGGAAATCCTTCTTGGCGGCGTAGGCGTAGGCGAGCCTCTCGCGGACATCCAGAAGATCAGGCCGCTTTTCCAGCAGTTTCTTGTAGAGGACGATGCCATCGTCGGGCCGGCCGATCATGACGTAGCAACCGGCCAGGCGAAATGAAATGCTCAAATCCTCCGGCGCCAACCCCTGGGCTCTTCCATAACACTCGATCGCACGGTCGGTCTTGGGCTTCTGCTTGTAAAAGGTCTTGGCGGCCTTCTCCGCGTTCGGGCTGCGCATCGTCAACGCGTAAAGATCGGCCAGTGTGGCCCAATAGCGGGCGTCCTCGCTCTTCTGCGCACGCGCGCGCTCCAGTGTCGCGATAGCCTCAACGGTCTTCTGGTCCCTCAGATAGCAGCCAACGAGCGACTGATACGGCCCGATCTGGAGCGGGTCGAGCTTGCTGGCGGCGGTGTAGGCGATGGCGGCCTTGTCCTTCTTCCCGACGGTCTGGTAAGCGATGCCGAGGAGCAGCTGGATCTCGTAACGTTTGTTGTTCGCTGCCGCCGCCCTGACGAGCATCGCGAGCGCCTTGTCGTTCTGTTTGCGCCGCAGGTACTCCGCGCCGAGCTTGGCGGCCAGTTCCACCTGGCCCGGGTCAAGCTTCACCGCAGCCTCGTATTCGGCAATGGCACGCTCCGGTTCCCGCCGCAGCTCATAGAGCTGGCCCGCGGCATAATGCGCCATTGCCTCGGCACGAGCCTGCGCTTCGGGTGTGAGTTGGAGGATGTCGCGGCTGGGGGCGCGCTTGACGCTCTTCGTCGCCGTTGAAGACTCCGATTTCGGCGGTTGGGCAGCCATGGCATCGCAGCACCACACGCTGCCTGCCAGCGCCAAGCCAGACACCCCCGTTCGCGCAAGCCAGCAGGCTGCGCGTCGGAAACCTTGTCGGTCTTTCAACACAGGCTTTCTTTCCCGCGAGGCGCGCCGGCCCGTGCCGGCGCGCGTGTTCCATGGCTACCGAACCGGCTTGACGCCGGCGCGGCTTACTTCTGCCACGCGCGTTTCATGTGACGGTGCGCCTTTGAACGCTTCCGCCGCTTGTGTCGATTCATCTTTGCTTTGCGACGTTTCTTGATGGATCCCATGGACTATTTCCTTCGGACAGTGTTTGAAAAAAACGGGTTGGGCGGCTCACGCCACCACTTTGTTCAACGGATACTCGATGATGCCTTCCGCGCCGACCGCCTTGAGCTGCGGGATGATCTCCCGCACGATGTTCTCGTCAATAATCGTCTCGACGGCAACCCAGCCGCGCTGGCTCAGCGTGCTGACCGTCGGGTTGCGCAATGCCGGGAGTTCTTTCAACAGTCTCGGCAACTGCTTGCGCTGAATGTTCATCTTCAGACCGACCTTCTCCTGCGCCGCCAGTGCGCCCTTGAGCAACATCACCAGCACCTCGATTTTGCGGCGTTTCCAGTCATCGGCCCACGCCTTGCGGTTGGCGATGAACTGCGGATACGACGTCGTCAGCGTGTCCACGATGCGGAGGTTGTTCGCCTTCAGGGACGAACCGGTCTCCGTCAGCTCCACGATCGCGTCCACCAGCCGGTCGGCGGCCTTCACCTCGGTGGCACCCCACGAAAACTCGACTTCCGCCCCCACACCGTGCCGCTTGAGCCAGCGCCGCGTGAGGTTCACGGCCATCCGCGGGCGGCCCCGAACGCCGTCGAGGG
>CAZGGF010000379.1:0-4412 GCA_964524715.1 uncultured Verrucomicrobiota bacterium | reverse complement strand
GCTGATCCTTTTCTTGAAGCTGGCTCAGCAGCGAGGAACGTTCGGCCTGCAATCGCGCAAACTCCTGCCGCGACTGCTCCCACTGCGCGCGTTCGGCGAGCAGTTGCTGCAATTGTGAACGCAACGTCGCGATCTGGTCGGTCATTTCCGTCACGCGCTGGGCGTCGGTGCTGGGCATTGGCACAGGCGGCGGCGTCTGGTGTTTATCGCCAATGAACTGCTGCAACTGCTTTCGCATGTCAGCCAGTTCAGCCTCCAGTTTTTTCACCTGGGCGCTCTCAGCTTCGGCGTGTTTCGTGTCGGGAACGGGAGCCGGTATGGGTGCAACCACCGGTGCGGGTGCTGGCGCTGGCGCCGGCTGCGGCATGGCAGCTCGTTCGGCCTGCATGCGACGGACTTGTTCGCGCAGGCGTTCCAACTCCTGGGAAAGATCGGCCTGAGGCTGCTTCTGCTCGGACTCGCTTGCAGCGGGCGATGGCTGCGAAGCTTTCGGTGGTGCGGCGGGGGCAGACGCGGTGGATGCGGCAGGCGCCTTTCCGGGCATATTGCCGGCAAGACGCGCTTTGGCTTCGTCTATCCGCTGGTTGCAGTAGCGCTCGCGGAAATTGATGATGTGTGGATTCCAGTCGGGCTGCACGGATTGGATATCCTTGAGGATGGTGAGTGCATCTTTGTAGCGGGTCTGGGCGGCGTTGTATTCGCCTTTGTCAAATGCGCTGTCGCCCTCCTGAATCTGGAGGTAGGCGCGCAGAAAGAGATCGGAGGCGTCACGCGCCGGTGCCGCTGCGAACAGCGCCCCACACTGGATGAAAAACGCCGCCGCGAAAACTGCGAAAACAACTAGTTTTTTCATGAAATAGCGCCGCGGACTGTAGCGAAAGCCGCTGGTTAATGCAAGGATTTCACCAGAACCAACTTCGAATAGTCAGACGGTAGTTGATATTCGTGTCGAACTGGACGAAAATAAACAAGTTCTCAACACCACAAGCACTCTTGGAGGCACTATTCCATGACGACGACTGAACGTATTTCGCATGGTCCCACGCGAAGCGGTGGGAGGAAATGGGTATTCATTTTTGGAGGTCTGCTGGCGATTCTCGTCCTGATTGTCCTGCTGATGCCGGTCCTCACCAACACAATCGTCCGGCCGAAGGTTGTCGACGCATTGCGCGACTCGCTCAACGGTGAACCAACGATCGGTCGGATGTCATTCTCGCTGTTCAGTGGATTGGAGATTGAGGATTTGCGCATCGGAAACCCGTCCGGATTTTCCACCAAGCCATGCGTCACCGTCGAGCGCATCACAGTGGATCCCAGCCTGTTAGCGCTGCTGAGTGGCAAAGTGGTTCTCAACGGCAGTCTCCATGTTGTGAAACCGCAGGTCTTCATCGAACAGGATGGCAAAGACCGCCTCAACTTCGCCTGTCTTGCCAAGACAACTAGGCCGACCGTTCCGACCGCGCCGAGTGCTCCGTCTTCAGCGAGACCCTCAACGGAGCCAGCCGTAACACCGGCGGCGGCAGCGCCGATTGTCATTGCGAGTCTGCTTATCGAAGACCTCGGTATCAGCGTGAAAACACCCGCCTTACCGCAGCCCGTTGCGCTGTCGCCGTTGCGCATCGAGACACGTGTGGACTCGCTCGACAAGCCGGTGACATTCGCCATCAGGAACGCGGATGGATCACTGAACGTCAAGGCCAACATGCTCGTTGCGAGCGGCGGCAAGGTCGACATTGCCAACATGAAGGCCGAACTTGATTACGCCATCACGCCCGCGTTCCTTGCGCCGTTGGCACCCTTGTTCAGCTCGGTCGGATCGGTGAAGAAATTCGAATATGCGTTTGCCGGCGCGGGTCGTCTCACGCTCGATGGTTTGGCGAAGCCTTCCGGCAAAGGCCAGATCACACTCGACATGCCGCAAATCGCGCTTCTGCTTGCCCGTCGAGGAACGAATGTGGTTCAGACCCTGAAACCGGGCGCGATCCAGTTCTCCTACGATTTCAAAGCGCGGGATGCCCGCCAGACGGACCTCGATTTGCAGCTTGCGTCACCGGCTGTGTCGGCCACGTTGAAGGGGGTTGCCACAGCCGATCCGGCAGCGCCGGCATTGCAGGGTGATGTGACAGTACTCGCCGATATCGCGGCGCTGGCCGAGCGGTTTCCCGGCGTCATTGCCACCGAGCGAAGGTTGCAGGGCCGCATCACTGGCGGTATTCAGGGACTCAAAGCCTCTGCGAAGGTCATTGAGGGCAACCTCGATATTCGCGGTGAAGGTCTGGCTGAAACCGGGCCGGGTGGAGTGGCGGTGCCGTTGGTGAAAGACCTCGCAGCGCGGCTGCGGCTTGCGATGAATATCGAGAAGGGCGTCTATCACGTCGAGGACCTCAAAGCCCATATGGATGACGCGATTGATGCCAAGGGACGGCTGCAGTTTGAGAAGAAAGGTGCTGGTTCCACGTTTGAGGTTGATATGCATGCTTCCGCCGATCTCGATGCGCTGATGACGAAGGCGCGGCGGTTCACAGACTTGATTCCACCAACGCTTCCGCTGGCGGGCCGTGTGAATGCCCACCTGATCGTTCCGCCCGAAACAAGCGGCCAAGCGGGCACGCCGATAAACCTCCAGGCCGAGATCAACGGACTTAAGACATCGGGTGTACAGGTCCCTGACGGTAAACTGGAACTGACCGGTGTTGGCTCGCCCGGCTGGACAAAGATCGAATTCAAATCGGTCAGCCTTGCGGCCAAGGTCCTGCCGGCGAGCGCATCGGCAGGCCGTCAACCACTGGAAATCAAGGTAACTGGCCAGGGTGCGGCGGATATCGACAGAGGGCGCTACGAAGTGCCGGAGTTGCGCGTGACAATGCCCGGTGCGACGTTTGCCGCGGCCGCATCCGTGGTGTTGCCGAAGGGGGGCGATGTCGGCGCGGCGACTGTGAATGCCGCCGCGAATGCCGCCGGCAACGTTCAGCCATTGTTGGAACTCGCGCGCGTCTGGGGCGTGTCGCTCGAAGGCATGGATGGCAGCGGCAGCATCATTGCGCAGTTTCAAGCCGATGGCACGCTCGCCCAGCTGGCGGTGAAGAAACTGCACGCTGAGGTGAAGGATCTTGCGATGACGGGGCCAAAGGCGCCGTCCGCCATCCGCTGGCCGCAGTCGTTGACGTGCGACATTGTTACGACGGTCAACGCAGTCGATCCGTTAAAGACGCCCATCGAGATCCTCTCTGGCGCGGCGCGAATCGCCGGCATTGAGGTGGCGTCGCTGCAAGGCAAACTCTCGCTTGATCCAAACAATGACCAGAGCGATTTGCAAATGGCCGGTTCGCTGGACCTGGTGGCGCTGGCTGCGGCTGCGCCCGGCTATTTCAAGGGTGCGACCGTGACGGGCGGCGCAGGCCCGTTTGAGATGCGATTGCGCGGTGCGTTGCTCGGCGCGAAACAAGAAATCGCTGCGAAACTCGACCTGCCGGAGACAACGCTGAAGCCGGCCAGGCTGGCTGGCGGGCCTGTTGCGCTTGGCAAACCTTCGCTTGATTTGCAGGCCAGCCTCGACGCGGCGAAGGGCGCCTATCGCGTTAATCGCGCCAGTTTGAAAACGGCGCTGGCGAGTTTTGAGGCGCAAGGCAATGTCGCGCTCGACCCGCAGGGCAAACTTGCCACGCTGGACGGCCATCTTGAAGGCGCGGCCGACCTCACCACGCTGGGCACCGTGGCTGTTGCAGTTGGCGCGTTCACCAACAACACCGAGCTGGCGGGCAATCTCAAGGTTGCCGCGGATGTCAAGGCCAGCGGTGGTGCGTTTCCTTACACGGCCACGCTCACGGGCCAGAACATCCACTTCAAAGGACCTCAGACCAAGGGCGTTGCGTTTGATGAGCCGGAACCGGTGGCAAAGCTGACAGGCACTTTCGCGAACACGAAGGATGGATTCACCGTTTCCATCGCGACCGGCAGCGAACTGCGTGCCCAGTTTGCGCGTGGCGTTGTCAGTGGCGTCATCAGTTCGCAGGCCAATCAGCCGCTGTCCGCCGAGAACCTCGTTGCCGATCTGACCTACGACCCGGCGCGCCTGAAGCCGCTGTTGACAGCGTTTGACGCCGGCGAGATCCGCGGCACAGGAGCGCAATCCGCATCCATCGCGTTCACTGGTCCTCTTTCGCCCGGCACCAATACGCTCGCGTGGCTCGGCGGCATTTCGCTTGCTGCCAAGTTCAGCTACGGAACCTACGCCTATACCGACGTGACCATTGAGGGACCGCCACTTGCCGCCGAGATGAAAGGCGGGCGGCTTCCTCTGGACTACACATGCAAGATCAACAACGGCGCCACGTCTTTGAAAGGCGATGTGGACGTGAACAAGCGCACGCACTTGACGTTGTCGGCAAAGGATATATTGAAAGCTGTCGGAT
>CAZGGF010000378.1:0-3785 GCA_964524715.1 uncultured Verrucomicrobiota bacterium | reverse complement strand
CGAAGAACATTGCCGTTCTCGCGCGGGCCTTCCATGGCGTTTCCGCCAACGCAACGAAAACGCCGGATGGACGTTTTGTTGAGCCGCAGAAATAGAAAGCGCCCTTGCCGCCGTCGAGGCGACCCTCGCTGCCAACTCACCCGCACAGCGTCAAAGAAGCAAATGTTTATCAATTATGAAACTCACCCTGACACTCCTCACCGCCCTGCTGCTGGCGCCGCTGGCCGAAATCCACGCCGCCGAGCCGCTGCCGATCTACCAGCCGAGGGTGAAGTGCGGGGACATTTACTTCCACCACCCCGGCGCGAAGCCGGCGCTGAAATACAATCACGACGTGGATATTGTGAAGTTCAAGGGGCGCTTCTTTGCCGCCTGGAATGCGAACGCTGCCGCCGCAGAGGACGTGCCGGGCCAGTTCAATTTCCTCAGCGTCAGCGACGACTTCGAGCACTGGTCGGCGCCCGTGCGCATGTTCACCACTGAAGGCGGTGCTGAAAATCCGGTGGAAAGCGACAACCAGTGGCAACCCAGCTTCATCAATTGGCGGAACAAGACGCTCTTCTGCGCTTGGAGTGATTTCATGGCCCGGCGTGTTTTTGTGGCGCTTTCCAACGGCGGACTTCGCTGGAAAAACATCGAGGTTGCCAACGCCCCCACTGCACTCAAGGGCAAGGCCAGCGGCTTTCCGACCAATCACGGGCTGTTGACATCCAAAGGCACGATGCTGTTCCCGTGCAGCATCCCGTTCACCGACACGCCGCGCGCCCGCGTTGGCTACACGCGTTACGCGGGCGTCTTGCGCAGCGAGGACGGCGGCAAATCCTGGACGTGGAGCGAGCCCATCGAGGCGGTGACCTGGACGCAGGCCGGCGAGAAACCGGCCGAGTTCGGCGGCGAGACCATTACCCTTTGGGAACCGATGGTTTTCGAGCAAGCCGACGGCAAACTGGGCTTGCTCATCCGCAACTCGACCGCGCAGGACAACCCCGAGCGCGCCGAGAAACCACACCGCATGTTGCTCTACTGCACCAGCAACAATGACGGTCGCACATGGACCAAGGCCCGGCCCGTCGAGGTGGACACCATCTGCTCGCGCAACTACGCCGTCTCCGGCGTCGGCACGCGCGACAGCCTGTTGATGGTAATGAACGACAACAACGTCGGCATCCCCAAACGCATCAGCCACGACCGCTATTTTCTGTCGCTCTACTGCTCGCCCATATGCGACCCGGACTTGCTGCTGCCCGGTCCGGTCATCCAGCCGCAGGGTGGCACGGCGTTTTACCCGAACGGTTTTGTGGACAACGGGAAACTCTACGTTGCCTATACATACCCCGCAGGCATCCACAGCAGCGTCATCGAGCCGCTGCCGGATTTCACACGCCCGTTCCTGCTGCCGCGCGAGGGTCGCTCCGGACTGAAGATCGAAAATGGCATTGCGCACTTCGGCCAGCGCCAATCGAGTCTCGGCCTGGTGTTGACGGAGAAGCTCACCCGCCAGCCCACACTCCGGCTCTCATTCGACGTGAACGTGAACCGCTACAACGGCGGTGACTGGCCCGTGCTGACGCTCGGCGGCAAAACGCGCAACGGCACCGTCATTCGCGCCGTTTACGACGAGCAGCGCAAAGCCGATTTCTTTCAAGTCCGCCGCGTCGTTGGCAACAAGTGGGCAGACCTCGCATCGTTCAAGATGAAGGAATGGAATCACGTCGAAGTTGAGTTGACAGGGAAAGGTTTTTCGATCGCCGTCAACAAAGCGCCCGCGGTCAACTTCGAGAAACCTGTTCTGCGCAAGATCTGCTTTGGCGGGTTTTACGTTGCGCCCGAGTGGCCAATGGGCATGTCGCGTTCCAGCGACGTGCGGCTGAAGCTCAACTCCATCGTCGTGGAGTAAACTCGAGAATCTTGCCAGGAAACAACCAACACGATGAACTCTGCCGAACATGTCCGGGCTGCCTCGAGTTTGTCTTGGATGAAAAAAGCGGCCCGCGGCGCCGTGCCGGGATTGCGTCTTTGTGCGAAACCTTTTGGTGAATATTCGCGGGCAAACATGTTATTCATAGCTGCCAACCACCATGACCTGTAAAAAATCATTCTCCATCGCGTTTCTTTGTCTCACCTTCAGCGCCTCTCACCTGTTCGCTGACGGTTTCTCCCCCAAAACCGCCCCCACCCTCACCCCATCCAAGGTCGCCAACATGGAGTGCCGGTATTTCACCGAGCTGCTCGGAATTGCCTCCGCCAAATCCCTCGCCGCCCAGTTTGATCCCATCGAAAACACCCAGGTCGACACCATCGTCTGCTGCCCCATGGGCTGGCGGTTCTACAACTATCCTTCGCAGGTGGATCTCACCTGGAAAGAGCCAAACAAGCACCCACGGGATCTGCAGCTATACTCCGGCTGGAAAAAGATGGTGGACAATCTCGCCGCCGGCGGCGACCCATTGAAAGACGCCCTGAAGCTCGCTCGCAAGCAGAAGAAGCGTTTCATTGTGAGCTTCCGGATGAACGACAATCACTACGTTCACAAGGAACAGTTCCCCACCCACAACAACTTCTGGCGCGACCACCCCGAATACCGCCTCGGCAAGGACTCCGGAACACTCCACGTCCTGGGCTCCATGAGCGTCTTCAACTACAGCGTCCCCCAGGTGCGGGATTTTTATTTCGCCGTTCTGGAGGAAATCTGCACGAACTACGACGTCGACGGCGTCGAGCTCGACTTCCAGCGCGCCCCCCGTTTCTTCCACGACAACGAACTGGACGCCGGCAGGGCCATCATGACCGCTCACGTCAAGCGCATCCGTGAGATGCTGGACAAGGTCGGTCAATCGCGCGGCCGGCGCCTTCAGCTCGGCGCCAGGGTTTTGCCCACGGTCCAAGCTAACTACGACGTCGGCCTTGATGTCCTGGCTTGGGACGCTGCCGGCCATCTCGACTGCATCACCGTCTCCTCCAGCTACGTTCAAACCGCCGACGTCGGCATCGAGGGCTTCGTCGCCCGGCGGAAGAGCGCCAAAATCTTCGGTGAGCTGAACTACCTCCACGTCCAGATCGCCGGCACCGGCCACGATTCCAACGACCGCCGCTACGTCACCCCCGAAACCTACCGTGCCGCCACCCTCAGCTTCCTCGAGCGCGGCGCCGACGGCGTGAGCTTCTTCAACACCTACTGCGTCCCCCGCCCCGAGCTGAAGAAACTGATCTCGGATCTCCTCACCCATTTCAAAGACCTCGACGCCCTGAAGCATTCCGACAAGCTCTACACGTGCTATGCAACCCCTGCCACGATGTTCGGCAGGGTCTTCCCCGCGCGCAACGAGAAGTCCTTTGAGATGTTCATCGCCGACGAGCTCCCCGGCCGCTGCAAGAACGCCATCCTACGCTTGGAAACCAAGGCATCCTGCAAGGGCGTTCATGTCGAGGCCTGGCTCAATGGAACCAAGCTTGAGGCGCACACTCCCGATGCCGTGGAACTCTTCCCGCCGGTGTGTGTCAACAAGGCCTCCCCCAACCCCGAGAACCTGAAATACTTCTCCGTTCCTCTCTCCGCCCTGAAGTTCGGCGTCAACGCCGTAACGGTGAAGAAAACGGACAGCACCCGCCAACCCTGCAACTTCACCGCCGCCGAACTGGCCCTCTACATGAACCGCGCCAACTGATGGATATGGAATCGTCCTTCTTTGAAACACTCATCACCAACAATACTATGAAACACACCCTCGCATTCCTCACCGCTCTGCTGCTCGCTCCGCTGGCCGGAATGGTCAGCGCCCAGACGA
>CAZGGF010000377.1:0-3999 GCA_964524715.1 uncultured Verrucomicrobiota bacterium | reverse complement strand
CTTGCTGGCTTCTGCGTCGCCGACGATTTCTTCCTTCGCGCCGTCCCACTGCAAACTGCGACCCGTGCGCCAGGAGATCATGGCCAGCAGCGGCAGCACGGAGGAACGATGCGCCAGTTCGATTCGCGCGGCGGCGGGCTTGTGGTTCTCGATGGCGTCGAGGAAATCCGCCCAGAGCAGCTTGAGGTTGTGGCCGTCAGGTTCCTGCAACTGCGCGTCTTCGTGGAGCGATTTATCCTTCTTGTTCGTCGGATAGAACGTCCAGCCATCGCGCCAACCGATGTGAAGAATTCCCTTGGTACCGTAGAAATAAGTGCCGATCCGGTGCTTCTCGGTCTCATTGCCGGCAAACTGACGGTTTTCCCAGACACAGGTGAATTTTGGAAATTCAAACACGGCGACCTGATGATCAGGCGTGTCGGTGGTTTGTTCTTGGTCATTGAGCACTGCGGGACCACGAATGTCGCGGCCGGCGGTGCTGAAGACTCGACGCGGATACTCGCCATCGTTCCACCACAGCACTTGGTCAAGCCAGTGCACGCCCCAGTCACCAATCTGGCCGTTGGCGTAATCAAGGAAGTTGCGCCAGCCGCCGGGATGGAGCTTTGTGTTGAACGGTCGTTTCGGGGCGGGGCCGCACCAGAGGTTCCAGTCCATGCCGTCCGGTGGCTTGCTGTTCGGAGTCGGTTTCTCCGGTCCGCCGGTGCTGTGGGCAAACGCACGCACCATGCCGATATTGCCGACCGCTCCGGAGCGAAGAAACTTCATCGCGCTGGTGTGATGTGGACCGATGCGCCGATGCAAACCAACCTGCACGACGCGGCCGGTGTCGCGAGCGGTTCTTACCATCGCGCGGCTTTCGTTGACCGTGTGGCCGGTGGGCTTTTCGACGAACACGTGCGCGCCAGCCTTGAGCGCAGCGATGGTTTGCAGCGCATGCCAATGGTCCGGAGTGGCGATGATGACGATCTCCGGGCGATCCTTTTCGAGCAGTTCGCGAAAATCCTTGAACGTTTTCGGTTGAGTGCCGCTGAGGTCACTGACCTGTTCGGCGGCAACTTCGAGGCCCATCGCGTCCACGTCACAGAGCGCGCTGATCTGGCAGCGGCCCGACGCCATCGCTTCCTTGAGGATATTCTTGCCCCACCAACCGGTGCCGATCAAAGCGGTGCGCAGTTTTCGTCCGGCGTCAGCACCGTGTGTTGTGAATGGCGCCGCAAGGCCCGCAACAGCAGCGGCGCGCAGAAAATGACGGCGGGTGATGTTCATGGCTTGCGCACGTCGAGACAGACGACTTCGCCGGGGACACTGCGGCAAAAGATGCGGCCGTTGGCAAGCACCGGCGATGTCCAGCACTTGCCTTGCAGCACTTGGGCGCGCGCCGTGGGTTTGAAGCCGGCAGGGGAAGCGGGGGCCACCATGAGTTCGCCAGTGCCACTGAGCACGATCAAGCGCCCTCCCGCCGCGATGAGCGCACCAGAGCCGACCTTCGGGAATTCCCACTTCTCAGTGCCGGTGGCGAACTCGAGGCACTTGAGCGACGCTGGAGAGGTCGTGTCGCCGTCCACGCCGTAGAGATGGCCGTCCACCAAAACGGCGGGGTTCAACTGAGTACGGAGGGCTTTGGACTTCCAAAGCACCTGAGGCTCGCCTGCGCCGGTCTTCAACATCGCAGCGCCCTTGCCGTAACCGGTGCAGATGAAAACAAGATCGCCCTGTACGATTGGGTCGGCAGCGTTCACGCCGTATTGCGTGAGCCAGCGGTGCCGCCAGGCTTCCTTGCCCGTGAGCGCGTCCACGGCGACATAGGATTGACGTGAGCCGAGCAACACGAGCGTCTCTTTGCCGTGGTTCACCGGCAGTGGTGTGGAGTAGCCAGCCTCCTTGTTTTGAGACTGCCAGGCGATCTTGCCGCTGGTCTTGTCGAGTGCCATGCCGGCATCGCCGACATTGAGGATGAGCAGGTTGCCATGCACAAGCGGCGCGCCGCTGAAGCCCCAGTCGGGGACGCGCACATCCGCCTCCTTCTGAAGATTCTTCGACCAGATGACGCGCCCGCTGGCCGCATCGAGACAGAAGAGATCGCCCCAACGGCTGAGCTGATAGACGCGCTCTCCATCAATCGTCGGCGTGCCGGTCGCGCCGCCCTCGAAGTATTTGTCGCCGAGTTCGGCCGCATAGGAGTGTTTCCAGAGTATCTTGCCGGTATCAGCGTTGAAACAGAAGACCGTGTCCTTGCCGTCGGCGTGGCCTGTGGTGAGCACCCGGCCGTTGGCGACGACGAATGTTGAGAAGCCGAGACCAACACTGGCTTTCCATGCGACTTTCGGCCCATCGGCAGGCCACTGGTCGAGCCACGCTGTTTCTGTAGAGTGTCCATTGCGCGCGGGGCCGCGCCAATGAGGCCAATCGTCGGCGCGAAGGGTGGCGGCTGACAGGCTGACGATGGTGCCCGATAAGATGAGTAGTCTGAACATGAACATGAGTGTTTCTCGACTGGCGAGGTCAATTCAAGACTGAATTGTTGGCCGTGCCATGTAACCTTTTCCTCTCACTGCGGTATCATTATGCGAAGCTTCAGGAGAATACATGAATCGCATTTTCCGACCCGTTATGGTGCTGGCAGTGGTGGGCGTCGTGTTGGGCCTGTTCGCGCTTGCCGGACGGAAGGACGACAAACTGTCCGAAGCCAGAGCCAAAGCGCCGCCGCTGCCTGCCGGCGTGGCCACCACGCCGGACACAAAGTCGGCATTGGAGAGCCTAATCACCCTTCTCAATAAAGGCGATGCGGGCGCGTTGCGTGAACGGCTTACCACGCCGTTCTATCTGGAAGGACGAAAAATAGAGGACGACCAGTCCTTTGCCGGGTTCATCCAAAAGGTCGTTGAACGACCGCACGCATTTGCGGTGGATCGCGCCGTGCAGACAACAGCACGCGAGGCCGGCCTCCCGCCGGAAGCCGACGATGTGCTGACAGCCAATGACACCATTCTCGTGGCTGACTTGCGCGATAACAACGAGCTGTTTCGGCGCATCTTCGTGTTCCGCAAGACCGGCAGCAGCTTCAAGCTGCTGGCAATGCTCAAGGCACAGGAGCCGTAGCGCGGAGGTTGCCATGCGCGGGCTTGCACCCGCCGCGGGCCGAGCCTACGATGCGGCACGTGACTCAACAAACACGCGACCAACTCATCGGCCCGTTGCTGCGCGACGTGTCACGCTCGTTCTATTTGACGTTGCGCGTGCTGCCCTCGGCATTGCGACCGGCGATTTCGCTCGGCTACCTGCTGGCGCGCGCCAGCGACACCATCGCCGACACGAAGGTTGTCCCGCGCGACAAGCGCCGCGCGCATCTGGTTCGATTCCGGCAACAGTTCGAGCACCGTTATGACGCGGGTGAACTGGCGTTGATCCGGTCCGACCTTGCGCAATATCAAAGTCTGCCGGCGGAGAAGTTGCTGTTGGAGAAGCTGGACGATTGTTTCGCCATGCTCGCGTCGCTGCCCGATGACGACCACGCGCGCATCGGCGAACTGCTCAGCGTCATCACGCGCGGACAGGAAAACGATCTGGTTCAGTTTCCAGGTGAAACAGAGCAGGAACTCGCCGCGTTCGAAACCGACCGGCAGCTCGACGACTACACCTACGACGTCGCCGGTTGCGTCGGGAAGTTCTGGACCGGGATGTGCGTCGCGCATCTACGGGCGTTGCGCAACTGGAACGTCACCGAGATGACGGCATTGGGCATCCGCTTCGGCAAGGGGCTCCAGATGACCAACATTCTCCGCGACATTCCCAAAGACTTGCGCATCGCCCGCTGCTACCTGCCGCGGCAACGGCTGGCGGAAGCCGGACTGAAACCCGAAGACCTGCTTTTGCCGGCGACGATGAGCCGGTTTCGGCCGGTTTATGACAGCTTCCTGGATTTGACGCTCGACCATTTCGATGCTGCGTGGCGCTACACGTTGGCGATTCCGCGCTCGTGCGGGCGGCTGCGTCTGG
>CAZGGF010000376.1:0-6401 GCA_964524715.1 uncultured Verrucomicrobiota bacterium | reverse complement strand
AATTACAAGTGAAACCACTTATCCTCGCTATGACACTGACAGGCCTCGCCTTGTCTTTCACGGCGTCTGGCATGGCGTCCGACACTGATCGCTTGGCCGCGCTATACAAGCGCGAGCCAACACTTCAGGAAACGATGCTTGCGACGCGGGCGAAGTATGCCGCGTGGGTTGCAGAGCAAACACTGGCGCGCGCATCGGTCACGTGCGGACCGTGGTTTGCAGCCGGGGACGAAAGCGTGTCGCCTGAAAAGGACGTGGACTTCACGGCGAAAGACAAGGCTGGCAAGCCCCTCTGGAACAAACGGCCGGCATGGAAGGACGGAATCCTCATTACCGCGGGAGGCGACAACCCGGCGCAGAAGTCGGTACTGCTTTGCCGCACCCTTACGGCGAAGAAAGCGGTGACACTGACGGCCGGTTTCGGTGGCGGCGACAAGATGGAGGTGTGGCTGAACGGCAAACATGTTGCGTCGCAAGATACGCACCTCGACTACAAGCGTTACGGGACCGGCATCAGGCTGGAGGGAGACCGGCGCAATCAGTTCCTCATCCATCTGCCGCTGGCGGTGGGCGAGAACCGGTTGGTGGTGAGCATGCGGCAGGAACAAGTGGAACTGCGTTCGTATATGCGCCCTGAGTATCTGCGGTTCTTTTTCTCGACGACACCCGATCCGGTGCCGCGGTTCTGGGAGCAACTGCGCAAGGACTTTCCACCTGCAAGCAACCGGCTGCTGGAGACGGTGAACGTCAACTGGTTCCAACCGGGCGGTTGGTTCGATTGCGCGAAGGACGAGCAGTTTGAGAAGGAACTGCTGGCGTCGGTGAACGCCGTGCCAGACACGCCGGCCACGCTCGTACAATGCGTGGCTGCTGTGGATCATGCCGCCGCGCGCGCGGACATCGCGAAGCTGCGGCTCGCGGTGGCGGAACTTGGCAGGTCGTTTTCGAAGGATTATCCCGCGACTGATTTCCTGCGGCGGCTTGCTGACTATGAGCGCGGGCTGAACTCCCGGACAGCGAGAGCAACGTTGACCGAACTCGATCGCAGCCGGCGCATGATGCTCGTGGACGCGAACCCGCTGCTGCGCGGGGCGACGTTGCTGGTGACGAAGCGTTACACCTACGACTCGCAACACTATTACGACGACTACTATCATGGCCCGACAAAGTGGGGCGGCAACATCTGCGAAGTCTCACTTGCGGATGGCCGCGTTCGGGATATCGTCCCGCAACTTGCCGGCGGCATTTTCGACCGTTACGACCTCTCGACCGACGCACGCAGAATTGTCTTCGGCTATCGCGCGGCGAAACCGACCGGCTACCGTATCTACGAGACCGGCCTCGACGGTAGCGGCCTGCGCCAGATTACGACGCCGCCCCCCGATGAGGAGGAACGCATTTCCAAATACGCGATGTATTCGCCGGAGACCTTGAAACAGAACCCGACGCTCTACGGGCACTGGACCGACGATATGCATCCGTGCTACCTGCCGGACGGTGACATCGTATTTGTTTCGTCGCGTTGCGAACGCAGCGTGCTCTGCGGCGGGCATTCACTGACCACGACGTGCCTCCACCGGATGAACGCCGACGGCAAAGACATGTGGCAACTGTCGCAGGGCGCGCTGAGCGAGTTCACGCCGACGATGCTGGAGGATGGCCGCATCCTCTACAACCGGTGGGAATACGTCTATAAGGGCATTGCCGCCATCCAGCCGCTCTGGACGATGCGGCCTGACGGAAGCGGTTCGGAGGAAGTCTACGGCGACAACATCGCCAACCCCGGCGCGTTCGTGCAGGGACGGCAGATTCCCGGCCGGCCCGATCTCGTTGTCTGCACCGGTTGTGGCCACGAACCGCTGGCCGTCGGCGCGATCGTGTTGCTGGACCTGCACAAGGACAAACGCACGCCGGCCGTGATGACATCGCTGACACCGAACGTGGAGACACGCGGGTTGCGGGGCCTCTACCAATTCCGCAACGGCCAGTGGAAGGAGGACGTCTTTGGGCCATTCTATTGCGACCCGTATCCACTTTCGGACAAGTTCTTTCTCGTCTCGTGCAATCCAGACAAACGCTACAACGATCAGAAAGCCTATGGCATCTACCTGCTCGACACGTTCGGCAACCGCGTCGAGGTCTGTCGCGATCCGGAAATTTCCTGCTGGCAACCGATGCTGTTGAAACCGCGCTCGACGCCGCCAGTAGTCGCGTCCGCTCCATCGTCCGACGTCGTGAATGCGGCGAAGGAGGCGACACTGGTCGTTGCCGACGTTCACAAGGGGCTCGACGGCGTGAAGCTGGGCACGGTCAAGTGGCTGCGCGTGATGGAACAGATTCCGCGGCCGTGGTCGGTGCAATGCGATGCCAAGCCCGGCGACAGCTTCCCCGGCCAGATGGTCGCCATCAGTTATTATACGCACATCTGGGTCGCGGTACTGCACGGCATCGTGCCAGTCCACGAAGATGGGTCGGCATACTTCACCGTGCCCGCCGACAAGAGCATCTATCTTCAGGCTCTCGACGAGAACTTCATGGAGGTCCAGAAGATGCGGACCTTCGTCAACCTGAAACCCGGCGAGAACCGTTCCTGCATCGGCTGCCATGAACATCGCGTCCAATCACCGCAGCCGAAGCGGCTTGCCGCCTTGTGCCAGCCGCCTGTCAAGCCGGTGCCGCAACCCGGCGAAACCGCGCCACGGCCTATTCACTACACCAGCGACGTGCAACCGACTCTCGACAAGCACTGCGTGCGCTGTCACAGCGGCAGCGAACCGGGTGCAAAGCTCAACCTCACAAACGAGATGACCGAGCACTTCAACCGGTCCTACGAGGAACTCATCACGAAAGGCATGGTCAACTTTATCCAGGAATGGACCGGCCCGCGGATGAAAGACCCGCCGTCGTATTTCACCGTCGGTGGTTCGATGGCTCACGCGCCAGCGGTGCCGCCTTATACCTATGGGTCGCATCGGAGCAGGCTCGTGGACGTGTTGCGCAAGGGCCACCATGACGTAAAGCTCTCGCGCGAAGAATTCATCAAGCTCGTCACATGGGTGGATGCCAACGCGCCGTTCTATGGTTCCTATTTCGGCCGGCGCAACATCCGGTATCAGAAGCGCCCTGATTTCCGGCCTGTGCCGACACTGGCCAGCGCGAGTGGCATCATGCCCGAGCCGGTGCGTCCGCCGCGCGTCTCCGCACAATTGCTCGCATGGTGGAGATTTGACGAAGACAGAGGTGGGCGCACCCTCGACGCCTCCGGCAACAAACACGACGCCAGGATTGTCCGTGCTTCGCGTACACCCGATGCGAAGCTTGGCGAGACGCTGAAGTTCGACGGCAACGGCTATGTCGAGGCCGGCGGACTCGGCGCGCACGAGACACTCAGTGTGGCGCTCTGGGTCAAGGTGGGCGAGACGAAGAACACGTGGAGTCCGCTGCTGTTCACGAGCACCGCGCAGCAATCGGCTTTTCATTTCAGCCTGCTGCGCGATGGCACACCCAATGTCGCCATCAACGTCGGCGGAACCAGTTGGATTCATCGCCGCGCCAAACGCCCGCTTGCCGTCGGCCAATGGCATCATCTTGCCGTCGTTTGCGATTCCCGCCCCGGCGGCAACATCCAGTTCTACGTGGACGGACGGAAAGACACCGACATTCCGCTCGATACCGAGGTGCCGCTGGATCTCGCCGCGTTCCGCCTCGGCGCATGGCGCCTGTGGGAACGCAGCCCGAACAACAACTTCCACGGCGCTCTCGGCAACGTGCGTATCTACAGTGGCCTGCTGGGCGACCGCGAGGTGGCCGACCTGGCAAAGAGCGTTTCGCTGCGCACTGCAGCGACCATCACCAACAAGCCAAAACAGAACGAGTAATCCAGTTCAGGACAAGGCCTGCCGCGGTTTTGTTCGTTTACGGTCATTCAGGATAGAAAGGAAAGATGAGCAACACTGCAAGAGACATAACCCGGCGGGATGCGTTGGGTGCCATTGCGTCGGTGGCTGCGTATGCCATCGGCATCGCGCGCACTCATGGTGCGACGGAGCCGCCGGTCGCCCCAAAGCCCACTTTGCACGTGTATTCCGATTACGGTTGGTTGCGCGGATTCAGCGTTGTGCCATCGTGGGGTGCGCGCATCGAGGAGGCATGGTGGAACTACGACGGCGCGCGGTTCCGCGAAGAGGTCGCGCTCGCGCGACAGGTTCACTCCAACTGCATCCGGCTTTGGATCGAGTTTACCGCGTGGATGGCCGACCCGGAGAGGGTCACGGCGAATTTCCTCGACGCCGTGAAGGCCATCGCCGAGTGCGGCATGAAGACGATGCCGTGCATCTTCAATCGGTGGCACGATTATCAATGGGACTACGGCGGCACCTACACCGAGACGTTGTTTCGCGACTGGAAACCGCAACTGGGTTACGTGCGCGCGCTCGTCGCACCCCTTGCGAACGACGACCGCGTGCTCATCTGGGACCTCTGCAACGAACCTCAGGCCCACGACCAGACCAGCGACGTGAACAAGAAGGAGTTCGCGTGGCTCAAGCTGATGGCGGAGACGGTGCGCGCGTGTGGCGCGAAACAGCCGATCACCATCGGCACGATGAACGGCAAAAACATCGAAACGTTCGCGCCGCTGATGGACGTGCTCTGTGCGCATCCGTATCCGCATACACGCGCCGCGCTTGAAACCCTTATCACCGGCTATCACGCGATGCGCAAGACGCACGGCAAACCACTGCTGGTCAACGAGTGCATCCCCGGCAGCCTCAGCGACGCCACGCGCGCGGAAGTGGCGCGATACTACACGGAACTTCTCTCTGCTGCCGGCCTTGGCTGGATGGGCTGGGCGTTGCGCGAGGGCAGGGCCATCTCCACCCGCCGCGACCGCTACGACGGCAACGGCATCAAGAAGGAGGGTTTCCACCCATTCTTCATGCGCTCCGGCAAACTGCGCGCTGGCCTGGAGTTCCTCACCGAGAAGCCCAGGCTCCGTGCGCCATGGGAAAAAGACTGAACCGCGGGACAGCCTTTCTCTGTCCTTGCTGCCTTGCGGCCGGTGCCTGCGCTGTCGTCGTGGGGCTCTTCAGCGCTGCTTGGGAAGCGATTGCCGATAGTGGCTTGGACTGCAGCGTTCAAAGGCGCGAAAGACGCGGTTGAAATGCGTCAGACTGTTGAAACCGCACGCGAAACAGATGTCGGTGACGGAGTGTTTGGTCTCCGCAAGCTGCTTTTTCGCTTTCGCGACGCGTTTGGCTTGGACGAAATGGGTGAAGCTTGTTCCGGTTGTTTGCCGGAATACGTGCGAGAAATGAGCCAGAGAAAGACCGGCATATTTGGCGACTTCGCGCAGCGCCAGTGATGCGTTGCTGAATTCACGTTCCACAAATTCCCGCGCGCGCCGGATCTCGACGCGCTCCAACTGCGCCTGCAGGTCACGGATTTGCTGGGCGCTCTCGCAAAGCTGCCGGGCAAATAGTTTCAGCAATCGCATGACGCAGGTGATCTCCTCACGCGGCAGGTAGGGCGCGCCTTCGTAGGCGGCGCGCAGGTCGCAATTGGAAACCTCCAGCCAATGGAGTCGTTTGCGCAGTTTCCTGAACCCTGTGCGTGATTTTGGCTCGCGCAAGAGCTGTCCGCTGGAGATGGTTGCCACGTGTCGCCCAAACACGAAGACAGGGACGGCAATGTCCCAGAAGCCCGCGTGACAAACGTATCGCTGCGCCTTGCCCGACGCCGCTACGTGCGAGTGGTGCCGCCGGTCGCACGCGACGCAGCGGCGCAGTCCGATGCGATCGGCTCGGATCAGTCTGCACACGGGGTTGGCATCCCTTTCCTTGAACTCGCGCCGGATGACGCCGCTTGCCGGTTCGTTCAGTGCCATGACCACGCCGGTCAGTTTCTTCAAAATGGCAGTGAACTCGGCGAACTCTGGCGAGTTCGCCAGATGGTCGAAATCAACGTTTGCGGTCAATGAGGTGCTCATGTGATACGGCGATATCCCGAAAGACTAGAGGATTTCGAAAGATATGTAAAACATACCCAAAAGGATGTTGAGACATCTTCCGAACCACGTGACATGCTGTGGTCACCGATTATGAAGAACACACTTCGTCCCTTCTGGAAGGTCTTCTCCACCTCGTCACCGCTCTGGACCGCCGCACTTGCCTATGTGCTACAAACCCTGGCTCTCGCGGCCACGGCCGCTGTCAGCGAGGCGGGGCAGACGGACGGTGGCGTGCCGCCCAAGGTTGATTTCTCCTACGCTTTCGCCACGCCGCACCGGATTACCGTCGGACGTCCCGATGCAAGCGACCGCACGCTGTTGGATCTTCAACCGGGCAGCCTCCGCATGGCGTGGACTTACGACTGCCTAGCCATGCCGCAGTATCCGCTGAATG
>CAZGGF010000375.1:0-7479 GCA_964524715.1 uncultured Verrucomicrobiota bacterium | reverse complement strand
CGCACAAGTTGGTCAGGCCTTTCGCGCAGATGGGACAGGCGTTGCAGTGCTGGACAGGATTGACGACAACGCGGTCGCCTTCCTTGAACAGCTTCATCTTCGCCGGCACCGCGCCAACCGCGACCACCTCGGCGGTGAATTCGTGGCCAAGCACAAGCGGGCCTTTGCCGGTGGGTGTCTCCAGCGGGCTGTTGCCAAAGTAGTAGGCAACGTCGGAGCCGCAGATGCCGCAGGCTTTCACGCGCACGAGGACTTCATCGTCGCAGATTTGCGGGACGGGAATGTCCTCAAGCCGCATCTTCTCCTTCTCGTAGAAAACCTGCGCCTTCATCTTCTTCGGTATCTTTGCCATGTGAGGTGTCTCCTTCGATTTCAGATTTGAGATTTCAGGTTCAGATCTTCGGCGGGTAGCCGGTGATGACTTCCAGCGGACGGCGGCCGGTGCTGACGATTTCGTAACCCGGCAGGCAGCGCGGGATCATGAACGACTTGCCGCGCTGGGTGGGCGTCTCGCCCCACGGGCCGACGAGCTTGCCTTCGCCTTGCAGCGTGACGAAGCAATAGAAGCCCCGGTCACCCGGCATCTTCATCTTGTCGGCGACGGTGAGCTTGGTCTCCCAGAAATACTTGCTCGCGGAATCCGGCAGGAACTTCTCTTCCTTGTTCTTGCCCGTGCCGCGAACCTTCACCGGCTTGCGGCAAATGCGGTTCTTGAGGAACGACTCGCTCATGACCGAGAAGTCCGCCGCCTGCAGACCCTTGTCCCACGTCAGACCGCACGCAGCCTGCTCGCGCTTGTAGGGATACGGCCCTTCGTATTCGGCAAGGATGTTCCAGTCGGTGGGTTCCTGCGGCTCGAGGATGCAGCATCCCTCACCGATGGAGTGGACAATGCCCGCGGTGGTATAGGTCACATCGCCGACCTTCGGTTTGATCTCATGCATATGAGCGCGCATCGCCTCCACGTCCTGCGCGTCCATCCACTTTTCAAACTCCTTCACCGTCACCTTCTTCTTCCAACCGACCCACGTCTTCGCGCCAGGGCGAACACCCATCAGAATCCACGACTCGTTCTTGCCAAACGGGTTGTTCAGAAACTTCTTCGAGAACTCCGGCGACGGGTGCCAGTGCACGGGGATGTGCGCGCCTTTGCCCACATCAAAAATTTTAACGAGCACGCCGAGGGTGGCGCCGAACTTCTTGAAGTGCTTCGCGCCGAGCGTCTCGTTCGGGAATGCCTTGAGCAGCTCCGTCAACAGGACGGTCTCTCCGCAGGGCAACTTGACGATGCTGTAACCCTTGGTGGGCGTATTCTCTTTCTCAGGACGGCCGGGGGTGTAGGCACGGTTGGTCGAGAAGATCCACTCCTCGGAACGGAAATCATCCTTCGGGTGGGCCTCACCCATGAATTCTGCACGCAGCTTGCCGCCGTTGTAGAAATGGATGTAGGTGTTCGGTGCAAGCGGGATGGGTGCATTCAACAACGCTTTTAATTCAGCTTTCGTAGCCATGGCCAATTCTCCTGAGAGTGTTTTTGGTTTCCGAAACGACTCGGTTCCGCAACAAAGCACGCGCATCGTGCCAGAACTTCCCCGTCAGTCAATGCGTTTCTCGCCGCTGCCACAATATCAGGACGCAGGCGGAGATGCCGGGGCAGGTGTCGCGTTTGCGGCACCGTTGCTCTTGACCCGTGCGTTGGACGAGGGGATGTTCAATTCACCACGGTACTTCGCCACCGTGCGGCGGGCGATATCCAGACCGCGCTGCTTGAGAAGGGCCACAATCTCCTGATCGGCCAGCGGTTTCGCCGGATTTTCCTTCTCGATCACCTCCTTGACCAGGTCCTTGACGCGCTGGCTGGCAAGCGCTTCGCCGCTGGCAGTGGTGTAGCCGGACGTGAAGAAGTACTTGATCTCGAACACACCATGCGGCGTTGCCATGTACTTGTTGGCACTGGCGCGGCTGACGGTGGTCTCGTGGACGCCGAGCACCCGGGGATTGTCCAGTTCCTTGCCAGGCACACGGCTGCGATGGCGCCGGCGGCTGAAATCGTCCGTTTCAGCGTTCGGGCAATCGGCTTCGCGGCGGTTGCCGTCGTTTTCCACGATATCGGTCAACGCACCACAGTAGGGGCAAACGGCCTTCTCGACGCCGTCAACAACCTTGAACGTCTCGCCACAACGGTAGGCGACGTCGCCCATGCGTAACGGCCGCAGGTGTCCGGGACCTTTCTCAAAGAACTCGCGCTGCGCCCGGACAATCTCACTGGCTATGTTCTGGATCGTCTGCTGGCGCTGAGCAATGCTGCGAATGAGGAACTTGCCCGCCTGGATGCGCTCGCGAACGTATTGAACCACTTCGGGCGTGGCGTTTTCCTCCGCCATCATCTCACGGTAGGAATCGCTGATCCGCAAATGGGGAATGCGTTCGTCATTGAGGAGAATGACGAACTCGTCGCGGTCTTTCACGACAACAATGTCCGGCTCGACGTAGGGGTTGATTTCGGCCCCAAACATACGGCCCGGTTTCGGCTCCAGCCGGCTGATGCTCTCGGCGGCCTGCTGCGCCTCTTCCACTGTGACACCGAGTGCGGCAGCGAGCCTCGGCATGTCGCGGCTGGCCAGCAACGCAAGATGGTCACGTACGATCCGCGCCTCCAGCTTGTCTGCCTTGTCGAGCCGCGTCAGTTGGATCAACAAACACTCGCCCAGAGTCCGCGCGCCAACACCGACCGGATCGAGCGCCTGCACCAGATCGAGAGCCCGGCGCATCGTCTCGAGCGTGACCTCCGGCGCCGGACGCAGGAACAACAACGGCAGGTCGAGCCGGTGGCCGGCCTGCAGCACTTCATCGAGTTCCTCCGCCCTTGCGCCGGTAAAAACCTCCGCCAATACTTCGCGCGGCACCGGCATGGGGCCGTCTTCCTCGACGACCGCGCGCAACAGCCGCGCCAGTTCCTGACGGAGGCGCTCAATCGCCTCGCGCGCCGGCTTCATTGCGTTCTCGTTGACAGGCTCTGACGCAGGCGTGGTCGCTGCAGGTGGTGGCGTTTGTTTGGCTGCTTCCGACTCAATCAACTGGCGGCAGATGTCATGCAATCGCTCCTGCCAGCCGAGCAGTTGCCCGCGTTTGGATCGCTCAAATGATTCAGTCAGTTCTTTTTCGATGACCGCCCGTGCCCACAACACGGACGGTTCGCCAGCCTGGCGGCTGCGAGCACAAACCTGCAAAGCAAACTCAACCAGCGCAGCAGCCATCTCCTCATGTGCCGTCAGATAGCCATCGTCATTGAGGCTGCCAATGATGATCTCCGCGGCGTGGCGCGTTTCGTCCCCGGCTTCGCTGGTGCCAAGCTGGCCGAACAGGTGTTCCTGGAGCGATTCCGGCTGGACGATCGAATCAAAAAGGAACTGGCGGCGCTCTTCATCCTCGGCGTTGCGGCTGTAGTTCCGGCTGCCCTGCGTAAAGTAGTCCCGCCACTCGTCGTCGAGCTGTTTGAGTGCCGCAAACTCCTGCCGGAAATCGTCCGACGTTTCCGCACGGCCATCGCGCGGCGCCTCGCCGGTGGTCTCCGGCGGCTGGTCGAGGCTGACGCTTTCCTGCGGAACCTCCTCCAGGGTGGGATTTCGCTCCAACTCCTTCTTCACCAACTCGCACAATTCCGGCGTGGCCGCCTGAAGCATTTGGAGATTGAGCTGCATGTGAGGCGCCAGCATTTGCTGAAGCCCCATGCGCTGCACTTGATGTAAGGAGATTCCGGCCATATTCCATTGCCACGAACCGCAGGCGTTTGCGACCACCTTGGACGGCTCACGGCCGGCGCAATATAGGAAGGCAATGCGACTCCAGCAAGTGGAAAGCCAAAAACAAAAGCAAACATGCCCACTTGCCTCACAAATGGCGTGGATTAGAGTGCCGCATGCTAGTCACCGTGAGTAATTTTCATCTCGGCCACACGCTGGAGTGCGGTCAGGCGTTCCGCTGGCGCCGACTGGCTGACGGCAATTACGAAGGCGTCATCGGCCAAACCGTTGTCCGTGCGGCCCAAATCGGTGACAAGCTGATGCTCTCGGGCGCATCGGCTGAAACACTGGCACACTACTTTCAACTTCACGAGGACATCGCCGCCATTGTGCGCACATTTCCCAAAGACCCGCACATGCAGCGCGCCGTGGCGTTCGGCTGCGGAATGCGGCTTCTTCGGCAAGATCCATGGGAATGTCTTGCGTCATTCATCTGTTCAGCCGCGAAGCAGTTTGTCCAAATCTGCCAGGTTGTGGACAACCTCTGTCGAACGCTGGGCGAACCATTTGAAACCGACGGCCGCACTGGTTTCGCGTTTCCGTCAGCAGCAACCGTGGCGCGGGCAACGCATAAACAGCTTTGGTCATGCAAAATGGGATTCCGCGCCAAGAACTTGCTGGCGGCCGCGCAGATGATTGATTCGGACAAAGTGCGGCTGGAGACAATCGCAACCATGGATTATCCGCGAGCGGTTGAGGAACTGACGAAGCTGCCGGGCGTCGGTCCAAAAGTCGCTGATTGCGCGTTGCTGTTTGGATGGGGACGCCAGGAGGCGTTCCCGATCGACGTATGGATCGAGCGTGCGCTGCGGCAGCTCTATTTCGCCGGCAAACGCCGTGTGACGCGCCGCCGATTGGTGGAGTTTCACCGGAGTTATTTCGGTCCTTATGCCGGCTATGCCCAGCAGTACCTTTTCCACTACGTCCGCAACAACCCGCACTCGCTTGCTGCAGCGTCCGGGAAATAGTTCTTACCGGTTATTAGGCTCACCCGACGCCGCCAAGTAGATACGCGCCAGCTTCACGTACTTCTCCGCTGAGGCGCGAAGCTTGCTGCGCTCGGCCGCGCCCAACGAACTGACCACCTTTGCCGGGGCGCCATAGACCAGCGAGCCGTCGGGCACATGCAGTCCTTTCGTCAAAAGGGCATTCGCGCCGATGATGCACTGGTTGCCAACAACACACCCGTCCATCACGATCGCCCCCATGCCAACCAGCGTTTCGTCGCCAATCGTGCATGCATGCAGCGTCACCTGATGGCCAACAGTGCAATACGCACCCACAATACAGCCCAAGCCGTCCGCGACGTGACAAGTGGAGTTGTCCTGAATGTTGGTGAACGCACCAATGACGACCGGCGCAATATCGCCACGCAGAACGGTATTAAACCAAATGCTGGCACCCTCGCCCAGTGTCACCTCTCCCACGAGCCGCACACCCGCCGCCACGAAAGTCTGCGGCCCCAGCACGGGCCGTTTATCGCCAAAAGCGATCAACTGACTTGAAAGCGGATGGTTCATAAGAATGAGTCTAACCGCACGCGTCGCAAAAGCAAATCCCGACGCCGAGCGCAACGCGCCAAGGGCGGGATCGCAAGCGTTTTCATCTTCCTGCCCCCCTTCCCGAAACTATCGCTCATACTGAACCGCATGGTGTTCTTTGCAGCACCCACCAGCTCAACTTATTCAATTCCATCGCCGGCACAAACCGCTATCATCCGACGCCATGAAATTGATTCTCGCCAGCGCCAGCCCCCGCCGGGTCGAACTGCTGCGGTCACTCCGCTTGCAGTTCGACGTTCTGCCGACGGGCGCGGACGAACGCGACGAGCATCCCTCCAGTTTCCACGACCTCGCCATTCATAACGCCAGGGTCAAAGCCCATGACGTCGCCCCCAAGCATCCCGACGCACTGGTTCTCGGCGCGGATACCATCGTGGTGCTCGGCAACGAGGTTTTTGGAAAACCGCGCGACCTCAACGATGCGCGACGTATGTTGCGAAGCCTTTCCGGCCGCAGCCACGTGGTTATCACCGGTGTCTGCCTCACTTGTCGCGCGGCAAACCGCGAGCAGTCATTTGCCGTCGAGACATGTGTCCATTTTCGCCCGCTTGGCGAAACGGACATCGAGCAATATATCGCCGCCGTCCACGTGCTGGACAAAGCCGGCGCCTATGCGATCCAGGAAGGACCGGCCATCGTTGCAAGTATTGACGGCAGCTATTCCAACGTCATCGGCCTGCCTCTGGAACGGCTGGCGGCGGAATTGCGGGAGTTTGGCATTTGTGCCGAGCTTGAGCGGCATTGACCTCGCGCAATCGCAACGGTAGGTTCAAACGGCAGGAGAGAGACGACGACGAAAAAACTGATTGATACACAGACACAACTCCAGGAGCGGGTGCTGCTGGTGGAATTGGAACGCACAGGCCGCGACCATTGGCAGGCATCCGACAGCCTCAACGAGCTGTCAGAGCTGGCGCGTTCGGCGGGGGCTCTGATTGTGGACCGCGCCACCCAGAAACTCACCGAACCGACGCCTGCGCACTTTATCGGCCGCGGCAAGGCAGAGGAGCTGGCCGCGAAATACATCACCGGAGTCTCCGAAGCAGAGCGCGTCACTTCGGTCATCTTCGACAACGATCTCACACCCGCCCAAGCCGGCAACCTGCAAAAGATTTTTGGCTGTAAGGTTCTCGACCGCACCGAGCTGATCCTCGCTATCTTTGCCCAGCGCGCTCGGACACGTGAGGGCAAGCTTCAGATTGAGTTGGCGCAACTTCAATACATGCTTCCACGGCTGACGCGGCTCTGGACTCACCTCTCGCGTCAATACGGCGGCATCGGCACACGCGGCCCCGGCGAGACTCAGTTGGAGGTGGACCGCCGCCGCATCGAGGAGCGCATCCGGCGGCTGCGCGCCGAAATCGCCGAGGTCGGCAAACACCGCGCAGTGATGCGCAGTGGCCGGCGGCGGCATGAGTGGCCCATCGTGGCCATCATCGGTTACACCAATGCCGGCAAGAGCACGCTCCTGAACGCGCTCACCGACGCCCATGTCGTCGCCGAAGACAAATTGTTCGCCACGCTGGACCCCACGACACGCCGGCTGCGGCTTGCCAACAATCGCAACGTGCTGCTCACCGACACCGTCGGTTTCCTCCGCCAGCTCCCGCACCACCTCGTGGACAGTTTCTATGCCACGCTCGAGGAAGTCGTCGAGGCGGACGTTCTCATTCACGTCGTGGACGCCAGCCATCCGCAGGTGCTCGACCAGATCGCGGCCGTCAACCAGGTGCTCCTCGACCTGAAGGCGGCCCAAAAATCCACCGTGACAGCGCTGAACAAGACCGACCTTGTGGAGAACCGCACGCTGCTTGACCGGCTGAGCCGTGAGACGCCCAACGCCATCGCCATCAGCGCGCTGAAGAAGACGGGCTTCGATATGCTGCTGAGCGAGCTAAGCATTCAGCTTACGCCGAAGCACGAGTTTGTGCGGCTTGCCATTCCCACCAATCAAACCGCGCTGGTTGCGCGCATCCATCGCGACGGCCAGGTGTTGCAGAAGAGATTTGTGGGCGGGCGCTGCGAATTGGACGCGAAGGTGCCGCCCAGCATGCTGGCTGAATTGCAGCCCTACCGGCGCGCCGACGCAAGCACCTAGCCCTGCCCGCCACCTA
>CAZGGF010000374.1:0-3160 GCA_964524715.1 uncultured Verrucomicrobiota bacterium | reverse complement strand
GCCCTGTTTCAGTTCTGCGACTTCCGGGCACGGATCGGGCCGGATGATGTAGGTGTAATACTGATGTGCGTGGCCAAAGTAATACTCCACCCGATGGCCGGCCATGACGGGATTGAGCACGACCTCCATGCGGTCGCGGGTTTGCGCGGTGGCGATGCGCACCTGCACGCCACCGTCCACGTCGAACTGCACCTCCGAGACGGCCCCGCGCAGGACGAATTCGCCGTTCTCCCCTTGCATGTTGGTGCCGATGACGCGCAGCACGCGCTTGAGGGCGTCCTTGGAAATGTGCCGGAAGAAATACGCCGGCAGCCCGAGCTGGGTCAGCAGGATTCGCGCGGCGTGGTTGACGCAGCCGGCGGTGAGCAGTCCCTCGTTGGACAACTCGATCACCGCTTCATAGAGCAGGTTGGGATCCAGACTGGCCTTTTGGGCGATCTGAAGGACTGAATTCGATTTCGGGTCAACGGACGCGACCGGTTCGACAGTGGGGTTTTGGCTTTCAGGCATTTCGTGATTCTCCGTGAGAGTTTCAAGCCTAGCCTCACACCAAACTCCAAACAAGCGCATAAGTGATCAAGGCGGCACATCCACCGGGCGGCGAACAGACTGGAATTCTCCGCCAGCAGCGTGTTAATCATCGGTCGTGACCACAAAGAATTCTTCCCCGACCTGCATCCGTTCCATTGAGGTGGAGCCACTCGATATTCCATTGTTCGCGCCGTTTGGCATCTCGGGCGGCGCACAGGTGACGGCCAACAACGTGCTCGTGACCATCGAACTCGCCGACGGCACGCGCGGCTATGGCGAAGCGGCGCCTTTCGCCGCCTACAACGGAGAAACGCAGGCCGGCGCGTTGCGCGTGCTCCTTCAGGCGCGCGAGTGGCTGCCCGGCCACAACGCCCGCGCCTGGCGCGCCCTGGCCGCCGAGTTTTCCCGGCGTGGAGGCCGGAATTGCGGCGCGGCACAATGCGCGTTCGAGACGGCGCTGCTCGATGCGCTCAAACGCCGCGAGCGCGTGCCGCTGTGGCGTTATTTTGGCGGCGCTGGCGTGAAGCTTGAAACCGACATGACTGTGACCACCGGCTCGCCTGCCGAGGCCGCCGCGGCTGCCCGCGCCATTGTCGGGCGCGGCATCCGCTCCATCAAAATGAAAGTCGGTGGCCGGCACGGACCTGCTCACGATCTTGCGCGCATCGCAGCGGTGCATGAAGTTTCGCCGGAAGCTCCGCTCATTCTCGATGGCAACGCCGGGATTTCCCGCACCGAGGCCCGGGAACTGGCCTGTGGTATCAAGCGTCTTCGGATCGTTCCCGCGCTGCTGGAACAATGGCTTGCCAAGGACGACCTCGATGGCATGCGCGCGCTCGGTGAGGAAACCGGCTGGCTCGTCGCGGCCGACGAAAGTGTTTGTTCGGCGCGGGACGCTCAGCGTGTGGCGCGAAAACGAGCGGTGCAGGTCATCAACATCAAACTGATGAAAGCCGGCATTGCCGTCGCGCTCGATATCGCACGCGTGGCGCGCGCGCACCGTCTCAGCTTAATGATCGGCGGTAACATCGAATCCATCCTCGCGATGACTGTCTCCGCCTGTTTCGCGGCCGGGTTGGGCGGGTTTCGGTTTGCCGACCTCGACACGCCGCTGTTCATGGCTGAGAATCCTTTTCGTGGGGGCTACAAGCTAAATCGGGCGCAGATCACCGTTGCTCTTATCACAGCCGGTCACGGCGTCACGCCGCGTTGAGGCAGACTTCGGAGGTTGAAGAGACCGAAATCCGGGTTATGCTTCACGCTGACAGTTTGAGGAACGCTTGCAGAGGCAAACGAATGAAAACATCCAGGGTGATTGTAATCGGAATCGTCCTCGCGATGACACTGTGCTGCGGTGTCTTCGCACAACAGACTGACCTCAAGGAGGTGGCACAACAACTCCAGAGCCAGCATCCATTCAACCGGATCAAAGCTGCTCAATCACTCGTCGGGATGCGGGATACGGAATCCATCGCTTTGCTGGTGAAGTGCCTCAACGATTCCCACGCAGCGGTTCGGTTGGTTGCTGGCAGCGCGCTCGTGAGGATTGGCCAGCCTGCTGTGGCGCCGCTTGTTCAGGGTCTGTCCCGCGCCAATGCAGACGGGCGTCGGGCTGTTGCGCAGGCGTTGGGCGACATCGGAGATAAGTCGGTCGTGACCAACTTGACGTCACTTCTTACTGACGATGATGTGACCGTGAAAGCCGCAGCGGAGGATGCGTTGGCGAAATTGAGTACGATGTCAGTTCCCGCAACGAATGGTGCTGCTGCGTCATCGACCCATGAGATGAAACCCGATGCTGCGGCTGCGCCGCCAGCCTCCGGAGAAGGAGCGAAGGAATTCAAAGGCCAACAGGGGTTTTCATTCGAGTATCCCGCCAGCTGGGTTATTGCCACCAAGGAGCAGACTCAGAAGGCTGGCAAGGCGCTGGAATCCGTGGCGCCAAACATCAAGCAAGTAGACCTAAATCGTATGGCTGTGGCGGTCTACAATCCGGCCTACCAGGAATTTGCCGAGAACCTCAACGTCGTGATTACCCGTGGCGCTATTCCCATCGATACCAACATGTGCAGCAAGTACTCTGCCACGATCACGGACGGGTTCCGAAAGACTGGCATTAACGTGTCCGATGTCCAGGTCTCCTTCGCCACAGTGGCCGGCATCAATGCCGTTACCGCTCACTGGCAAACCTTGTGGCCTCGCGGCCGCGCACCGATCCGGCATTGGCAGGTTTCAGTTCCACACAAGAGGCAGACCTTCATCATCACCTGCTCCGCGCGCAACACCGATTGGGCACGGCTGGAGCCCCTGTTTCAACGCATGGTCAACAGCCTGCGATTTGAACCGGACATGATACCTTCCTTTGACGAATTACCAGGTTACGTGAAGGGCATGATCATCGGCGGGATCATCGGTGGAATCATCGGGTTTTTCGTCATGGCGTTCAAAAAGATATCCGGCATTTGGAGCAGCCCGCCTGAATGAACGAAGGTGGATCGCCGTTGGACAGCGTGACTCATCGCACCAAGTTCGTGACACGCGGCGAGTGAAGTGCAAAGATGCGCGGGTCGTTGCCGGTGACAATCGTTTCGGCACGATCGTGAACGCGTCCTCAATTCATTGGAGTCAT
>CAZGGF010000373.1:0-3256 GCA_964524715.1 uncultured Verrucomicrobiota bacterium | reverse complement strand
GGAGACGGTGCAGATATGGTTGGCGTTTATCCATCCCGCCAACCAAGTGGTAGATGGTCTGATGAGTTGGTGGAATGGATAAAGGATCCATTTGAGGACTTCAGAAAGAGAAGAATAACGGCCGAACCAAACGATACAGCGAATGCGGCTTCGCCGCATCGCTGACCTCAGACATTAGGCACGAAGTCACATGCGTTTCTTCAGCCACACAATTGCCGACTACACCTGCACAAAGCACTGCGGCTATCATCGCTCGGTCATAGGTGCGAATTTGTTGTCACTCTTTCATGTGATTGCGGCAGCGATGGCAGCCATCCCCTTGTGGGTGCTTTCGCTTCGCGAGCATTTTCCGTGGTATTACCTCATCAGCATTCTCGCGGGCGAACTCCTACTGGTGTTACTCGCGGGGATTGCGTCGAGTTTCTTGCTGATGCCCTTCATGACAGCGGGGACGTCGGTGTGCAAGAAATGCGGCGCCCCGATGTTTTTTGCCGGCCAGCATTTCGACCCTTTGGGTTCATCGAGACCTCATTGGACCGACATCGTTATTTTCGTCGTGTTCGTCACGCTGAATATCGCCATATGGGTCGCACTGGCGAGAGGCAGTATATGACGAGCAGGGCTGGCGCTCAGTAACGCTGCAAGAGGTCCAGAAGCTTGCGGTCGAGCTTGTGGCCGTCGAGGTCCTCGTATTGCACGTCGGCGCGCTCGCTGTCGAGAACGCCGAAGCTGCCGCGGAAGTTCCAGAGCGCCCAACCCCAACCGGCCTTCTTCCAGTTGACCAGACAATCCTCGGCCCAGCGCAGGACGACATCGTGAGGGGTCTTGTTATACGATCCCCATTCGCCGACCATGACGCCGACGCCTTTGGCTTCGAGTTTCTTCCACGGTTTGATGTTCTTCTCCCACAGCCACGCGCGGTCCTGCATCGGCATGCCCATAAACGGAGCGGGTTGCGCGCCGGCCTTGTAGCAGATGGGGGGCGGCTTCTCGGCAAACCTCTGCGCAAGTGGCAGCACATCCTCGCGGTCGGCACCGGCGGGTTTGAAGCCCAGTTCGCTGATTTGCATCCAATCGCCCGCGGCGACGAAGATTTTTACCTGTTTTGCGCCGGCGGGCACGGTGACAGGGTAGTCGCGGTCGTAGGTGCAGAAGTAGAGTTTGTATTCCGGCTTGAACTCGCTCTTCTTCCACTCGCCCTCGCCGGAGCCGGTCTTGAATTCCTTCTCCCAAAGTCTCGTGCCGTCGGCTTCCACGACCAGCATCGCGCGACTGGAAACACCGAGCACGTGCAACCGCATCGCGGTTTCAGTCTTGAACGGGCCGTCAATGACGAGAGGGTGGGAGCCTTCTTTCTTGGTGGGGCTGAGCAATGTGCCGTTGGGACCAAGCAGCTTGGGCCACTTCGGCAGCGGGAACCGGTCGCCGTTGGCCCAACTCGCCTTGTAGTGCGTCAACTCGCCGGGCGCATAGCCACGCGTGGCTTGGGCGATCTTCAGCGGACGCAATTCGAAGATAGGCGTCTGGCCCCATTGCATGCCGTCGGAGATGATGAGCCGCTTCGGGTCCTGGGCGCGAATGGCCTCGGCCATCTTGCGTACGACGTTCACGTAAAGGTTGGTCTCGATGTTCGCCGGCTCGTTGAAGAGGTTGAAACCGAGTTGGGTGTTGGGGATGCCCTTGTAGCGCCGCGCAAACTCCGCCCAGTGTTTGGCGCAAACCTCCTGGGTCTTCGCGTCGGTGAACAGATCGGTCGCTTCTTTCGGCCTGGCGACCGTGTAGCCGGGCGCGCGATGGAAGTTGATCCAGACGTGGATGCCGTATTTGCGGCCCCATTCGACCGCCTGGTCAATCTCCTTGAGCCTCGCTTCGTCGAACTTCTCCCAGTCCTTGTCCTTGATCCAGCAACGGTAATCCATCGGAAGGCGCACGAAGTTGAAACCCAGCTTTTGGATGAGTTTGAAGTCCTCCTCCACAAACGGCTGGTTGCGGCCCACGTTGAACTTCTCCAGCAGGTTGAAACCGCGCCACCGCGGCAGTTTCTCCGCTGTCGCCGGCAGCCATTTGACATGCGGCGCGGCAGGTTCCGCGGCGGCGGACATGATGAAAAAGGAACCGGCGCACACGCCGGCGAACAGGAGACGGGATGTTGTTTTCATGGATGGTTTGTCGCGCACCGCGCTTATCCACTTCTGCCTGCCTGTTGTCAAACCCCATCCTGTTGTGGAAAAGAAGCTGGCCGCAACGGCGGCGCGTGATATAGTTTAATCAGAATGATGAAAGACTTGGTCCATCGGATTCGTCGCCACGAAGGCTTTACGTTGGTGGAGTTGCTGGTGGTGATTGTCATCATCGGCATCCTGGCAGGCATGCTCCTGCCGGCCATCACTCATGTGCGCGAAAAAGGCAATCGTGTTATCTGTGCGAACAATCTCAGGGAAATCCACAAGATGGCAGTTGCCTACGCAAAGGACAATGATGACCTGCTTCCATACTACGACGATCCGAAAGCCAACGGGCCGTTGTTGTTGGAGAAACAACTGAATACATTCTACCGGAAGAATTACACGCGGAATTTGAAAGTCTTCAAGTGCCCCAGCCGTACCTCGCCCTACGGCCTCAGCAAGGAGTACCAATACGAGTACAATCCCTATCTTACCAGCAAGCGCGCGCTCAGGTTCACCCAGGTGAAGAACCCGGGAAATTTGCGCATGGCATGGGACAGCGACAAGGAGAGTCAGGCGGGATTCTACGATCCCAAGGACAATCACGGTGACGCTGGTGGCAACGTGGTGTACTTGGATGGTCATGTGCAGTGGTGGGATGGCAGGCTGTATAAAGGAACTGAGCAGGTCAATCCCGACCAGCAGTGATACTGCGTACTGCGTTCTGCCGCCCAGACGCCCATTGATGCCGCTGGATCGTACACGACGACAGCCTCATGCCAGAGGAGATCGAAGGACTCTGGGAGACAGGGCAGAGACTTTTGCGAAGAAGTGACGAATGGCCGCTCTTTAGCCGGACAACACGGAGAAACAACGATGAGCAGAACTGATTCCTCAAGAAACCACACACCCATCCCCAACGGATCTGAAATGTCACGACGCAAGTTCCTCGGCAAGACCGCAGCCCTGGCGGCATTGTCCATCGTCCCCCGCCACGTACTCGGTGGGCCGGGTCACGTCCCGCCCAGCCAGAAGACCACCATCGCCTGCATCGGCGTCGGTGGGCAGGGCACGCAGAACATGATGACCTT
>CAZGGF010000372.1:0-2456 GCA_964524715.1 uncultured Verrucomicrobiota bacterium | reverse complement strand
GGCCGGGAAGAGATACCAACGCTATGCGCATTGCCATTTGCGCGTGGGAGTCATTGCACCCGATCGCGGTCGGCGGCCTCGCAGTTCACGTGACGGAACTGGCCGCCGGTCTTGAGCGTGCCGGCCATGAGATCCACGTCTTCACACGCCGTGGCCCCCTGCAGCTCGCCTACGAGCGCATTCACGGCGTCCATTATCATCGCGTCGCACACGCCCTGAATCGGGATTTCGTTGCGGAAATCCGGGACATGAACCGCGCCATGATCAACGCGGTCTGGCAGACAGAGGACTATCTCCACGCGTCGTTCGATGCCGTCCACTGCCACGATTGGCTTACCGCGCCTGCCGGCGAATGGGCCAAGAAAGGCCGGAACCGACGATTCGTGCTGACGATGCACTCCACCGATTACGGTCGGAATGGGAACAATTTCTACGAAGGCCGTTGCCGGCAGATTCGCGACATGGAATGGCGCGGCTGCTACGAGGCGGCAAAGATCATCACCGTCTCCAGCGCGTTGCGCGAAGAACTGATGTGGATCTATCAAGTGCCACGCGAGAAGATTTCAGTCGTCTATAACGGTGTCAGCTATCACCACTTCGACGGGCCGTTTGATCCGGGTCCCCTCAAGATGCAGATCGGCATCGGGCCGTGGGAACCGATGGTGCTCTTCAGCGGACGCATGACCCAGCAGAAGGGGCCGGATATCCTGATGGAAACGCTGCCGGAGTTGCGCGGAGCCAACTCGAAGGCGCGCTATGTGTTCATGGGCGACGGCGACTTGCGCTGGCGGTTGCAGCAACGGGCAAAGGAACTAAAAGTGGATGACGTCTGCCGTTTTGTCGGACATCGCACCGGGCAGGGGCTGGTGGAGATGTTCCAGGCCGCCGATGTGGTGGCGGTGCCAAGCCGCAACGAGCCATTTGGGCTGGTAATCCTCGAAGCCTGGAGCGCCAGCAAACCGGTCGTGGCGCCGAACCACGGCGGCCCGAACGAGTTCGTCTGGCACGGCGTTACTGGATTGAAGACTGCATCGCAGGTTCCGGAACTGACCGGTTCGATGGCAGAACTGCTGAGCGACTGGGACCGCGCACGTTGGATGGGGCAGAACGGCCGTGCCGCTGTCGAGCGAGGCTTCACGTGGGACCGCATCGCCGCGGAAACGGCGAACGTTTATCGCGATTGAGACAGCGGGGACGAAAGCCCCTGCCTCCCGTTCTCCAAAAACGCGAAGGGAACGCGGAATCTCCGCGTTCCCTTCCACTGCCGTCAAGCGACGACAAAACCGTTCGTCTCTGTCTACAGCTTTGCCACGGTCACGCCGTAGATGTCCTTGTCAGCCTTGATCTCCGCCAGGACCGCCTCGTTGGGTTCGCTGTCGAGGTTGACGAGAGTCAATGCCGTGCCGCCGCGCTTGTCGCGGCCGAGCGTCATCTGCGCGATGTTGACCTTGTGCTTGCCCATGATGGTGCCGATCCAGCCGACGATGCCGGGCCGGTCCTTGTTCTGCATGATGAATAGCACGCCCTTGGGCACGCTCTCCACGGGCACGTCGTTGAGCCGCACGATGCGCGGGTTGTTCAACGAACCGTAGAACGTCCCGCTCACGCTTGCGCGCTGACCGCCGGTGTGCGACTCGACGGTGATCAATTCCGCATAATCGCTCTGCGCACTGGAGCGGGTTTCCTCGACCTTCAGGCCGATGGTGGAGGCAATGATGGGCGCATTGACGAAGTTCACTTCACGCCCCTCGGCGCTGCGCAGGAAGCCGACCAGCACAGAGCGCGAGATGGGGTTGGTATCCATCTCCGAAACGCGGCCGGAGTAATGAACCACCAGCTTCTCGCAACGGCGCGGGCCGGATTGCGCGAGCAAACGGCCGAGTTTCTCGGCGAAATCAATATAAGGCTTCAGTGTCGCCAGCGTCTTGGCGTCGAGGCTCGGCATGTTCACCGCGTTGCGGATGCCGCCGCCCGCAAGCACTTCGGCAATGGCCTGCCCGATCTCGATGCCGACGCTCTCCTGCGCCTCGCTGGTGCTTGCCCCCAGGTGCGGCGTGACGACGATGTTCGGCAGTTTCAACAGCGGCGAGTCCGCCGGCAGCGGCCCGGCTTCGTACACGCCGAGCGCAGCGCCCGCCACCTTGCCCGCCCTGATGGCCTCGATAAGATCCGCTTCGTTGACAAGACCGCCCCGGGCGCAGTTGACGATGCGCACGCCCTTCTTCATCTTCTCGAACGCAGCCTTGTTGACGATGCCGCGGGTCTGGTCGGTCAACGGCGTGTGGACGGTGATGAAATCGGCCTGCTTGAAAATCTCGTCCAGTTCCACCATCTCAACCTGCAACGCCTTGGCACGGCTGATCGTCAGGTAGGGATCATAAGCCAGCACGCGCATCCCGAACGCCACCGCGCGCCGCGCCACCTCGCCGCCGATGCGGCCGGTGCCGATGATGCCG
>CAZGGF010000371.1:0-2463 GCA_964524715.1 uncultured Verrucomicrobiota bacterium | reverse complement strand
TGATGGGTGGAGTTGCGGGCGCGGCGGCGTTGGGGGTCAGGCCTCAATTGGTCAGCGAGGCGGAGGCGGCAAGCGCGAAGACCGGCGAGATGCCGAAGCGTGTGCTGGGCCGGACCGGCTTCAATGTCTCCGTTGTCGGTTTCGCGGGTCTGGGCCTGATGCACTACGACCAGGAGCGCTGCACGGCGGAGGTTCACAAGGCGTTTGATAAAGGACTCAACTACTACGATGTGGCGCCGGCCTATGACAAAGGCAACTGTGAGATCAAGATGGGTATTGCGTTGCAGGGCCTCGATCGCAGCCGCTACTTCCTCGCCTGCAAGTCCAAGATGCGTGACAAGGACGGCTGCCGCGAGGAACTGGAGCGATCGCTCCAGAGGCTCAAGACCGATCACTTCGATCTCTATCAGATGCACCACCTCGTCAAGCCGGAGGACGTGAAGACATCGCTCGGTCCCGGTGGCGCGTTGGAAACGATGCTTCAGGCAAAGAAGGAAGGGAAAATACGTGCCATCGGTTTCTCGGCACACACGACCAAGGCGGCACTGGCGGCATTGCGCGGTTTTGCATTCGACACGGTCATGTTCCCGATCAATTACGTCGAGTATTACACACGCGGTTTCGGCAAAGAGGTGCTGGCGTTGGCGAAGGAAAAAGGCGCGGCAGTGCTCTCGATCAAGACAATCAACTCCGGCGCGTGGCCCAAGGGCGCCGAACGCACGCGCAAGTGGTGGTATCGTCCGCTGGAGCAGCAGGACGACATCAACCTGGCCTACCGTTGGACGCTCTCGTTGCCCGGCGTGGTGATGGGTTTCCCGCCGTCGTGGATGGATTTGCAGGAGAAATCCATCGAAGCCGGCATCGCCTGGCATCCCGCCACCGAAGCTGATGCGAAGAAACTGGAGGCGATGGCGAAGGAGTGCGGCTCGATCTTCAAACGCGAGGAAGACCTCGTCGCCTTCCACTCGCCGTATCCTCATCACCCGCATGAATGTTGCGAAAGCGAGTGGGCGTAGAGACGCGCCGATAGCGGTGTCGCGAGAGTCAGGTCTGGTTCAGGTCATGCTTCAGACGGAATTTGAAAGAAGGCTGGTCTGCGATAGAAGCTGTTGAAAGAGACTGTGGGATGTGGACTCCGATGCAGCGATGACGATGAACCAATGCCGCGTGAGGACATGTGGCCGGCAATATCGCGTCTGGCAGTTCGAATCTTTCAGCGGCTTCTGAAGAGTTCTACAGGGGACATTCTTAGAGAACTTGGAGATCTGGGTGAGGTGATCTTTGCATCAACCGTGAGATCTATTGTACTATATCCGTGCCAAGGGTGGGTGGTTTTTTCGGAAACCTCCAAAAACAGAACCGGTCCCGGGCGGCTTTGGCTGCCGGCCATCTGAAACGCGGGTGAGGGAATGTTCACAGATGGAGAGCGGTTGTCCCCTTCGTTCTTTGACAAGTGTATTCGACGTACCGCCCCGTGGTGGTGGCGTTCCGCGCGCACACAGGGGGGCGGCGCGATCCGAGCAACCCGTGGATCAGTCCGACTCCATCCGACCTAATCCGACCTTCTCCGACTCAATCCGACCAAAAAAGTCGGATTCTGAGCCGCCGTGCGGGTCAGAATGGCGCACTTGAAGCCCAACGGAACCAACAACCAAGAGTATCGATGAGGCAAATATCGCCGTTGCGGCAGGACGTGTTAAACAAATGGATTTTTCAAGCGCGCTGTGGCAAAAACTCCGCGATGAAGTCCTTGATTAAACAGGTCGTAAGGCGTCTGGGCTACGACCTTGTTGCGCACGAGTATTTTAGTGTGGTTCCGAAGGGCTACGTCGACGACAATTTCGTGCGTTTGGTAAGCAGGTATAGCGCTTCGCTGAAGGCCTCGTTCATCCCATCGCTTCCCGAGTTGGATTTTGCCCGGTGCCGTCTGTTGGCGAGGCTGGAAGGAGTTCCTCTCGAACAGGTTCTGTTCATCATGGATCGGTTGCACGCCTCTCTCGCCCTGGCGGGTGATGTTTGCGAGTTCGGCGTGGCCAGTGGTGCGACGTCTGCTGTCTGGGCGAACATGCTTTTGCCCACTCAGAAAAACCTCTGGCTCTTCGATTCATTTCAGGGATTGCCCGCACCGACGGCAAAGGACAAGCTGAAGAACGATATCTTCGGACTTGGTGATATGTCCAGGTATCAGGGGCAGATGAGTTACCCGGAGGCATCGGTGCGCGCGAGGCTTGGCGAGGTGGGTTTTCCGCCGGACCGAACCAGAATCATTCCCGGGTTCATCGAACAAGTGGTGAAAACGCAAGCCCTGCCGGAGACGGTCTGCTTTGCTTTTGTGGACATGGATTTTTACGAGCCGGTCAAAACGGTGCTGGATTGCTTGCACAAGACAATCGTTCCCGATGGCATTGTCATCGTCCACGACTACGATTTCTTTTCCACCGGTGCCAAGAAACCGATGGCACG
>CAZGGF010000370.1:0-2298 GCA_964524715.1 uncultured Verrucomicrobiota bacterium | reverse complement strand
ACTTCTTTGCGGAGCTCGGCCATATGACGGAGGTAATCGCGCACGACGGCAAGCTCCTTCTTCGGCTTGAGCTTCGCGAGTAGGCTGCGCAGTTGCGTCGGCGTGATCTGCTGGCTGCGGTCGCTCTGAGCCTGGTTCGGGTGCGGATGCACTTCGATCATGAGGCCGTCGAAAAGAAGGTCAAGGGCCTCCTGCGACAGAGGCTTGAGCAGTTCCTGCGTGCCGCCCATGTGGCTGGGATCGCAGATCAGCGGAATCTCCGGCATCCGGCGGCGCAGCTCCAGCGGGATGCGCCAGATCGGTTCGTTGCGGTAGATTGTTTCGCGCGCCGTTGAGAAACCGCGGTGAATGGCAGCGATCTTCGTGACGCCGGCGCGGCGCAACCGTTCGATGGCGCCCATCCAGAGTTCGAGGTCGGGGTTGACCGGGTTCTTTACCATCACCGGCAGGTCCACGCCGCGCAGACGATCCGACAGCGCCTGGACGGAAAACGGATTGACGGTCGTGCGCGCGCCAATCCACAGGATGTCAATGCCGTGCGCTAGACAGGCGTCCACATGCGCGGGCTGGGCCACCTCGCACGCGACGGGCAGTTTCGCGGCTTTGCCGGCCGCCTTGAGCCACGGCAAAGCGGCCTCGCCGATGCCTTGAAACGAGCCGGGGCGGGTGCGCGGCTTCCAGATGCCGCCGCGCAACGCACTGATGCCCAGCTTGCCCAGTTGCAGCGCTGCCTCCATGATCTGTTGCTCGGACTCTACGCTGCACGGCCCGGCCACCACGATCTTGCCTTGAAGACTCGCTCCGCGGCCGTGAAGCCGGCGAAGTCCTCCATCCGATGTGCTCATGATGTTTCCTTTTTGGTTCGCACCCGCGTCTCTGTCATTCTTTGGATGAGGTCACGTCAGGTCATGGCCTTCACGACGCGGTTCAGACCATTACTCATGATGACCCATAGTTGATGGAGCGGCAATAACAACTCGCGCACCGTCCGCGTTGGCTCGTCCGCGTCGAAGCCGGGCGCGTCCCTATTCCGTCACGTTCCAGCGCGCCTTGTAGAGCCGTTCGCCGGGCAGCTTCAATGCTATCTCGAAATCCAGCCAACGCACTGTGTCGCTCCACCAATTGGGCTTGCTGCACTGAATGAGGGTCGTCAATCCTGTCTTGGGATGGATGCTGACGCACTTGACGCCGCCTTTGTCCCCCCAGGTCATGTGAGGGAAGAACGCCCGGCGCTCGAGATTGAACACATAGACGTGCGAACCGGTGGTCAGCACCAGGACGTCACGATTGGGTGCGAGTTGCAGATCGTGTCCACCCGGGTCCGGCAGCGGATAGGAATCCGCCATGTGGAGTTTCGGTTCCGTACCGCCCCAGTTGACCAACCGGTAGCCGTTCAGTTGATCATACCCCAGCGCCCACAACGTTTGCCGTTTCTCATCCCACACCACTCCGTGAGCCGAATACAGCTCCGTGGTGGAAACCGCCTTTGCCGGCTTGCCCAGGTCGAACACCGCGAGCCGGTTCCCCTCCGCATGAGTCGAGCCTGCCACAACCACGCGGTTGCGGGGGAGCATCTCCGCCGAATGCGCGTTCCCCACGAAGGCAGAGAACAACGCCTTGCGGTTCGCCCGCTCCACCAGCGCCACGCCGCCGCCGGAGGATACGATCAGAATCTTCTTTCCCCCTTCCACTGGCTTGCATTCGTCTGTGCTGCCGAACTTGTTGCGGAGTTGCTCCGGCAGATTTGGACAGTCCCTGGCTCGCCATGACCAGACTCTGTTTGCGGAAATCCTGTCCGATGCGCCGACTTTCAGAACGAACACCTCGTCCCAACCGCAGAGGATCAGTTCATCGCCGGCGGGCGCATTCGATGGCAGAAGGAAGAACGCTGCAGGCAGCAACAGCGTCAATAATTTGCACAGTGTCGATGTCATAACGCAACATCCTCGCATGAGCACGTCTTCGCAACCACCATCCAGCACTCAAACACGGTCGGCCGCTCCGTGCAAGGCTGCGTCAGTGGGCGTGTCACTTCTTGGCGGTGACCTTGCGGATATAGAGGACTTCCTCTTCACGATACGGCTTGCCGTCGGTGCGGAAGATGTCGTGGAACCAGAGCGGCGGTTCACCAACGTAGGTTTTCTTCCAACTGTCCCACGGGTAGATCGTCTGCGTCTTGCCGGAGACGAGGCCCCAGTTGTAGGCGGCGACGCGCTGCTCCTTCATCCACCCGAGGTGCGGCTCGAAGAAACTGCCGTTGCCGCGCGACATGTACTCGGTGCAAAGGACCGGACGGTC
>CAZGGF010000369.1:0-26442 GCA_964524715.1 uncultured Verrucomicrobiota bacterium | reverse complement strand
TGAAGGAGGCTGCCGCAGCGTTCCCGGATGATCCCCATGTGCAATTCCTTGTGCTGGCGCTCAATGCGTTGCCGGAAGATCGGGCGCAATGGATCACGGCGTTTCAGCAGAGCGCGCCCGACAACCGGCTCGCTAGCTTCTTCGCCGCGCTGGACGGCTTCAAAAAAAACCAGCCGGCCAACGCGCTGCAAGAGATGGTCGCCGCCGCCTCAAAAACGTCGTACGACGACTATCTGCTGGATCATTCCATGGCTGCAGAGGCGCTTTACCTCGGCGCGGGCCGGACGGAACTGGAGGCGAAACTCGCGGCCACGTTTGGGATGCTGCTGCCGCATCTCAGCGTGATGCGCGACCTGAGCCGCGAATTGAGCATGATGGAGGCTTCAGCCATGGCTAACGGTGACCTGCAAACAGCCCGGACGGCGGCAAGCGTCGGGCTTGGCCTTGCGCAGCAGATCGCGGAGGGGAGTTCCGTTCCCACATATGTCAATCAACTGGTCGGCCAAGCCATTGAACGGCAGTTCCTTGCGACAGCCGACGCCGCCGTCGTGGAGCAGGTTCTCGGACAGTCAACCGCCGAGCGTCTTGCGGAATTGGACCGCCAGCGCAACGAGATAAAACAGCTCGCTGCGGAATGGACCGCCCGTGTCTCCGCAGGAGAGATCAGCACTGCGGAACTGATCGAGTACTTCGACCTTGTGCGCAGTGTCGGCGAGCCGGAGGCAAACCGAAGGCTGCTGGCACTGCAAAAGCGCTGAGCCTCAGCGGCCCGCCTGCCGTGATTTGAACGGCCCGAAAACCTTCGTGACCCGGTGGCTCTCGGATTCGTCGTCCACGATCACCACGCGATACTCGCCACCGCCGGGCGACACGCGCAGGACGATATGGCCATGGCCGCTGGCCATGCGGTCTATGCTCTTGATGTCCTCTCGCGCCTGGGCATGCACGTCAGTGGCAAACACGTCGCGCGGGCCGGGATAGAGCTGTTCGGAATACAACCGATCCCATACCGCCGGGGTCGGATGATGGGCATCCCACACGGAAAGCGTCCAGACCCCGGCGCGCGGCGTGGAGACGAAACACTCGTTCATCGTGTCAACATAGCCGTGATGATCCAGGATGGCCGCGTCCACAGGACCGACGACCTTGGCGACGGGCGTTTCGATGTCCTGCCATGCCGGCCGCTTGGGCCTGACGCCGGGCTGGTCGCCGCCATTGAAGAAGCGGAAATTGCCGTAACGGAGACGGAAGGAGGTGCTGAAAACATTCTCATCCGGCACTTGGTTGCGGGGAACAGCCTCCAGTGACGGGATCCGATGCTCGGTGGCGGTGCCTTCGCCGGTCCAGATTTCGCCGTTGGCGCCGATGTTGCGGAACTCGAATTCCGAGTACTTCTTCGCATCGCGGCAGAGCACCACTTGATCCTTGCGACCCGGCGTGAACCGTTCCGCTTTCATGCCATTGTTTGCCATCTGCCATTTCACGAACGCCCGGTAGTTCTGCATGAACGGCCTTTCCATGGGCATGGGGTAGTTGTAATCCGGCCAGCCCCGGTCGAGCAGTTTGCCGATGCGCAGCTTCTCGCCAACCCATGTGATACCCGTCAGGCGGTAGGCGCCCGAGTGCGACATCGGCATGCTGTTGGTGAGACCGCCCATGTGGTCCTCGTGGAAGTGTGTCAGCAGCGCGTAATCGAGCGCGGGCTGGGCATCGTGGCGCAGCGCATGGCGGATGTAGCGCACGATCCATTCGCCGCCGGGGCGTGAACCATCCGGCCGGTCGGGCGTGTGCTTGGGGGTCTTGCGTTCCAACTCGCCCGCGTCCACCAGCAGCGTCGTTCCGTCGGGGAAGATGTAAAGGCCGGCGTTTCCGCGGCCCGTGCTGATCTGGTGAATATCCATGGTTCCCGGCTGCCATGGCGCGATCTCGCGGTTAACCGCGTCTTCCGCACCCATGGCTACGACGGCTGCAGTCAGCAGCGCGCCCCACAGGACGAAGGAAGCTCTGGTTCTTAACTCAATCAACCACGCGGCACATTTCATAGATATCTCCTCGATGTTTGAAGAAGGTCCGCAGCGTAGGTTCCTGCCGACGATGATTCAAGGAACAAAAACCATCTGACTCGCAAAAAGAATTACAGCGTTCGCGTCATCAGCAACTCCACCGGCACCAGCGACTGGAGTCGACCCCGAACAGCACAGGAGTCTGTGAGAGGAAGAAGAGGGATGCCCCTGCGGCTGAGACCGCTAGCAACGAATAGGTAAGAGCGAGCCGCTCTTTGGTCACTGGTGGCGGTTGAGTATTGAAGCCTGTTGCCGTGCGAAGTATTCTCGACGCGGTATAAGCCTAGAGCAACACCGCGATAGCTGCAGGGCAAATGTGTCGTCCGGTTTATTGAGATTGTGATACGTGAAACGACTATCCTCCATCCTGAAAGGTGCACTTGTTATCTATCTGACGATTAACATCCTCGGCAAAGTCGTTTGTGTTAATAACATCAACCCGTTCGTTCGTTTTTTGAACAACATCCAATATCGCTGCCGATCTACGAAGACGCCTCCGACAAGAGATGAAGTTGAGGCGCGCATGGGTATAACGTGGCCCGTTGGGATGTCGTGGGGGATTATGGCATGGCCATACGATGTCAGTCTCGTAGGTACCCATACCATCTGGACGCTCAAATTTGAACCCAAGCCGGCCACCCTATGGAGACGAGCATGGTTTGCTTGCGCATTTTGGGACTTCGATCCCCAAGCGCGCACCATCTATCAAATGGATTCTCGAACAATGGTATGGACAATGTCTGGCAAAAGCATCGGTGGTAAAGACTTCTTCCACGCTGTCCCTCCATACTGGGACTTCGAAAAATCTGACGTTCCAACAAAGGGCGATTCGGGCAAACAGTAAAGCTGGTTCTTGGACAGTCGCGCTCTTCATCCATCGAACGGCCGGGAGGTCGTGGTCGATTTGCCGCATGCGCGATTATATCCCATGCCATCGAGCGGGTTTCGCGCTCGGATGTGGGATTGATATGAGATGTAGGCGGCAACTGTGTCCCGGCGTGCGGGAATGTTCTCGCCGGCTCATAGATACGAGCCTACCGCTAGCAACGAATAGGCAAGAGCGAGCCGCTCTTTGGTCACTGGTGGCGGTTGAGTATTGAAGCCTGTTGCCGTGCGAAGTATTCTCGACGCGGCATAAGCCTAGAGCAACACCGCGATAGCTGCGGGGCAAAATGTGTCGTTCGATTTACTGGGACTGTGATAGTGAATGAACTGCGGACTTCATCCTGGACGTGTTATTTGGAGGATCATGAAAAGAACACTTTACGCCTTCCTGTTTTTGGTTGTTTCATTTGCGCATGCCGATTGGAAGCCGCCTTCGAGGCCCGACGCACAACAGATTCTGAATGAAGCAGTATCGGATGCTGCCGCCAAGCGATACGACGATGCCCTGGCAAAGCACGTGTGGTTTCACCAGGAAGCACTCAAGCACCAGCCGAGTCTTTACGGCGTTCGACTTTCGTTTGCATTGCTTTACTGGACCAGACTGGGGGCTGTATATCCCCCGGCTTTGGAAAAACTGAAGAGTGTCCGTGACGAGGCGGCCAAGGATGTTCGCGAGGGCACAGGAACTCATGGAATCTTCCATGATTTCGTTTCCATCAACGCCGCGTTGAAGGAGGATGGCCGAACGAAGGACCTTTTTGTCTGGCTGCACACCAACAAGCCGGACTTCGCCAAGGAGGTATATGCTCTCGCGCAGCCGTCGCTCATCAAAGCCAAACAATATGAACTCTGTGGCGCTTATATCGATGTGGATAATCAGTTCCAGAGAATGCTGGATGACTACCGCTTGAACAAGAAGCTTGCCAAAGACCGGAAGTTTGGCAAGTCAGTGCTGGAATTTGGAGAGAAGAGCTTCTCCAATCACGCGTCGACACTGACAGCCCTTTTGGTTCTCAATGCGCGGAAGGCGGACGCAGAGCGTATTGCTGCGGCAGCTCAAAAGGAGTGGGATGACCCCCAGTTCAAGGCGGAATTGGAGAAGGCGCTGCGCGGTGACGTTCCTGCCCCCTGGCCCTGAACCGCAGTCTCCTGCATTGCACCTGATGGTTGCCAAGGACGCGTGTGCTTTTGTCTGTCGTATAGGCGAAAGCTTGGATACCTGGCGGACGCAAGAAATCACAAGTCCAGCACGTAGTGCTGACGGCGAACCAATTGTATCTTTGTCCCTGTAAGCCTTTGGCTTACACCGCGGGGCATGAAGCCCACTCGTATATCAGGCTGCGGAGACTGGCCGGCTATTGCAGCGGGATTTCGCCCGGCGCTTTGTCGCTCAGGAGGCGATTGGTGAGCGTCTGGATGTAATCGGCGTCCAGAGGCTTGTGGAGAAACGCACGCGCGCCGGAACTGGCCATGATCTCGGATTTGTCGTCGAAGCTGTAGCCGCTCATGAGGACGATCTGGATGTGCGGCTGCAATTGCCGCAATTTTTGCGAAACGATCACGCCGTTCATGTCGTCCATGAAGTAATCCACGAACGCCAGATCGAACGTATCGTTGGCGGCCAGATCGAGCGCGAGGGAACCGCGCGACGCCACCGTGATGGCATACCGGTCGCTGAGCATCTGCGGGAAAACGTCGAGGATGCCGGCGTCGTCATCCACGATCAGAATCTTGGCGGCAGGGGGGCCTTGGTGCGGGAGCTTGTTGGTATTGGAATGTTTCATCCGGCTCCCTGGTCCTGTTCTGCGTCAGTTGACCCGCTCCGCAATCCGGTAATTGAGGACGCGTTTCTTCATCCAGCGGACGGCGAGGAGGTCGTGGAAGCTCTTGAAGAGGCGGTTCCAGACGCCGTATTTGCTCTCGCCGGCCAGGCGGGGGTTGTTGCTAACCGGAATCTCGGTGACAGTATAGCCCTCCATCTTGAAGAGGGTGGGCAGGAAACGGTGCATGCCGCGGTAGAGTTTGACCTTGTCGATGCACTCGCGCTTGAAGGCGCGATAGGTGCAGCCGGCATCGGTGATGTTCTCTTCGCTGAGCGAGTTGCGAACCCAGTTGGCGACGCGGGAGGAGGCGATGCGAATCCAGTTGTCGCCTTCGCCGCGGCTGGCCACACGGGTGCCGCAGACCACGTCGTATTTCTTCAACGCCTCCAGGAACGCGGGAAGGTCCTTCGGGTCGTTCTGGAGATCGGCGTCGATGGTGACGATATACTGGCCGCGAGCGGCCCTCATGCCGGCCTCGCTGGCCGCCGTCTCGCCGCAGTTGAAGGCGAACCGCTGCACGCGGATGCGCGTATCGGCGGCGGCGAGTTGCTTCATGATCTCCCACGACCGGTCCTTGCTGCCGTCATCGGTGAGGACGACCTCGTAGGTAACGCCAACGGTCTTCATCGCTTCACGGATGGCTTCCGTGAGGGGACGGAGGTTGTCTTCCTCGTTATAGACCGGAACAACGAGCGAAAGAATGGGGCGATCTTCGGACATGGGGTGTTGGAGTAATGGGGTTCGGGAGTAATGGAGTAATGGAGTTCTGGAGCAGTGAAGTGTTGGGGATGGAAGTGCTATTTCATCACTCCAATATTCCGCCACTCGATTTGATTCGTCAGACTTTCAGGAATTCCTTGATGCAGTCGCAGGTAAACGTGACCTGCTCCGGTGTGATCTCGCCATAGATCGGCAGCGAAAGGATGCGGCCCACGACAAACTCGGTCATCGGCAGCGACGGGATGTTCTTGTAGAGCGCCTTGATGGCCGGCTGTTGGTGACAGGCGATGGGGTAGTGGATGCCGGTGGAGACGCCTTTCTCGGCGAGGAACTTCGCCAGCTTGTCGCGGTCGTTCACCTGGATGACAAACATGTGATAGACCGGTTCACAACCCGGACGCTCCGGCGGCAGGACGAGGCCTTTGATGCCGCCGAGCAACTTGCGGTAGAGGGCGACCGCGTCGCGGCGGCCCTGGTTGAGGCGGTCGAGCTCGCGCAACTGGATACGGCCGATGGCGGCGTTGATCTCATTGAAGCGCAGGTTGAAGCCGATCATGTCGTTGGTGAACTTGTCGCGCTTGCCGTGGTTGCGAAGCTTGCGGACAAGGTTGGCCAGTTCGTCGTCGTTGGTGGTGATTGCGCCGCCATCGCCGAACACGGTGAGGTTCTTGGACGGGAAGAACGAGAAGCCGGCCGCCATTGTCATGGAGCCGACGCGGGCGCCCTTGTATTTCGCGCCCTGAGCCTGCGCGCAATCCTCGATGATCCAGAGGTTGTTGGCCATGGCGAGCGCCTTGAGGCGGTCCATGTTGCACGGCTGGCCGTAAATGTGCACCGGCAGGATGCCGACGGTTCTCTTGGTGATCGCCTTCTCGACGAGCGCCGGGTCCACCGTGTAGGAGTCGTCGATGTCCACAAACTTCACGACGGCGCCGTGGTGGATGAAAGGCTCGCAGCTCGGGAACGCCGTGTGGCTGGGGATGATAATCTCGTCGCCTTCCTTGAGCTTGCCGGTCTTCTTCAGCGCGAAGCAAAGCAGATAGATGGCAGCCGTCCAGTTGCACGAGAGCACGCAGTGCTTCGCGCCGGTGTGGGCGGCCATTTCCTTTTCGAACGCCTCGGATTCCTTGCCGAGGATAAAATTGCCGCCGTCGATGACGCGCAACACCGCGTCTTTGATCTCCTGCGTGACGTAAGGTTTTGAAAGTGGTGTTTTCATCTTGTTTTGCTATTTCCGTTCCCATTCTCATATCGTGGCATGACGATGATGCGCAACATCTTTCTCCTGCTGTTGCCAGTTTGCGCGGCAGCGCTGGAGGTCGAGCTGCCGACGGCAAACCATGCCCTTTACTCGCCAAACGGCGAGGCGCAGTTCTTTCAGGGCACCGCCGGGCACGATTGGCGAAGCGGGCAATACGGCTGCGTCCGCAGCGGGGGACGGCAATTTCACGAGGGCATCGATGTGCGCTGCCTTGAGCGCGACAGGCGCGGCGAGCCCAAAGATCGGGTTTTGGCGGTGGCGGACGGTGAGGTAGCCTACGCGGCCAGGGTGGCGGGCCAGTCGAGCTACGGGCGGTATTTGTTGGTGCGGCACCGGTGGGATGGTGTCGAGGTGTTCTCGCTTTACTCGCACCTCGCCGATTTCGCGCCGGGTCTTCGCTCGGGTCAGCAGGTCAAACGCGGCGACTGGCTCGCTGTCCTTGGCCACTCGGGGACGCAGAACATCCCGAAGGACCGGTCGCACCTTCATTTTGAAATCTCTTTTCAACTGAACCGCAACTTCGCCGCGTGGTTCGCGCCGAAGCTGGCCAAAGGTGATCGCAACGATCACGCGAGCTACAACGGCATCAATCTCCTGGGCATAGACCCTGCGCCCGTCTTTCTGTCGGCGCACGAAAACCCGCCCATGAATTTCCGCAAACACATGGAATCGCAACCGGTGGCATTCACGGTGCTGTTCTCCGCGCGCCGGCCGCCACTGTCGTTCATGCAGTCGCAACAATGGTGCATCGTCCATGGCCCCGAGCCTGCGCCCGTAACGGCGTATGAGGTCTGGTTCATGGCGGTGGGGGTGCCGACGTTCGTGTTGCCGAGGACGGACGTGACGGTGCCCGCGGCCCGCGTGCTGTCGGTGAACGAGCCTGCCGTCAACGCCTGTCCCGCGCGGCGGATGGTGGAGCGCGATGCAAAGCGCCGCGGCTGGCAGTTCACCAACCGCGGCGCGGAACTGATGGAGATGTTGAGCTTCCAGTAGCTGCGACGGCGAGGGCCGCCGGGCTACTCGACGATGATGCTCTTGAACGACGTGTTGGCCGGAATCATCGGCAACACGTGCTCGGTGTAGGGCGTGATCATGTCGAGCAGGTAAGGTCCCTTGCTCTCCAGCATCCGCTCCAAGGCGGCGCGCACGTCCTTCTTGTAAAGCACGCGCTCCGCCGGAACGTTAAAGCTCTTCGCCATCATCTGGTAATCGGGATAGATGACGTGCGGGTTGCGCGGATCACCGAGGTAGGTGTGGCCGCGGTTGCTCTTGTAGAAACGGTCCTCCCATTGCACCACCATGCCGAGGTGCTGGTTGTTGAGGATGATTGCCTTGGCCCCGATGCGCTCGATGTGGGCCGTCGCCAGTTCCTGCACGTTCATCAGGAAACTGCCGTCGCCATCAATATCAATGACCTGTTTGTCCGGACACGCAACTTTCGCGCCAATGGCTGCGGGCCAGCCGAAGCCCATGGCGCCGAGACCGCCGCTGGTCAGGAATGTCCGGGGTTGCGTGAAGGTGTAATACTGGCCGCTCCACATCTGGTGCTGGCCCACGCCGGTCGCGATGATGGCCTTGCCCTGCGTCAATTCGCAAAGCTGCTCGATGACGTACTGCGGCATGATGATCTGCGACGAATCGCCCTTGAGGAAGTCGCGGGCGTACTGGCTGCGCAGCACCTCGTCGGTCACCTTGTAGTGGAGAGGATACTTCGCCTTCTGTTGCGCGATCTTCTTCCGCCACTCCTGGAACTTGTGCGACGGCGGCTTCACGATCTTGTTCAACTTCTCCAAGGCAAGGCGCACATCGGCCACAGCCGCCAGATCGGTTGGCTTGTTCTTGTTGATCTCGCTCGGGTCGATATCGATGTGCACGATGGCCGCGTTCTTGCAGAACTCGCTCACCTTGCTGGTGACGCGGTCGTCAAAGCGCACGCCGATGGCGAGCAGCAGGTCGGTGTTGTCGGCAGCCCAGTTGGCATAGACGGTGCCGTGCATGCCGAGCCATTTCAGCGACAGCGGATGCGTTTCCGGGAAACCGCCGCAACCCATGAGTGTCGTCGCCACGGGAATCTGCGTCTTCTCGACAAACTCCAGCAGTTCCTTGTGCGCGCCGGAGCTGATGATGCCGCCACCGCAGTAAATGAGCGGGCGCTCGCTCTTGGCGATGAGACGCGCGAGTTTCTCAAGCTTCGTGTCAAGGTCCTCATCCACCGGCTGGGCAGCGTAGCCGGGCAGATTCACCTGGGCCGGAAACACCGGCACGGTCGACCCCTGCTGGATGCTCTTGGGAATATCAATCACCACCGGACCGGGGCGGCCGGTCTGCGCCACGTAAAACGCTTCCTTGATGATGCGCGGAAGGTCATTGATGTCGGTGATCAGGTAACTGTGTTTGACGATCGGCAGCGTCATGCCGAACACGTCGGTTTCCTGAAACGCCGTCTTGCCGATCATGCTCTGCGCCACCTGGCCCGTGATCGCCACCAGGGGGATCGAGTCCATGTAGGCGTCGGCGATGCCGCTGACCAGATTGGTCGCGCCGGGACCGCTGGTGCTCATGCACACGCCGGCTTTGCCGGTTGCGCGACCATAGCCGCCAGCCATGAACGCGCCACCCTGCTCATGACGGCAGAGAATGGTGCGAATCTGCTTGGAGCGGGTCAGCGACTGGTGAATCTCCATCGAGGCGCCGCCGGGATAAGCAAAGATGACTTCGACGCCCTCGCGCTCAAGGCAGGCAACCAGAATATCGGCACCCTTCATCGGTTGGGCGCCAGCGGGGCAGGGCAGGGCAGCGGCAGCCGGGGCAGCCGGCTGGGCAGCGCGCATCTTCTTGTCATCAGTTTTCTTGCTCATGTCGTTACTCGCTTCTCAACAACGAACGACGCCGGCAGAACAGGCCCGGCGTCTGGATTCGTATTAACTAGCTCGCTACGACCGCTAAATCAACGGTGAAATCAGGGCCAGCGCAAACGGCAGTTCCCCGGACGCATGCGTTGCGATCGCTGTCGCTCTTGTGAAAGTGCTGCACGAAAAGCGCCGCCCAGACGATCTGGAGGGGCGAATTGTATTCTGTGGAAGGCAAATCAGCTTGGAGAAGCTACGCCGTGGCGTGGGCGGACGACCGAGAGCCATGCTACTGAAGGTGTGCAACAGCAATGAGTTAAACCAGATTCGACACTATCTAACAGCCAGATATGTACAAGTTCGTCCGGATCTGACACACCCGACGTTTGACGTGGAGCACTTGACCCTTTGAAACGCACCGAACTCTCATCTGCATGAGGGGCTTCACCTGCCGCAGTCGCACCAGGAGTTTGATGGGGCACTGGATGTGGACTGAAATCGGTTTGTTTGGCGGTCGAAGTCTGTAGGCAAATCACAAGTCGCGAGTTAAACTCCCGATATGGGAAAGTTGATTGCCGGGCAGGAATTGCCATGGAGACGATTCTGGACACCATGGGATAAGGATCATCAAATCAATTGTGGCTTTGACGGTCGTGGCTTTCTTGACGATCCTGAAGGTGAGTTCGGGAAGATTAATAATCCGAAAGTTCATTCAGTTGAAGAACTGTTGAGATTCCATGTTCTGGTGCTTTCGGGCCAGCCGGGATTGGGAAAAACAGTTGAGATCGGTAAGCTCGAACGACAACTTCGTTCTGTCTCCCGTCAGCCAGACGAAATCATCTCTTTCCACTGCCGAGAAATTGGGTCCGATGATGGGTTGCGCCAACACACCGTAGCTTCTGCCCGTTGGGGCGCAGCGCGAAACGCCGGAGGAACCATCACGCTGATCATTGATGGGGTGGATGAAGGGTTGCGGAAAGTGCCTGAGTTCATTCATGCGCTGGGCGGCTGGTTGCGTGATAGCCTCACTGACAAATTGCGCCTGATCTTGGCCTGTCGCTGCGCAGAGTGGAACGAAACCGAAGGCGATCAACTATTTCAGCTTTGGCCGGAACCCCAAAGAGGAGGCGTCTTTGAGTTATGCCCGTTACGTGCCTGCGATGCCGAAATCGCAGCGCGGGAATCGGGTTTGGACGCTCAAGAATTCATGTCGGCTGTTTGGCGTCATAATGTTCGCGGTTTGGCGGCCCGGCCGGTCACGTTGAAGATGTTGATCGATGAATTCCGTGCCGGCGGCGGATTGCCTCAAGGTCAGCGATCTCTTTACGCTCGTGCAGTCCGTCGCCTCTGCGCAGAAGTTGACCAAGAGCGGGAACTGCGATTGGATCGCAGAGGAGCCAAACGCCCGCCCGAAGGGGAAATCTTTCGCGTTGCCTGTCGCATTGCAGCTCTTCTCATGTTGTGTGGAAAGAACGCGGTGCTTAAAGATTTGTCCGTCGAACGTCTGGCAACGGATCTTCCTATTGGCGAGATTGCCAGTGGCAACGAGATGTTCGATGGACACAAGTTCAAGGTGACGAAGGAACATGTGGAGGCAGCGCTAGACACGCCCCTCTTCAGCTTCCGTGGTCCTGATCGTTATGGCTTCGACCATCAAACGTTCGCCGAGTTTTTGGCGGCTGAATACCTGCACGATTTGCCGGTAAGAACACTGAGACAATTGGTCTGCGAGCGCTTGGACAACAAAGACTATGTTGCGCCGCAGTTGACTGAAGTAGCAGCATGGGTTGCAGTGGGGCATCGTGACTTTTGCGAGTTCATCATCTCGTCGGAGCCTGAAGCTCTCCTACGCACGGATGTCAGTGTGCTGACTGATGATCTGAAAGAGCGGGCAGTGGCTGCGCTACTGACTCGTGCCGATAGGGAGGAAGCGTTTGACGAGATGGGGGCTTCGGCTTACTACCATACCCTTCGGCACCCGAATCTCACGGCACAACTTCGACCTTACGTCAACGACCCCAAACGCAATGTCGTCGTTCGGCGGATCGCGATCGAGATTGCGGGCGATGCAGGACTTGCTGAACTCGAAGATGACCTATGGAAGCTGTTGGAAACAGGACGAGGATCGGAAGTGCAGAATGCCATCGCACATGCTCTGGGGGATCTCGCTGGTCCGCAGTCGCGACCGCAACTTCTGCGTGCATTGCGCGGTGAATACGGGGGAGATTCCAACGATGATCTGAAGGGAATGGCTTTGTGGAAATTGGTACCTGAGATGATGCCGGTACGAGATGTTCTACCGTATTTGCTGGAACCGCGTGAGAAATCTTACGTCGGAACGTATGTCATGGCGCTGGATAGTCAATTACCGGCAAAGATTACGAAGGGGGACCTTCCGGCACTGCTGGATGCGATGAAACGGCACAAGGAATGCTTCGATTTGCTCAGTCACATCCACTCTTTGGCGACCGCAGGTTTCGCACTGGCTTTGAACCACCTCGACGATCCGGTTGTTGCAAAACAGGTTTCAGAAATGTGGCTGCAGAAAGCACGCGTGTTTCTTCCTTTGCCTGGTCGCCACCAAAGCGAGAGGGAGTTGAAGACGGCTGGATTGACAGACGTACACAAGCGGCGGCGGCTCGTGGAAGTGTTATTCAGCGGTGGAGCCACACCGCATGACATTTGCATCTTCGATACACAGCTGCTTACTGCTGATGATTTAGGTTGGTTGCTCGAACGGTTGCCAACAATATCCCCGGAACATCGGGGAACTTGGGTGGCCGCGACAAGTCAGTTCTTGTTTGGAGCAGCGCGAGAGCAGTTCCGAGACCTCTTCCTAAACACCTATTCGGCCGTTCCTGAACTACGCGCCGTCCTGCCGACGCCAAGAAAAGGCGACATTGATGTGACTTTGTCACGTCTTCAAAGAGCTCGTGAATTGCGACTGAAGCGACGGCAGCAACACCGGCAAAGACAACGCAATAGAAAGTCGCGAACAGAACTGTTGACGGCAGACCTGAAGGGAATTCGACAAGGAAACTCGACTTGCTGGGTTTCGTTTGCAGAAGACGCGCGTCGTCAAGAATCTGATGACGCAGAAACAATGGTGGCAAAACTTAAGCTCCATGACGTCACAACATTCCCGGGTTGGGCTTCACTCACAGACGAAGATCAGCGGCATGTCACGGAAGCTGCACGTCGTTTCCTTATCGAATGCCAAGGCGACCGTTCTGCACAAGACAGATTAAGCAACTATGGTTTTGCAGCCTATGTCGGCATCGCATTGCTGCACGGTCGTGTTGAAAAAGACCGGGAATTGAGAGCAGCGATAAGCACGAAGTGGATTAACTCCATCATGGATTACTGGGAACAAAGCGATGAACATCACCAGCAGATGGTGGAATTAGCCTACCGAATTGCCCCGGATCAGACCATTGAACGACTCGTGTTTCGGCTTCGGACTGACAACGAGGAGAGCGGGTCGAGTTTGGCCCTGCATCCATTCAGTAGATGCTGGAATGGCAATCTCAGTAACACACTAACAGAGTTTGTGTCAGCAACAGAGCTCAAGCCCGGAATGCTGAAGTACATATTCAGGTTCTGGGCAGATCGTGATCGAACCGCAGCCATTGCTGCATTGGAAAGACTTGTTCAAAGTCGAGGCGGAATGAATAGGTTGGATTCCTGTGATCGGGTGCTTGTCCTCATCAGCGTATTCTGTTTCCCGGATCGCTGCTGGTCCCACGCGTTTCCCCTAATCAACCGGGCTCGCGTGAATCTATCTCAAAAGGTGTTCCTAGAAGGCTCTTATGATTTTGGAGATCACGATCCAGCCATATTTGATCCCCACACCGAAGTACAACTCGCAGACCTGTACATGTTGCTAGTACGTCTGTTTCCGCCAGAGAAGTTTCATGAGCGCAATAGTCCGGACGGCAGCGTCGGGGCACATCACCACATGCCGGGGTTGCGCGATGGTGCTCTTTCAGCATTGGTAAACAGGGCTACTCCATCGGCGTGCGTTCAAATCCAGCGTATCATTGCACATTCACAACCGAAGCGGCGAGTATGGGTTCGATGGTCTTACAGGCGTGCGATGCAGCTTCGACTTCGAAAGCTCTGGTCTTTGAACGCTCCTGATGTGCCTGTGGTACTCAGACTTGCTTGCACGCCTGGAGCCGTGTTGATTCGCGATGAAGATGAGTTGCTCGCAGCCTTACGTGATTCACTTGATCGCTTGCAGGACTGTATGCACATCGGCGAATATCCGCGTGTCGTAGGGCTTTGGAATCAACCCAGCAGAACTTACAAGAAGCCACCGACTCCAAAAGAGGAAACGTTCTTATCTGACCTCCTTCACGACTGGTTTAAGCAGGACATTGGTGCGCACACAATCATAGCCGTTGGTCGAGAGCCACAAATCAACAGGATTGGCAGACTTGACTTGAAAATCGAGGCTGCCGTCGGTGAAGAGGTTGAGCAGCGCATGGCAACCGTAATCATTGAGGTTAAACGATGCCGTCACCCTAAGCTGTTGACTGCATGCCAAGATCAGTTGCGAGATCAATATCTGCTGCCCGCGAAACTGACACACGGTATTTATCTCGTCGGCTGGTATGGCACTCAACGCAAAAGCCGCTTCAGATGGCAAAACATCGATGATGTATCACGAGATGTTGAATCCCTCGCCAAGTCAGCAAGGTCTGAGGGCGTTTCAATCATCGGTTATGCCTTGAACTGCTGTCTCTATCCGCAAGCATCGGGTTCCCACGCTGCAGGAACAAGGATGAGATGATCGGTTCTGTTTGCGCACGAGTTTGCGGAAAGCGCATTGATTCGACTGAAGCTGGGTGGCAGAACCTGTGGCTTCCTGTGAGGATGCGTTGCGATAGCTGTCGCTCTTGTGAAAGTGCTGCACGAAAAGCGCCGCCCAGACGATCCGGAGGGGCAAATTGCATTTCAGAAAAGACGTAATCAAACTGAAGAAGTCAGAGTGCGGCTTCGAGACAACTCGCCATGACGTTCATGGACGGCAAAAACTGCAAAAATACGTTCAAGATAATTGCTTCTTGTTGCAACGCAATAAGTTACAAAGTCGTCACAATTGAACAAACCCGGGCCTAAGCTGGTCAAATATAGCAAAATTGGACAACAAATTTGACAAACATGCCAACCTGGTGAAGGGTGCTTACAATGAATAATCAGTCTGCAATCAATCGTAGTGTTCGGTCCGAGGTCAGCCGGTTCTGCAAGCGTTGCGGAGTTCGGTTGCTGGATGCCAATCGCGCGCTGCGCGTCAGTGATTGCTGTCAGTTGTGTTCCACGGTCAGGGGTCGGGTTGCGGCTCGCAAGTCCCAGAATCGGATCCAAGTGCCGGTGGCGGGTTTCCTGCCCGCGAACTTCTGGAAGTAATAGAGACAAGGGGTCGGTTGGTCTCAATCTGCTTGCCTGCGATTGCTTCACGTCGCTAGAGTGGGCTTATTGTCATGCGTCGCCCATTGATCATCGCCCCGTCCATACTTGCTGCCGACTTCGGCCGGCTGGCATCAGAAGTGTCGCGTGCTGAAGCTGCGGGCGCAGATTGGATTCACGTCGATGTGATGGACGGGCATTTTGTGCCGAACCTCACGGTGGGGCCGGATGTGGTGCGCGGCTTGCGCCCGGCGACCCAACTGCCTCTCGACGTGCATCTCATGGTGGAGCGGCCGGACAAGTTCGCCCCGGCGTTCATCGACGCGGGGGCTGACCGCGTGAGCATCCATATTGAAAGCCCGTGCAATGTTTCAGCCACACTGGACGCAATACGCGCGACCGGCAAATCAGCAGGGCTGGTGCTGAATCCCGGCACACCGATCAAAGCGATCCTCCCATGCCTCGACCGCGTGAAATTGGTGCTGATTATGACGGTTAATCCCGGTTTTGGCGGCCAGCCGATCATCGAATCCGCGCTGGAAAAGGTTACGGAGCTGGCGAAGCTGCGTGAGTCGCGGAAACTCGACTTTGACATCCAGGTGGATGGTGGCGTGTCGGAGAAAACCGTCGCGCGTTGTGCGGCAGCGGGGGCGAACGTAATGGTCGCCGGCGTGGCACTCTTCCGCGCCCCGGACATGGCGCAGGCCATCAGCGCGATGCGCCGCGCGTGCGAAACAACCTGAGCCGGCGCATCGGCCGGCCCATTTCACCGCATGCCAACGCCCATCCGATTCGGTACTGACGGCTGGCGGGCATTGATGGCCGGGGAATTCACCTTCGAAAATGTGCGGCGCGCCACGCAAGCCGTTGCAACTTACTGGCGGGAAACCGCAACTCACAAGGGGATCGAGCCACGCGCGGTGGTGGGCTACGACACGCGGCGGCAGTCGGACAAGTTCGCGGCCGCCGTCGCAGAAGTGCTCGCGGCCAACGGCATCACAACCCTGTGCACGCCCCGGCCAACGCCGACACCGGCGGTAAGCTATGCCATCAAGCATCGCGGGTTGATCGGCGGCATCATGATCACCGCCAGCCATAATCCGCCGGAGTTCAACGGCTTCAAAATCAAGGCGGACTTCGCAGGCTCCGCCGATGCGGAAATGACCGGCGCCATCGAGCGTCTGCTGGACCAGGAGCCGCCGCGGTCATTGCCGTTCGAACAGGCGCGAGGGCAGGGGAAAATCATCGTTGAGAGCGTGTCCGGACCTCATCGCGCGGCGGTCGAGCGGTTCGTTGATCTGAACCGGATCGTGAAGGCGAGCCCGCGCGTCGTGGTGGACTCGATGCACGGGTGCGGTTTACACGAGATTGAAGGAATGCTCGCGCTGCGGGGAGTCATGGCGACGACGTTGCATGCCGACCCGGACCCGCTCTTTGGCGGCGTAAACCCGGAACCCATCGCGCCCAATCTTCGCGAACTCTCCTCGCACTTGCGTTCCCAGCCGGCGGACATCGCTTTGGTGACTGACGGTGACGCGGACCGTATTGCAGCGATGGCGCCCGATGGCGGGTTCATCACCACTCATTACTGTTTCGCAATGCTGCTGCTGCACATGATCCGTCATCGCAAACAGACTGGCTGCGTCGTGAAGGCTTTGAATACGACGGTCATGGTGGATCGCATTTGCGCAAAATATGGGCTCGCGCTGCACGAGACTCCCGTCGGTTTCAAATGGATCGCCAAACACATGCGCGAGCGTGACGTGCTCATGGGCGGCGAGGAGAGCGGCGGGCTGGGTTTCAAGGGCTGGATTCCGGAGCGCGACGGCATCCTGGCGGGATTGCTGCTGCTGGAGTTCCTCGCCTGCGAGCGCAAGCCGGTCCTCCAGATCATGGCCGAGATGGATGCCGAATTTGGCGCGAGCCGCTACGCCCGCGCCGACGTGGCCTATCCGCTGGAAAAGCGCGAGCCGCTGATGCACTGGCTCCGGGAACATCCGCAGCAGGATCTGGTCGGGTCGCCACTGGCCGATGTGAAAAACTTCGACGGAGTGAAGATGATTGCACGCGACGGCTCGTGGTTGATGCTGCGCGGCAGCGGCACCGAACCGGTTCTTCGGATTTACGCGGAGTCGGACAGTCAGACGCGCGCCGAGGCGCTTGTGGAAATCGGCCGGCAGATGGCCGCGAAAGTGTAACCGGTTCGGTCAGTGCCGAACCGCGCCGGCGGCAACCTCATTGCGGCGAATACGGTCCCTTCACCACCAGCTTCTTCTCGGTGATGAACGTCGGGGCATCATACACGGGCATGTCCTTGAGACTTGTATTCCCGTCCGCGCAGGAAATGCGGTCAGCCGGGATTTCATAGATGGCCCCGGACACAACATCAACCCAGACCGGCTCGGCGAATTTCATGGCCTTGACGGTCAGCTGACCGGGGGTCGTTGCGTTGTCGTTGTCAGGATGGTCTGAGGAGTCCCAATAAACAACGAGCGGGAGTTGCGTGCCTTTCTGCCTGTAACCGTAAACGACTGTCTCTTTCGCGCAGTCGAGTTTGGCGTCCAGGTCCTTGATGCGTTCCAGCGAACTGTCAAAAACCGAGGCGATGTGCTGCAGCGTGTAATAGGCCATCTTGACCTTGAGGACCTTGAAATCCTCGTTGCACTTGATCAGCCCCATTCTCTTCATGAAGCGATCGGAGCGCGTGCGAATCCAGATAGGGTCAACGCGGCGGGTGTATCGTTCGGGATGATCGTACGCGGGATCGTAAAACGTGAATATCAGCGATTCCACATCGTGGCCGAGGTCGCCCAGCATCCGTCTAGCGTTCCACTTCGCCTGAGTCAGCTCGCTGTTCCATTCGGCGGAAGAAATCGCAGCGGAATAATGCGGGCTCGAAGTGGCCCCGGACTCTCCCTGCCATATCTTCATCCCGGGCGCGTACTTGTGAACAATTGCGGCGAAATCCTGCACCACTGAATAACAACGGTCAGGATTCAAGGTGTAATCGTGATAGATCATCCACTCGAACAAGCCGGTCTTGTTCTTCTCTTTCAGGACTTTCATGTAGTCCTCGATGAAGCGGAGGCGTTTCGGACTGGCGACAACCAGTCCCGCGATCCTCGCGTCGGGAATGTGCTTCTTGATCATCTCAGCGGTCCGGATGTTGTTGTCAGCCAGGATATCCGGCGTATTCAGTTTGCATCCATCCGGCTCATTCCACGTGGCCCAGTCCCTGACCTTGCCTTTGTAGTGAATGGCCAGCGCTTCGACCCAGTTGTCCCAAGCCTTCAGCGCCACGTCGCCGCGAGGCAATCCATCACCCAGCGATGGCCCGCCGCCGCCGGGATAGAGACTGTTTCCATACGACGTTTCCAGAAGCACATCCAACCCCTGGTCACAGCAATAGTTGACCTGCTTGTCCAGCCACTCGAAGTCATACACGCCCTTGACCTTCTCGCATTTGGCCCAACCCGCGTGAATGCGGATCCGTTTGATGCCCAACGGCGCGATGTATTCCTTGAAGTTCTCAAAATTGCCGTAGTCCCGCGGAAGCATCTCGCAGCCGATGGCAAAGTTGGACCGCCCGACTTCTCTGGCGCTCCTGGGCATGATCGTCCCGATGCGCTTGAAACCCGGGTTCAGCGTCGTTTGGACGCGATCATGCGTGTTGTCAATCATCTGCGAATAAGCTGCCGGCAACAGGAGAACCATCGCCGTCATCAACGCGTTGCGAACCAATGCTGGCATGTGCATGAGATCAACTCCTCGTGTTCAACATTCAACAGCCGCTTTTCCGGACTTCACTTCACCTCAATCTCGCCAATCTTGTATCGCCGTTTTCCGTCATCGTCGGACAATGGCAGGGCAATGACCGGCGTTCCGTCAGCCTTCCCGACGGACACATAAACGGCATACGTGCCGGGCTTCAGGGTCGGCACATTCTCGCCGAAGGCGGGATAGGTCTTTTGCTCCTTCATCCGCAGAATGACGCCTTCGTTGATCGTTGGAATCGGCGTCACGATTCCCGCCCGGCACGAAGTCGTGTGCTTGACCTCCTTCGCCTTTCCCGGTTCCGCGGGGGCCAGTGACTTGACGTCCAGCGTCTGATCACAAACCACCCAGGCAATCTTCCCTTTCTGGTTCTTCAGGGTGAAGGTCACGTTTCCCCCGCAGTAGCAAGGCGCGACACCAACGTTCGCCCACGTCGTTTCGATGGCAAACGGTTGGTCCAGCTTGACGGTCTTTGGCAGCCGGACTTCGCGAAGCGCCAGCCGATAGCCCAGCCGGAGGTTGACCTTGTCAATCGCAACCCGGTTTTCCTTCAGATGCGCCTCCGGCCAGCCGTGGAGTGACATGTAGCTGGCGTGGTATTCCTCGACTGATCTTTCCAGCAGGGCGGGGTCCCATGTGCCTTTGTTGACCAGCCAATCATAATGTCCGTGCTCCAGGATCACCGGCAGCGTCGGCCAGAACTGCTGCGCCATGCCCGCGTGATACCATTGCTTGGGCGCTTTGTTGACCATGATGCTGTCGTCGCGCAACGTCACACCGCGCGAGAACGCATAGTCGGTGATCGGGAAATTCATGCCCGGCCGGGAAGCTCCCGCCACGTCGTCGCTGATGGCCAGCAATGTGTCCGGAAAATGTTTCTTGTGCAGATCGATGTGAATCTTCACCGCCTTGTCGGTCTGCTCCTGGTTCAGTTTGGAGGAGTAACCCGTATGACCTTCTCCCCACAGGCCGAACGACCCGATATCAACAAACGCGACGTTCGGGTTTCCGTTGTAGCGCTTGGCCATCGCGGCGAGGAAATGGTCGAGCTTCTCCAGGAACACCGGGTCGTCGAAAACGGGGTCCCACAGTTGGACGTCGGTGTTGTGCTTCTGGCCCGAGCGGTAGTAGATGCCTTTCGCGCCCGCATCCTTGACCCATTTCGGTGTCGCATACACAAACCGGTCTTCGCTGGCGATGACGCGAAACGCGATTTTCTTTCCCGCATCTATCCATGGCTGCGCATACGAGTCTATCAAGTCCCAGCGAAATTTCCCTTCCTCCGGTTCGAGATAGCACCAGGGAATCCGAAAATAAATCGTCGAGCAACCGGGAAACCAGTCGAGCGTATCACCCGCAGGCTGCTGCCCGCCATAGGCCCAGAGCCGGTTTGAATAATGGAAGTGCACCCAACCCATCCCGGGATTGATGAGCGCTTGTTTCGTCGCGGCGGGCTTGATGACTTGGAGATTCTCCGACGCCGCGGCAATGGAGCAGACCAAGAGTGAGGCAAAAAGGATGGATCGCATGACCCTTCTTGTATCTCCACGGCATCAAAAGTGGAAGAGGGGAATTCTCCGCCTCAACTTCCCGTCCTCTGACCACCGAACCGCCTCCGGCTTCACGGCGCCTTACGGTGCCACCTTGCCGATGACCAGCACCTGTCCGGCATAGTAGGACAATCCCGCGGGCAGGGTCTTGACCCGCAGGACGGCGGTGTGGTCGCCGGGAGCTTGTTCGGGGAGATAGAAGAAGCGCGCATATCGGCGGATCTTCTCCGTCTGGCGGCGCTTGATGACCACCGGGGCGGCTTGATCGATGCTGACTTCCACTTCCATCTCGCTGCCTTGCGGAATATCGCTGAAGCCAATCGTCGTCCCGTTCCATTTCACGGTGATGGTTTCTCCGGCATGGTCGCACTTCATGGCGCCGCGCAACATGGCATCCGTGCGTCCGAGGTCCTCCCGGTAAACAACGTCTTCACGCGGAACGACGGCCTTCCAGCCCGCGCTCAAGCCGGCATGAGTGATGGCGAGCAGCCCGGCCGTTTCCCAGCAACGCGGCTCCAACGGCGCAGGCAAATGGTGCTCCCGCGCTTTGCCGGCGGCCTTCATCGTGAGCATCGAGCGGGCGATCACATCGCGATACACATCGTGGCCGGTGTCGCCGGGATGAACGCCATCGGCTGAGAACACCAGCTTGCCCGGCACCGGCGCGTCCGCTTTGAAGATGAGCGACCCCGCCTGCTCGCGTTTGGCGATCTCCACGCCGAGGTCAATCGAGGGAATGCCGTATGCGTTGGCGACCGTTTCCATGATCGGGCCGAACCACGGCGTTTTGCCCGCCTGTAGGTCCTTGAGCATCCCCCGTGAGATCGTATAGACGAGACAGATGTCAGTGCGTGGATTCTTCTTCCAGATTTGCCGGACGATACCCTCGACCGATTTCGCTTCAAAGCCGCCGCCGCCATTCACGCGGTGTTCCATGAATACCAGATCGGGGTTCTGCGCCAGCACGTCGCCGGCAATCCGGCAGGCGCCGTAATCCGAGCCGGTGCCGGAAATGGCGGCATTGATCTCGATCACCTGCGCCTTGGGAAACTGCGACTTGAACCACGCCAGCGTTTTGGGCCGCCAGCCATTGGCGGCCGTGATACTCCCGCCGAGGTAAGCGATCCGCACCGGCCCGCCGGTCTCCAACCGCGCAAAGAAATTCGGCAGTCCATCGCGCACTCGCAGCTCTTCGGCAATCTTCGGGTCATGATTGAATTCAGCCGCGTGGAGCGGAGCCAGCCCGGCGAAAAACAGGAAAGTGAAACCAAACAATTTCTTCATGTCCGCAGCCTGCCATCGCGCGCCGTCCCCACGCCATAAGAAAATGCGTCTCAACTTCCGGCCAACAGCACGGCGACAGGATGAACAGGATTCACATGATGTGAGGTTGTAATCATGTCTATCCTGTTCATCCTGTCCTCCATCTCAGTTTCTTTGTGACTGTTGATCTCTGACTTCTAATCTCTGCGACTCACAGCCGTCTTTCAGGCTTGTTCAGCAATGACAAATTGAGTTATAAGTGCGACATCATGAGCGGCAATAGTGGGAATAGCGGCTCGCACTTCACGGGGTTTTCCTTCCTCCGCGCAACGATGCTTTTTGGCCTCCTATTTGCACTTGGCGCCGGGTTGTTCGTTGCACGCGCTGCCGACGCGCCGCGCGATATCCAAACCGGGGAAGCAAAAGCCGCTTCAAAAGAGGAATGGACTGCGCTCAGGAAGCGGCACAAACAGGCAATGCGGTTCTACGATAAGGGCCGGTATGCGCAAGCCGAGGCGGAGTGGCGCGCTTACTTGACCGACTGCCAACGCATCTATGGTCCGGAGGACCGCAGCACGCTGACCTGCCGCTACAACATTGCGCTGGCTTTGAACAAGCAACGAAAGCGCGCCGAGGCCGAGAAAGAGTTTCGCGAGGTTCTGGCGATCCGCCAGCGTGTCCTGGGGCCGGAAGATGAAGAGACTCTGGAAAGCCGGGTACACTCGGCCAGAACTCTGCGCAATCAAGGTAAACTCGCAGAGGCTGAGGCAGAGTGGCGCACTGTCTTTATGATTCGCCAGCGGGTCTTGGGGGCGGATGACGAGGACACGCTTTCAGCGCGCACCAGCCTGGCCTACGTGTTGAAAGCCCGGCGCAAACATGCTGAGGCCGAAAAAGAGTTTCGGGAGGTTCTGGCGATCCGCCAGCGTCTCTTCGGACCTGATGACGAAGACGCACTATCCGCGCGCATCAACCTGGCCTACGCATTGGAAGCCCAACGCAAGTATGCCGAGGCCGAGAAAGAGTTTCGCGATGTCCTGGCGATCCGGCAGCGTGTCTCGGGGCCGGAAGATGAGGACACACTTTCAACTCGCGTCAACTTGGCCGGCCTGTTTTATAGCCAGGCTCGATACAGCGAGGCTGAGAAGGAGTATCGCGATGTGCTGGCCATCCGACAGCGCATCCTGGGGCCGAAACATGATGACACCCTGGAGTGCCGCAACAACCTGGCCTCAGCCCTGAATGCGCAGGGCAAACATCGCGAGGCCGAGGCAGAGTATCGCGCCGTCCTGGCCATCCGTGAACGCATCTTGAAACCGGATGATGACGACCTGGGTGCCAGCCACATCAACCTGGCTTGGACTTTACGTAAGCGAGGCAAATACGTCGACGCCGAGAGAGAATATCGCGCCATTCTCGCGATACGCCAGCGCGTCTTGGGGCCGGAGAACGAACACACTCTTATGACCCGTTCCTGCTTGGCCTCGGTTCTAGCGGGCCAGATCAAGCATGCCGAGGCCGAGAAGGAGTTTCGCGCCGTCCTAGCCATTCAAGACCGCGTTTTTGGGGTGAACCATCAAGCGAGTTTTGAAACCCGTGAGGGTCTGGGCGGAAGCCTCATTCTGCAAGACAAGGCTCCGGAGGCGCTTGAGCTGTTTCGGAAGCTGTACCAGGACTGCCGGAAATCGCTCGGGGAGGACCATCCCAAAACGAAGAAGATTAAGTCTCTCTGCGATATGCTGGTGCAGTGTAAGGAAGACGGGCTCGGATGGCTCGCTGCCGCCAGCGGTAACTTCTTTCTCCGCCTGGGTCCGGAAGTTCCACGAATCGTCGTTGGTGGGTGCGTCGTTGCCTCTCTCATACCTCTCGCAGTTGTCGGCACACTCATTGTCTGGGCCCATAGACGGAAGAAACGGTTTTTGGCCGAGGTAAAACCTCCAGTGATACAGGTGTAACGGTTGATTTGAGTCGAATGTAATGGCTTATTTGTTGGGATAATCCAGGAGTTGAATATGACTCCAACGCACCAGTCACGATACCGGTCTTAGTGTCGAAAAAACTATCGCTCTGAACTCGGAGGCCAACATGGAATACTGGGAAGTCACCAAACAACGCGCGCAGCTCACGCTGCCGGTCTGGACTCAGTTCACGCCGACAATGAAGATCGGTTCAACAGGCGCCGCGGAGATGGAGCAGTATATCCAGGCATTCGAACCGCTCGTGCAACAACGCACCAAGGCCCTCGACGCCGCCGACGCCGCCTATCGTGCCACGCAGGATTCGTTGTTGAAGATGAAGTCGCTCGGCACGAAGGTGCCCGCCATCATCGAGGCGGTGCTCGGCGAGAATGAGCCGCTCATGGCGGACATGAACGAGCTTTACCGCAATGATCCGCGCGCGGAGGCAAGCATCCTGCGCCGCGCCCGGGAGTTGTATCCGCTTTGGATGCGCGCGAACACCATGCTCGCGGGAGTGACGCCCCCGCGGCCGCCTGTGACGCGGGAGTTGGGAGGTGTGACGTTCACTGCAACGATGCTGAAGTCGTTGCTGGATGGTTACACGGACCTGGTCAAGGCCATGTGCGACGCGCAGGAGGCGCTCGAAGAGAAGCGGGCGGCGTTGCGGGCGCTGGACCGGCAGGTGGACCAGATCAACAAGCGTTGGTACAAGGCTGCGAAAGCAGATTTCGACGAAGGCTCAAATGCAAGCGCGGCGCTCAAGAGCATTCCCGTGGAAGGCGACACGCCCGCGCCGGAGACGATCGAGATTGCGAGCGTGACACAAGGCGGCCAGGACGGCCTGCAGGTGCTTATAGGGTATGTTGCGGGCGGCGGCGACCATGCGACGACGAAGCTGGTGAAGTGGCAGGTGGTGGGAGTGAACACAGGATTTGTGCACAGTGCGCCATTGGACGCGAGCGGGAACGCCTTGGGGCCGTTCGCGGTCGGTCACGTGGTGAAGGTGATCACGGAGGTCAGCAATAGCGTCGCGACGCGGAGCACGGCCCCGCGAACGATCACGATGCAGGCGCCGATTGTGTAGAGGGCGGAGCATGCCATGAACGAGAAACGAGTCGTGGTCATCTTGATGTGGTTGTTGATAGCTGTGTGTGCATCCACAACGGCTTGCTGCAAGTTTTACGGAGTGAGAGTTTCAGGGATTGCTGATCTGGCGTCTGGAATTGCTTTTGCCATGCTGATTGTTTCCTGGGTTTATGCTGATGCATCATTGCGCCAGCGCAGGCTGTGTTACGACTACGACACATTTCTGTTTTTCGCCTGGCCGTTGTTGGCGCCGTGTTATCTGTTTCAGACGCGCGGGCTTCGAGGATTCCTTACACTGTTATATTTTGCCATCATCTGGCTGACCGCTGGGTTGTGTTCTGGTGCGGTTCATTGGATTCTGCTTCCGGCGGCGCGCTGAGAATAGGCTCGCCTCAGCCCACAGGAGATGTGTTGTTGGGACCAGACGGCGGTCATAGACCGCCGCCACAGCGCGCGATATATGGCGTTGGCAGAGAAGCGCCGAGCCCAATGTAGGACAGGCATCTTGCCTGTCCATCCGTTTTCGCCCACGCGCTGACAGGTATTCTGCCTGTCCATCCGCTCCCTGCAACGACTGGACAGGCAAGATGCCTGTCCTACTTTAGGCTGAAACAGCCGCGCGGGGGCCGGTGGGGAAGGGTGGCTTTGTAAAAACACCTCTTGCGTCACATCGCGCAAGGAGGCTATCGTCTCGCGAATTTTTTCGTATGGATAAGGATAAATCAAAGACACGTAACTTTTGCATTATCGCTCACGTGGACCACGGCAAGACCACGCTGAGCGACCGGCTGCTGCAGGTGACCCAGACTATCGCGGACCGCGACCTGGAAGAACAGCACTTGGATTCAATGGACCTGGAGCGGGAACGCGGCATCACGATCAAGATGCATCCGGTGACGATGCGTTACCACGGCGACGACGGCCAGGACTATACTTACAACCTGATCGACACGCCGGGACACGTGGACTTTTCCTACGAGGTCTCGCGCAGCCTCAACGCATGCGAGGGCGCATTGTTGATCGTGGACGCCGGACAGGGCGTCGAGGCGCAGACCGTCGCAAACCTGCATCTGGCGCTGAAGCAAAACCTGACGATCATCCCGGTGATCAACAAGATTGACCTGCCGCAGGCGAACGTGGAGCAGGTCAAGAAACAGCTTGAGGACATCCTGGCGATCCCGGCGGAGGAGGCGATCCTGGCCAGCGCGAAGCAGGGCATCGGCATCCATGAGATCATGGAAGCCGTCATCAAGCGCGTGCCGCCGCCGAAGCCGCTGCCGCTGCCGAACCTGGCGGCATTGGTGTTCGATTCCGTTTTCGATTCCTACCGCGGCGTGGTGGTCTATGTCCGTGTGTTTGCCGGCGAAATCAAGCTCGGCTCGCAGATCAAGCTGATGATGTCCGGCCACACGTACGACGTGAAAGAGGTCGGTGTGTTCACGCCGAAACCGATGCCGCGCCCGAAGCTGGGGGCAGGGGACGTGGGCTACATCGTGGCCAACATCAAATCCATCGCGGACGTGAAAATCGGCGACACAGTGACGGACGCGAAGAAGCCGATAGCGCACCCGTTGCCAGGCTACGCGGAAGTCCATCCGATGGTGTTCAGCGGGATTTATCCGATCAATACGGCCGATTACGAGGCGCTGAAGGCGAGCATGGCCAAACTGCGGCTCAATGACTCGTCGTTCGTCTACCAGAGCGAGAGCAGCGCGGCGCTCGGTTTTGGGTTCCGTTGCGGCTTCCTGGGGTTGCTGCACATGGAGATCGTGCAGGAGCGGCTCCAGCGCGAATACAA
>CAZGGF010000368.1:0-3552 GCA_964524715.1 uncultured Verrucomicrobiota bacterium | reverse complement strand
GGCACTCTTTTTTTCGACGGGTCGTCCCGCTACATACACCCATGTCCTCCAAACCCATAGTCACCCCCCAGACTCATACCTCAAAACGCCCCTCCTTTTGTCTTTCTGCTGACAAGGAGCATCGAGATGACCACGAAAGTGTTGAATGTCGCCCTTTTTATCACGGCCAGTGTGTTGATCGCCGCGTGTTCGTCCACTCCCAAGCCCGCGAAGTATTCCGACGTGCCCTATGCGGACAGACTGGAATCGAACACCAAGTTCCCTCATAGCCTCGTCTATATAAAGGAGGGCACGAAATTCGCACAGTATTCCAAGTTCATGATTGGCCCGGTTGAGATTTACCAAGGCTCCGGCGCAAGCTGGCACAAGGGTAAAGTCACCGAGCAAATGAAACAGGAACTGGCGCAGTTTGCGCAGGCCGAATTCACCCGCGTTCTGGGGCCGAAGTATCCGATCGTGAACCAGCCCGGCCCGGATGTCCTTCGCCTCAGGCTGATGCTGACGGACGTGGAACTGACCACACCCACGATGGCTGTGGTGACCCACTTCTCCCCGATCGGCATGGGTGTGAACCTGATGAAGAGCGTCGCGGGCGCGCAGGGTTCGTTCATCGGTTCTGTCACCATGGCCGGCGAACTGCTCGACTCCTCGTCCAACACGGTGCTTGCGGCATTCCTGACGAAGCAGACGCCGCTGGCCGTGGACGTGAGCAAGACCGTCGGCAACCTTTCCGCTGCTCGTGACGGCATTACCGCGACCGCCGAGAGATTCAAGGCCGCCATGGATCGCCGCCCGGGCGTGGCCGCTCCTGGACCCTAGTGGGCGAGGCAACTGTTGCGTTCGCCCGCTGCAAAGGGCGGAGTCTGGCCGGGGCAGCCGTAGAACCTGTCGCGTCATGAGACGCGACGAGGGCCATGAGATTGTCCAAAGGCAAATCGGACGAGGGTGGGGGGATGTCCCCGGGCGTGCGTGAGCCCGCGGTGGCGGGGACATTTTATCCCGGCAGCGCGACAACGCTCGCCGCGATGGTTGAGAAGCATCTGGCCGCTGCACCCTCCGTGCCCGATTTGCCGGGACAGCCGCTCGCCATGATCTGCCCCCACGCCGGCTACGTCTACAGCGGCCCGACGGCCGCCGCAAACTACAAGCTGCTCCGATCCGGCCAGTATGCGCGCGTCATCGTGCTCGCACCGAGCCATTACGCGTTGTTGGATGGCGCGAGCACGGGTGATTTCACCGCGTTTCGCACGCCGCTCGGCGATGTGCCGGTGGACACGGAGGCGACCGCCGCATTACGCCGGTGCGAACTGGTGAGCGACCAGGCTGAGCCGCAGGCGCGCGAGCATTCGCTGGAGGTGCAGTTGCCATTCCTGCAGAAAGCGCTCGGCCAGTTCAGCCTTGTGCCGCTCGTCATTGGCAACGTGACACCTCGTGGACGCGACACGCTGGCTGCGGCGCTGTTGCCGCTGTGGGACGAACACACCTTGGTCGTGGCCAGCAGTGACTTCTGCCATTACGGGCCGAGTTTCGATTTCGAGCCGTTCGGCAGGACGGACCGCGAGCATATCGCCCAGCTCGACCGCGAGGGCATCGACCGGATTCTGGCGCTGGACGCGGCCGGTTTCGAGAGCTACGTGTCGCGCACCCGCAACACCATCTGCGGCCAGGCGCCCATCGGCGTGTTGTTGAGGCTTGCGAAACTGCGGCAAAGGCCACCGCAACCGGTGCTGGTGGCTTACGCGCTCTCCGGCGATATCGAACACGACTACGAACACTCCGTCAGCTACGCCGCCATCGCGTTCTGCGAACCCGGCGGCGCTGCAGCTCAAACCGGGTTATTCAACGCCGATGAGAAACGCACGCTCCTGGAAATCGCCCGCCGATCCATCGAGCAGGCTGTCGTCGAAAACGTCCGAAAGCCGCGCGTGGATGCGCGCCCCCTCGCGGACCGCTTGACGCAGCCCGGCGCGGCGTTCGTCACGCTGACCGAGAACGGCGAACTGCGCGGCTGCATCGGCACCATTGAGGCAACCGAGCCGCTCGCGCTCTGCGTCGCGAACAACGCCGTCAGCGCCGCCACGCGCGACCCGCGTTTCTCTCCCGTCGGCGCCGACGAGTTGCCGCGCGTCCACATCGAGATCAACGTCCTTTCGCCGGCGTATCGCGTGCACGGCATCGAGGAATTCGTGATTGGCAAGCATGGCATCATTCTGGAGAAAAATGGCCGCCGCGCGCTCTTCCTGCCGGAGGTCATGGTCGAGCAACGCTGGACACCGGAAGAAACGCTCGCTCACCTCTGTCTCAAAGCCGGGTTGCCGCACGACGCCTGGCGTAGAGGCTGCACTCTCTCTTGTTTCGAAACGGAAGCGTTTGAGGAGGGTGAAGCAGGACTCGGGACTCGTAATCCGTAATTCTTGATTCGTGATTTGTAACTCGTAACTCGTAACTCGGTTGAATCCAGTTGCCGCTCACGAATCACCAGTTACGAATCACGAATTACGGATTACGAGTCCCGAATCTCGAATCACCAGTCGCGAGTCACCTTTGCTCAAAACACCAGCCCGGACACGCGAATCGGCTCTCCGGGGGCCACGCGCCGCAGAATCGGCGAGCTCCAGCCGTCCCAGTCGCCGCACGTCGCATAGACTTCCTGCGACACCGTTGAACGCGCCAGTCGGCCGTCGCTCAGCCGGGCTTCGATGTAGAAACTGCCGACTAGGAACTTCTCGCCGCGCGCATTCTCAACCACCACCTCATTCTCCAGCGTAAGGACGCCGAGTTTTTCCGGCGGCACGGCCACCGCCGTGTGGCAGTCGAAACACGTCAACACCGGCGTGGTGCCGATCGGCACGCCGTTCAACAACACACGTTTCTCCGGATCAAGGCACTTGTAGCCGCCCATGAATACGCGCGCTTCCCGCACGTCGCGCAACTCCTCCGCGCCCAGCCCGACACGCGCCGGAAATTCCGGCCGTTTCGCGCACGTGACCTGACCGGCCTCGCTCCACTCCAGCACGCCCGATGCGTCACGGCCAAGCAGTCGCCACTCCGCGCAAACCCGCGCGCCGTCAACGGTGATGAGATACCACGACGGCGCGCAATCTTCGACGAAGCCCCACAGGTAATCGTAGCTGTGACGCGACACCCCCGATGGCCGCACCTCGTGCAGCGGCACCAGCGGCACCTGTGGATAGCCCAGGATCGTCGTTTCCAATTGCAGCACGGGGTTGCGGACGTTGCGGTGCAGCGTCGCGGCGTGGTTGTGCGAGTGCCCGCAGAAAAACGCGTCCACGCGGCAGCGGTCCAGCAGCGGCAACGTTGCGTCGAGCATCGGCTTGAGACCCCAAAACGGCCGGCCGACGGTGAACAACGGCGCATGCGAAAACATAAATGTCCGCGCGCCGCGCTCCTGCGCTCCTTTCAACTCCGCCTCCAACCAGGCCACTTGCGGCGAGCCCGGCCGGAGGTTCACGTCGTCCACAATGATGAACCGCGTATCACCGTGGCTGAACGCGTAATGAAACGTTGTCAGCGGCCGCCCCTTGCCACCCG
>CAZGGF010000367.1:0-1775 GCA_964524715.1 uncultured Verrucomicrobiota bacterium | reverse complement strand
CTGATGCGAATACCCATCACGGCGTTGCGCAACAGCAACAGGTCCTGCTCACTGGCGCACGGCTCGATGAGGTGGAGCGGATGGTTGTGCATCTGGTCCGTGAGGATAGCCACTTCCTGTTCTGCAGCGACGTAGCCCAATTCGAACTGCATCGCAAACCGGTCCATTTGCGCCTCTGGCAACGGATACGTCCCGCGAAACTCGACCGGATTCTGCGTGGCGATGACAAAGAACAACTCAGAAAGCGGCCGTCGCTCGCCCTCGACACTGACCTGGCCCTCGGCCATCGCTTCCAGAAGGGCGGACTGCGTCCGCGGCGAGGCTCGGCGGCCCTCGACGGCAAGCAGGATATGCGTGAAGATCGGTCCGTCGTGGAAATGGAACTGGCGGGCGCGCTGGTAAAACACCGATACGCCGACGATGTCGGACGGCAACAAGTCCGGCGTAAACTGGATGCGTTTGAACTGCACGTTGATGGAGAGTGCCAGGGCTTTGGCCAGCGTCGTTTTGCCGGTGCCGGGAAAATCCTCGAGCAGCACGTGTCCGCCACTGGCGATCGCCGCGAGCAACCGCCGCGTGGCCGTTGCCTGCCCCTTCATCACCTTCTCAATGTTCGCCGCGATGGCCTGGTAAGTTTCGCGAGGGGTTGGAGAATGGTTGGCTGTCATCCCGATTGCCTTTTTCCCATACCGCGAAAAACAGGCATGTGCAAGAGTGTTAATAGTCGCGACTTCTTGTGACGCTGGCGTTCAACGCTCGATCCGCAGAGTGAATGATTGCGTATCGCTGCCCACACCAGCGATCTCAGAACGCAATTCCACTCTGGTTTCGACACCGACGGCATCGGTGGGCGGCGTGCCGGAGAGTTCGCCCGTTCCGGCATCCAAGGTCATCCACGACGGCGCAGCGGCGAGCGACCACACGGGCTTTTCGATGTTCCAGAAGCCAGCCCAGTAGATCTTCTCCTTCGTGTAGTTCTTGCAGCGCAAATCGCCGAGCGAACGAATGACGCGCGGCTGATGGCTGAAAGCCTGGCCGGCCTTCGCCCGCACCGGTGGTTCACTGATGAACCGCGGCCGCGGCACGTCGGCGTAGTCGCTCGGCCCACCCGGCACGCCATGTGCATCCACGGCGACGATTCGATAGAACGCGTTCGTCAGCGACCGCCACTCCGGCTTGTCGGTCTCCCCCACAACGTTGGGCGGCAACTCGCGCACGTCGCGAGGGCGCTCGTAACCGGATTCCCAGATGATGCGGCGCGGCGTGTCGCTTGCGGTGAAGCCTTTCTCGTCGCTGGCGTACACGCGCCAATTCACCGGCGGCCGCCCCTGCGGATTTGTCTTCCAGCGGATCGTCCGTGTCGCTTCGTTGTAGCTCACGTCGAGCGGCACGCCAGGCCCTTGTGGCGTGAAACTGAACACCCGGCTCCACGCCCCCCACAAGCGGTCACTGTTGCGCGCGCGCACACGCCAGTAGTACCGTTGTGATGGATTTAGCAACCCGCGCCACGGAGTCGTCCAGCTTGCCGTGCCGTCCTGCAATCGCCGGTCGAACGTTGGCGACAACGGCCAGCGCATGTCGGCGCGGTGGCTGAGTTGGAAATGATAATCCTTGCGCCCGCCACTCCACTTGAACGTGAACTGCGTGCCCTCGACTTCATCGCCATCTTTTGGAAATTCCGCCACCGGTGCAGCAGGCGGCTGACTGTCACCCCGCTCGGTCCAATCGAAGCTCACGCGTATCCGACGCGATCCGGTGGAATCATCACTGTAGAC
>CAZGGF010000366.1:0-44568 GCA_964524715.1 uncultured Verrucomicrobiota bacterium | reverse complement strand
GCTGCGGCAGGCTTCCGAGGTAGGGCGAATCGTCCCGATGAGCCGGGGTGGGACGCGGGAAGCGGAAAGAGGAAAGCGCGGAGAAGGCGCGTTCTCGTAGCCGTCGTCAGACGGCGGACTCCGCCTTTGTTGGTCCAATCGGGGAGAGAGACGCGACGCGGCTCGGCGGGACGCCTCGCCCCACCCACCCCACTTTCTCCCGCCGGGGCCAGAGACAAGGGGTGATCCGCGTCAACAAATTGATCGTGAGAAGGAAAAGGTGAATTGTAAACAACCTCAAAGAGAATAAAATGATAACAAATGAACTTGAACACTCCGTGAAAGACACGGAGCGCAAACCACATGGGAAATCTCAGATAAAAAGATAAAATCAAGAAAGAGAGGATTCCCATGAAAAGAATTCGCTTATGTTCCCTGATGCTCGCCGTTTTGCTGACGCGAGCTTTCTGCGCGGAGACGCTCGTCGTGTCCGGAACAGCGCCCGCCGCGACCGTTCCCGCCAAAACCCTTGAAACGGAAAAGAAAACCGCAGCAGCGCAGACGGCCGGCGTCAGCTTCAAAGGCAAAGTTTTCACCTGGCCGGTCTACGCACTGAAAGCCAACGCCACCACGAACGAAATCCGCCAGACAGCGATTCGGGCGATGCACGATGAACTCGCCTTCCAGTGGACGCCCGAAACCGACATCCGTTACACCAAAGAAGCCGGGGCCGCGAGGGGCAAGGTTTTTTCTTTCAGTTCCGGCACGACCTACGCGGGTCTTCCCTATACCACCGCGGGACAGGGGCTGCTGCACTGGCTCCAGTATTACGACTTCAGAACCGGCATTGTTTCGGGGATCACTTCCGCCAACTGCGCCACTTTCGGCAATTCCTGCGCCACGTGCGTCATGTGGGGCTGGAGCGCCGTGGCCAGTTCCATTAGCTGGAACAGTTGCGCGACGCTAACCATCTCCCGCGGCTGTATTCCCGTCGGCCCGTATCGGCTCGACGCTTCCATTACCGACCTCGGCAATTACACCTCCGATAGAGTCTGCAAGGAAAACGGCAAAGATATTATGATGCAGTCCTACGCTGCCGTTCTTCCCGCCGACGCGCTGGTCAACAGCCGGCACAAGGGCGACCACTGCATTATGGCGCTTCACGTGGACGTTGCCTATCAAGACGGCAAAATCGATCCCGAAAAGTCGGTTCTGCATTATCAAGACCAGTGGGCAAGTTTCACTGAGATCGATGGCGTCCTGTATGAAGGACACATCGAAAAGACGATGACTTTCGCCAAGCTTTTCGCCCGGCATTACATTCCCTTTACCTGCGCGGAGTTTCTGGGCACGAAGGCCTATACCGTCCCGAGCGTAACTTTCAAAGGCGCTTCTTCCACCGTTGACCAGGTTCTGGCCGGCACGCTTCACAGCCCCTACAAACTGGTAACCGTCACCCTCACCGTATCCGACAAGAAGGGCCACGAGGTCGCGAGCCAGAAAACGCTGGTCGTCCGCAAGGATATCGCCAGCGGCAACGCCCTTGATTTCTCCCTTGCCGGCGTCGACATCGGCACCACGCTGAACCGCAAATGCAGGAAAGGCGAACCCTATATCCTCTCCGTATCTGCGCTCGATTCCACCGCCACCACCCACAAAAACATCGTAAGCGTTGAATTCGTCTTCTAGGGAGAACCGAATTGAGCGAAACCGAAAATCATGTGGTGCCTCAGGACGCTGGCAAAGAGACGTGGTCCTCTGGCCTTTGGTTATGCCGCCCGGCCAAAAGCAGATAAGGCTGCTGGAACTACGCCTTAGTGTAGGACAGGCGTCTCGCCTGTCCCATCATCCATCAATGAACAGGCAGGATGCCTGTCCTACTCTGCGAACGCCTGGGCCAATCCCCCGACCATCCCATCCTCCCGGCTGTACCAGAGACGGAGTACCTCAAGGGTGCCATCTTGCAGGTGATGTAGGCCACAGAGTGGTGTCGCACGACGCGATGGTGATTCGCCAACGCAGATCGAGATGCGCGCGTTCCCCAATTGAGCCAACAGTTTCTTCTCTGCGACGGCGAGATGAACAAACTGTAGCGTCGGTCTCTGACCGACGAATGGAACAATGACGACACACCCGGCGGTCATAGACCGCCGCTACAAGTGATGCAGGCCCGGTGCCCTCATCGGGCGAAATAATCATTCCCCATCGCCACGTCGGGGACGTGGCCTACAACAACCTTGTCACCACTCAACCCGCACGGCGTAATTCGCCACGTAATCTCTAGGAGGAAATCATGAACCGAGTCAGCCTCTCTGCCTTCGCAGCCGCCCTGCTGTTTCTCAACAACGGAACGGGCATTGCCCAGACGTTGCCAGCAAACAATCCTGCATGGGCACGCGCCGTCAACCTGATGCCGCTCATCAATCCCGATATGGACATCATACATGGGAAGTGGAGTCTGCGCGCCGATACGCCCCGCGCGACAGCAGCTCGATCATCAGCCTGACTCCGAAGGCGGTTGCGCCTTTTTCATGATGCGGCTTCGCGTCGGAGACCCACGCAGGACCGGCGATATCGAGATGCGCCCACGGCACGCCTTCATCCACAAACGTCTGGAGGAAAGCCGCGCCGCTGAGCGTGCCGGCATAGCGGCCGGTGGAATTCTTCACCGTGGCAACGTCGCTCTTGACCATGTCGCGGAACTCGTCATCCAACGGCAGTTCCCAGACGCGTTCGCCCGTGGCATCGGAAGCGAGCTGGATGCGTTTGCGCAACGAGGCGTCGTTGCCCATGAGTCCGCCAATGTTGTGACCGAGCGCCACAACGCAGGCGCCGGTGAGCGTGGCGAAGTCCACGATGGCTTCCGGCTTCTGCTCGCAGGCGTAGGCGAGCGCGTCGGAGAGGATGACGCGGCCCTCGGCGTCGGTGTTGATGACCTCGATGGTCTTGCCGCTGCGCGTGGTAACGATGTCGCCGGGCCGGTAGCTCGTGGCGCTGGGCATGTTCTCCGCGGCAGCGATGACACCCAGGAGGTTCACCGGCAGCCGGAGCAACGCTGCGGCGCGCAGGATGCCGAGCACGGCGCAACCGCCGCACTTGTCCCACTTCATCTCTTCCATCTTGTCGCCGGGCTTGATGCAGATGCCGCCGCTGTCGAAGGTGATGGCCTTGCCGACGAGCGCGAACGGTTTCGCCTTCGGGGAGCGCGAACCGCCACGGTATTCCAGCACGATGAGACGTGGCTCGCGGATGCTGCCGCCGCCGACGGCAAGGAGGCCGCCAAAACCGCCACGTTCCAACGCGCGCCTGTCGAGAACGCGGCAGCGCAGCCGGCCGCGAAGCTCGCGCGCCAATGACACCGCACGCCGCGCCAGTTCGGCCGGATAGATCACATTGCCGGGCAGGTTGGCGATGGACTTGGTCCAATTCACCGTCTCACCGATGACATGACCGCGCTGAACCGCCGCCGCCGCAGAACGAATTTCACCGGGGCTGACGTGAATGGTGGCAGAAGAGAACCTGGTTTTGGGCGGCGCTTTGGAGGGTTTGAAATCGTCGAAGTCGTAGTGTGCCGCCACCACCGCCTCGGCGATGACACCGGCCCGCTCCGCATCGCCAGCGTCAAACGCGACCCGATCAACACCGATCTCACGAAGACGGCGTGTGGCCACGATGACCGCGCGGCGGAGTTTCGGCATCGTCAGCTCTTTGCGCGGGCCAAGGCCCACCAGCAACGCGCGGGGCGCGGCGAGCTTGCCCTGGGTATGGACCACACAGAGCTGCCCGCACCTGCCCGAGAACTCCTCGTCATTGAGGTCGCGAAACGCCGCGCCAAACGCGGACGGTTTTTGCTCGGCATGGAGGAAGAACACGACGGCGGCGGCAGGTTGAGCAGCCGTGGGAGTGGTTTTAGTCTGGATTCTCATCGGTGTGGCGATTATAAGCCCATTTCAATTCAATGCAAGGGACGCCGTTCATCGCCATCGTTTTTCTCACCGCCGCGTGCGCGTTCGGTCAAATCGAATTAACCCCTCGTGTCGTCAGCGTCACCCTCTTTGCCAACGGCGGCGCCCGCGTCGAGACCGAGAGCGCCATGCCCGCGACGACAGGCGAGGTTTGCTGGCTGAATGTGCCTTTGGCGTCACTGCGCAGCCCGGGACACGACCCGCAGATCGAGTTGTCCCCGGTGACGCTGTTCAACGGGCCCGCGCGTTTCGGCACGATCGCGCAGCCCCGAAACGCTCTCGCAACGGACATGACCGGGCTGCTGGCCGCAAATACCGGCGCGTTTGTCGAGGTGCGCGCGGGAACCAATGAGCTCTTCAAAGGCCGCCTGAAACTCTCCGGCGAACTGGCGCTGATCGAGGAAGCGACCAACCGCACTGTCGCCGTCGCTGTCTCGACCATCTCGGTGCTGCGGCGGCTCGACGGCACGCTGCGGACCCAGCGCGAAACCAACGAGCCGATTCCGGCGCTGTTGGCCACCTGCGTCAGCACCAACGCCGCATCGAAAATACGGCTGTCCTACACGCTGCCCGGCTTGCGCTGGTCGCCGGCGTATGAACTGGCCACGAACACCGCGACGACGGCGCGGCTGACGTTGCAGGCGCAATTGGAGGGAGACTTCACAATGTTGCGCGGCGCGCCCGCACGATTCGTGCTCAAGCCGGATGAACCCGCCTGGGAGGTGCCGGAGATCACCGGCAAAACAACAACCCTGTTCTCCGAGACTGTGCCGTGCGAACGAATCGCGCACGCCGTAATCCTGGACCGGCCCGACGCGCCTGTGCTGGTCCACGCGGCGTTGCGGCTGCGCAATTACACGAACCGGTCATGGCCCCCTGCCCCGCTGGGCAAGACGATGCTGCCGGCGACTGCAATCAGGGAGGCAATCGTGCACGTCCTGGAAGAACCGGCGCCGTTGCGCCTGAGCTGTCGCATCAGGGAAATCAGCCGCTACCCAGCCAGACAAACCCCGGTTCGCGCCGGCCCGCTCGATGAAATTCTGGCGGTCGGCACCATCACACTGCTCAACGAGACATCGGCGCCGTTGCGCACGCTGGTGTTGCGCGCCGCGCCCGATGTCGTCGAGGAAACCTCCCCGGCTGCCGCCATGGAGCGCGACGCCTCGGGTGCGCGCTGGATGCGGTGGGATATCAACGTGCCGCCATACCAATGGGCGCCGCTGGAGTTCCGCTACCGGGCCCTGGTAAAACCCGAACCGGCCAAATAGCAACCCGGCGGCGTTGACCGCCGCATTACGGGCTGCTCCTTCGCCGTTCTGTTACCCTATGACCGCGCCAGAACTTCGGCGATCTGGACCGCGTTGAGCGCGGCGCCCTTGAGCAGTTGGTCGCCCGCAACGAACAGCGCCAGACTGTTTGTCTGGCTCAAATCCTGCCGGATGCGGCCCACAAGGCAATCGTATTGCTCCGTCGCGTCAATCGGCATCGGGAAGACGTTCCGTTCGCGGTCGTCCACCAGCTTCAAACCGGGGGCCTTCGCCAGCAATGCGCGCGCCGCCTCGACCGTGATCGGTTTTTCAAACTCCGCCACGATGCTCTCGCTGTGCGCGCGCAACACCGGCACGCGGATGCAGGTGGGGCAGATCTTGATGGTGTCGTCGTGGAAAATTTTCCACGTTTCCTTCACCATCTTGTTCTCTTCCTCGTTATAGCCGTTGGCGCCAATGGCCGTGTTGTGGCTGAAGAGGTTGAACGCGTAACGATGCGGCATGATCTTCGGCACCGCCGGCTTCCCGGCGAGCACGTCGCGGGTCTGGTCTTCCAGCTCGGCCATGGCCTGCGCGCCAGCGCCGCTGGCGGCTTGATAGGTCGAAACGACGACCCGGCGCAGCTTCGCGGCCTGGTGCAGCGGCCACAGCGGCATCAGCATGATGATCGTCGAGCAGTTCGGATTGGCAATGATGCCCTTGTGAAGCTTGATGTCCTCCGGGTTGATCTCCGGCACCACCAATGGCGCGTTCGGGTCCATCCGGAACGCCGAGGAATTGTCAATCACCACGGCACCGGCCTTCACCGCGTCGTCGGCGAATTCCCGCGACCGGCTCGCACCGGCGGAAAAGAGCGCAATTTCCACGCCCTTGAAACAATCATGTGTCAGCTCGTGCACAGGCAACGCCTTGCCGCGATACGTCAGCGTCTTGCCCTTGGATCGCGCGCTGGCGAACAACGACAACTTGCCCACCGGGAAGTTGCGTTTTTCCAATGTTTTGATCATCTCGACGCCCACCGCACCGGTGGCGCCCACGACTGCAACATGATACTGACGGCTCATAATATTTGTTTCCGTATTCTGCCTTCGGCTTTCCTTGCCGAAAGCGGCGCAGTATAGTCACCGCCAGATAACGTGCAACTGCTTTTCAACGAACTCTGTCTCCGGCTCGACGCCGCGCCGCCTGTGGCGCTGGTCGTCAGCATCGACCTGCAACGCCTCGGTTTGTTCCGCGACGGCGTCCTGGCGTCCGATTGGCCCGTCTCCACCTCGCGCTTCGGCGTCGGCAGCCAGCTCAACAGCTTCAAGACCCCCCTAGGCCTCCATCGCATCGCCGAGAAAATTGGCGCCGGCATGCCGCTGGACACCGTCTTTAAGGGCCGCAAACCCGTCCCACCGGACGCCGTCCCCCGCCCTCCGGCCACCGGCGACCTCATCATGACGCGCATCCTTTGGCTGGATGGTTGCGAGCGCGGCCTCAACCGCGGCGGCGACATGGACAGTCACAATCGCTATATCTACATCCATGGCACAGCGCACGAAGACCGTATCGGCACACCGGACAGCCATGGCTGCGTCCGCATGCGCAACGCCGACATCGCGGTTCTCTTCGATCTAGTCGAGACAGGCACACCGATCTTCATCGGCTGAAGTTAATCACCCATAACACCACCCCATGAAAACCATCACCTGTATCACCCTGTGTTGTGCCATGGCTGCAACCACATTCTCGTACGCTGGCGAAGCCAGCCCGACCGACTCCGAAATCAAAACCATCCTGCGCGATCGCATCGAGGTCGCCAGGAAAAGCGTCGGCATGGTCGTAGGCATTGTGGATGAACACGGCACGAGAGTGATCGGTTACGGACGGTTTGAACGCGACAGCGGGCCGGAGGTGAACGGGGACACCGTGTTCGAGATCGGCTCGGCAACGAAGGTTTTCACCACCGTTCTTCTTCAAGACATGGTCGAGCGCGGGAAAATGAAACTCACCGATCCGGCGGCAAAGTACCTGCCCAAATCGGTGAAGATGCCCACGCGTGGCGGCAAGGAAATCACGTTGCTCGATCTCGCCACGCACACGTCCGCCCTGCCCCGGATGCCGGACAATTTCACACCGAAGGATACACGCAATCCTTACGCGGACTTCACGGTCGAGCAGATGTATGCGTGTCTGTCAGGCTGCACCCTCCAGCGGGACATCGGTGCAAAGTATGAATACTCGAATCTGGGCATGGGCCTGCTTGGCCATATCATCGCGTTGAAAGAGCACAAGAGCTTCGAGTCGCTCGTGGTGGAGCGAATTTGCCGGCCGTTGAAGATGGACAGCACCTGCATCACGCTCGACGCGAAACTGAAAGCACGGCTTGCGCCAGGACACACGGCGGCGGGCGAACCGCAGCTCAACTGGGATCTCCCCACGCTGGCCGGGGCCGGCGCGTTGCGCTCGACCGTCAACGATCTACTGAAGTTCCTCTCCGCCAACATGGGGCTAAGCAAATCCACGCTGACGCCCATACTGCAAAAGACGCACGTGGTCCGTTTTGCCAAGGCTACGTCGGAACTGGACCTGGCACTGGGCTGGCACGTCGCTCACAAGTTCGGTGTCAACATCGTTTGGCACAATGGTGAGACCGGCGGCTATCATTCTTTCATGGGATTCAGCCCAGCCAAGCGCCGCGGCGTAGTGGTCTTGTCCAACAGCCCTAATTCGATTGATGACATTGGGATGCACCTGCTGGAGAGCCAATACAAACTCACCCAGTTCCAGCCCATCAAGCAGCGCAAGGCCGCCAAAATCAACTACAGCATCTACGACGCTTACGTGGGGCGCTACGAACTCTCCGCCGGCGTCTTCTTCACCATCCGCCGCGATGGCGACCGCCTGATGGCGCAACTGACCGGTCAGGACAGCCTGGAGATCTTTCCGGAATCGGAAACGGAGTTTTTCTACAAGGTGGTGAACGCGCAACTGACCTTCGTGAAGAACGACAAAGGCGAGGTCATCGCACTGATTTTGCATCAGAACGGCCAGCACCCGGCGGCAATGAGGGTCAAGTAACCTGCGGCTGAGGCAACTACTTCCTGGTCGTCGCCACAACGGGCAACAGCAAGCGCGAAGGGTGTGCCGCATCGCAGTAGATGCGATTGGTTTGCTTCACCTTTGCGCCGGAATCAGACCATGGCTGGCCGGTACCCGGATTGACATCAAAACGCGGGTAATTGCTGGAGGTGACGGTGGCACGAATGCGATGGCCTTTGTTGAAGATGATGCTCGTAGACCAGCAGTCCACGGTGACTTCCTCCATCCTGCCCGGCGTGAGCAGTTCGGGCTTTTCTGCGGAGTTGCGATAGCGCAAGCGCAAGATACCCTCGGCAATGAGATAACTCTTTCCGTCGGGGTATACGTCGCACAAGCGCACTGAGAGATCGGTATCCGCGGCCGACGACGAAACGAATACCTTCGCCTTCACGCGGCCTGTCACTTCGATCGGCTCTTCGAGCGGCGCGCTGGTGAACAAGACAACGTCGCTGCGGGTCTCGATCTTGTTTTGGTTCATTGGACCCCGCGCGATGTTGAGGTTGTTGCCGCCAATGCTGGGACAGGGATTTACGGGGTCAAAAACGAACTCGACGTGCGCATCGCCATTGGCGGCCGGTTTCTCCAGGGTGAGCTTCCCATCGCGCGCAAAGTAAGCCGGGGTCTCCTTTGCAGGCACGGGCCAATCGTCGGCGTGCCGCCACTCGTTGCCCGGCGCGCCGGGCACGCTCGTGTCCCCCATAACGTAGTAGGCGACGGCGGGTTCCTTTTCGACGTCGTTATCTTCGCCGCGCAGGTAATGATCGAACCACCGACCCGAACTGTATTGTCTCGGAACCTGGTCTGCCTTGGGGAAAGTCAGTTCTCCGACGGGCATCTTGCCGATGCCATGCGTCCATGGGCCCATGATGAGCTTTTGCGCGCCGCGCGAGCCGTTGGCGCCGGAATGCTGGCGTCCAACAAATTCGTCGATCGTCGCCTGCGCAAACATGTCGAACCACCCGCCGATGTGCACGGCAGGCACATTCATCTGCGCGAACTTCAACGATGTGTCGAACTTCCGCCAGTAGTCATCGTAGCTCGGATGTGCGTGGACAATCTCCACCGCGCGCGGGTCAAACTTGTTCCCGGTCATCCATCCATCCGCATCGGCCTTGCGGAGCGCGCCGCCGGTGTATGACGCGTCCGAATACAAGTTCGCCGCTGCCACCGTAATATGTTGAGCCTTCAGGCCGTCGGGCGCCGCGCCGGCAAGGAGGTTTTGTGTGATGCCACCCGCGGAGCCGCCGATCGTCCCGATCCTGCCATTGCACCATGGCTGCTTCTTGAGCCATTCGACGGTGTCCACACCATCCTGATGCTCGCCCCAGCCACAACCGACGAACGGGAGATTTTCGCCCTCCGAATCGAAACGGCCGCGCATGTCCTGTATCACGAACACAAACCCGCTCCGTGTGAAACCGCTGCCGCTCTGACCCTTCTTGTTGCGGCTATAGGGCGTGCGCGAGAGGATCACCGGAAATGGTCCCTCGCCTTGCGGCATGTAAATATCCGTTGCCAGACGAACCCCGTCCCTCATGGCAATCCGGACGGTCTGCGCCTTGGGAGGCTCGGCGGCCTTGCCGGCAAGTCGTTTGACTCGAGCCATGGCCGGCGTCCACTCGGCCAAATCAATTCTGCCGTCATGGTTCGCATCAATCGCGAACAGGAACCTCTTCAGCCGCACGGCCCACTGTTTGCCGTGATTCTCCCCCACAAAAACGATCATTGCCTCCTGCTCTTGCGGAGAGAGAGACTGGTCACGGTCGGCATCAAATCGCTGTGCCAGCGAATCAAGCTGGCCGGCCGCCGGGACCATTTCCTGAAACACCTGCCCCGAAGTCTTCGAGGATGAACCGGCGTCCGGCGTTGCGCCACTGACCGCGCAAGCCAACGCCCACACGGTCATTGCCGCGAACCTGAACATCCTTTCAAATCGAATCGGCGATTGTTGTCTCATAAATCGTTCTTCCCAGGTGTTTTTCTCTTATACCGCCCATCCGCCGAAAAGTTACAGCCCGCGCGGGTTCATCTCTCAACACCGGAATCAACGACAAGACAGAGATGCTGGATGTGATGGAAACCGCCCCACGGCCACTTATGGGACAACAGCAGCACTACTTTGCCTGCTCTTCGCTGAAAAGAGCGCGCATGTGCTTGATGAATTCGCCCGGCACGCCCGCGCCCCGCAGGAAGCTCTCTGGTATCTGCCCGTGTGATTTATAGAGCGTATCCACACCGACTGTGGACGGACCTCCATGCCGTGCCGTCTCCAACCCTTTGACTTCACCCAGGTTATTGTCTGCGAAGACGGTCAAATCGAACGTCACTTCACTGAAGTCCACGCCGCGGAGGTCCGCACCCCGGAGGTTTGTGCTGCTGAGATCCGCACCATGGAGGTTCGCATTGTTGAGGTCCGCACCGCTGAGGTTCGCATGAACAAGATTCGCGCTGCCGAGGTCCGTGTTGTTGAGGTGCGCGCCGCGCAGGTCTGCGCCCCGAAGGTCCGCGCCGGTCAGGACTGCACCGCTGAAAAAAGCACCCAGCAGGTCCGCACCAACCAGGATCGCGCGGTTGAGATACGCGTTGCTGAAGTTCACATGAACGAAATTCGCATGAACGAGGTTCGCATCGCGAAGCTCCGCTCCGCTGAGGTTTGCATGGACAAGTTCCGCACCGCTGAGATCCGCACGGACAAGGTTCGCGCCGCCCAGATTTGCGCCGCCGAGGTTTGCATCGCGAAGACTCGCGCCGTTGAGATTCGCGTGGCCGAGGTCCGTGCGGCTGAGGTCCGCTCCGTTGAAGTCCGCACGAGCGAGATTCGTGCCGCCGAGGTTCGTGAAGTTGAGGTCGGGCCTGATGTCAGGATGTTCTGCCCGCCATGAGTTCCATGTCTCGACACCCAGTTCCAGAATCTTGAGATGTTCCGGGTTTGCCATAGGATTCCTGAGTCGTTTATATCCCAACCTATTCCCGAAGTCATGGATTTTGACGCGGCCTGATTTTTTTGCAGCGGGTGAAGATCAGATCACTGGTAGTCGAGGCAACTCGCGGGCCATGAAACCATATAGACTCGCATGGCGCACCCCTGTTGCATTATAAGATGTCAAATAGGGAGCCGAATAAATGTTAGACGTCGCGTTCACGCCATGAGTAAGACGACCCACATCATTGTCAGCATCGTGACACTCTCCGCTGCTTTTGCATTCGCCGCCGAAACGACGAAGCACAACTTCAAGCCGAAGGACGGATATGTTCCTGACGCCAAGACAGCCATCAAGATTGCGGTCGCGGTTTGGGAGCCGATTTATGGGGAGAAGAATATTGCCGGAGAGAAGCCATATCGAGCACGACTTGACACCAACGGCGTATGGACTGTCACGGGTTCGCTGCCAGCGCGCATGGTTGGTGGAGTTGCCGTTATCGAGATTGCGAAGGACGACGGAAGGATTCTGAGAGTGAGTCATGGGAAATAAGCCGTCTAGCAAGTCGCCGGAAACAATCGCCGTAGTCGCGGTCAGTGCCGCTGTCGCGATTGATGCCGCGAGTCGGCGATAGCTCAGCTTTTTGCATTAGGCAACCCGCCGTTCCATGGCAGGAATAACGATGATGTCCCGCGACGGAGTCGCGGGCTACGATGCAACCGCGAAACGCCTTGCGCGGCGAATCGCGAAACTGATACAACGCGGGGCGTCGGTTTTCTGCGTCCGTCATTATCGATCTGAAAGGACATCATGAAAGAAACCAGCTCCTCTCCGAAATCCACCCGCCGTGAGTTCATCAAGCAAACCACTTCGCTCGCCGCAGGCGCCAGCGTGCTCAGCGGCGCCCTGCCCGCGGTTCATGCCGCCGACGACCAAACAATCCGGCTTGCACTGATCGGCTGCGGGCACCGTGGCGCCGGCGCCGTTGACAACGCGATGGGAGTCCAGAACTACGGGCCAATCAAACTCCACGCGATGGCCGACCTGCAGGAGAAGACGCTGAACAAGGTCCACGACGCGCTCAAGCAGAAGTTTAGCGACAGGATCACTGTGGCGGATGACCGGAAGTTCCTCGGTTTCGACGCTTACAAGAAGGCGATTGATACGCTCCGGCCCGGCGACATCGCCATGTGCACCACACGCGCCTACATCCGGCCGGTCCATGTCGAGTACGCCGTGAAGAAGGGCATCAACGTGTTCATGGAGAAGCCGTTCGCGCCCGATCCGGGCGGCTTGAAGCGGCTGCTCCGCGCAGGCGAGGAAGCCCAAAAGAAGGGCGTGAGGATCGCCGCCGGCTTCCAGTGCCGGCATTCGCCGGCGCGGCAGGCGATGATCCAGCAGGTGCGCGAAGGCAAGCTGGGCGAGATCCCGTTGATCCGCGCCAACCGCCTCGGTGGCACGATCATGCTCAAGAACCAGGGCGAGAAGTCCAACAATCTGTTGGAGCAACTCCAGTTTGGCAGAATCCATCTCTACTGGATCGGTTCGGGCCACATGGTGGACTATCTCATCCACCAGATAGACGAGTGCTGCTGGATCAAGGATGCGTGGCCGGTTTCCGCGGTCGGCATGGCAGGACGTGTGGCGGACAGCAAGGATTGCGGGCAAAACCTGGACAACTACTCCATCGAATACACCTTTGCCGACGGCACGAAAGCGTTCTGCGGTTTCTACCGGATCAACAAGGCTCGCAGCGATTTCGCGACGTATATCCATGGCACCAAGTGCGCCGCGCAGTTCTCCGGCAACGTCCACGCGCCAACGGTCCATCTCTTCAAGGACCAGCGGACCGATAACGACAACATTGCGTGGTCGCCCACCCCGGACACCGCCAGTCCATGGCAATACGAATGGAATGACTTCATCACCAGCATCCGCAACGACCTGCCGTACAACGAGTGCAAGCGCGCCTGCTATTCCGATCTCACCACGCTCATGGGCCGCGCGGCCTGCCACACCGGCCAGATGGTCACATGGGACGAGATGATGAAGTCGAACTTCCAGTTCTGCGAGAACCCCGACGCGCTGAACGAAAACAGCCCGCCGCCCGTGAAGGCTGACGAGAACGGCCAGTTCCCCGTGCCGGTAGTCAGCCAGTGGAAAGAGGTTTAGACCGGTCGAAACAGGCATTCGACGCGGGCAGCGCAGCGCATCGCACGGCACTTGATTGTGCGGTTTGTTCCGCTATGGTGACGGTGCATGCTCGACTTGCGGAACATTCAAGCGCTCATCCTCGACTGGTCGGGGACGATTGTGGACGACCTGACGGTAGTCTGGGACGCCACGAACTACTGTTTCGGCAAGTTCGGCGTCGCACCGATCGACCGCGAGAGGTTCCGCGAGGAATTCTGCCTGCCGTTCCTGCCATTTTACCGCCACTACCTTCCGACACAATCGCTGGAAGAGATTGACCGCTACTACTTCGAGCGGTTTAACGCCATCCAGGACGATGTGGCGCTGCTGCCACACGCGCGGGAGTTCTTGGAATTCGCGCATCAACGCAATCTGCGCATGTTCGTTCTCTCCACCATGGATCCGGTGGTGTTCGAACGGCTATGCACCCGGGTGGGCATCAACCACTTCTACGAGGGCGCCTACGTCGGCATCATGGATAAGACAGAGGAAATCCATCGCGTCATCCAGAGCAACAATATCGATCCCGCGCGCGCGCTTTACATCGGCGACATGGTTCATGACATCGAGACCGCGCGCCATGGCGGTGTGAGATCGTGCGCGGTGCTCACTGGATTCGACAAGTTGGAGAAACTGCGCGCAGCCAGTCCCGACTTGATCGTCGAGCACCTCGGCGAACTGCGGCGACTGTTCGAACGCGCGCATGCCCCGGTTCCCTCACAAGCCGAACGCCGTCAACCCATCGTCACGGTCGGCGCGCTCATTTTCAACGCGCGCGGCGAGTGCCTGATGGTGCGCACGCCCAAGTGGAACCGTTCCTGGGGCATCCCCGGCGGCAAGGTCCGCTACGGCGAACCGATGGAGGCGGCGCTCGTGCGGGAGATGAAAGAGGAAACCGGGCTCGACGTGCGGGATGTCCGGTTTGTGATGGCGCAGGATTGCATCGAGCCGGCGGAATTCTACCGGAAGGAGCATTTCCTGCTGCTGAACTTTACATGCCGCGCCGACACGACCGACGTGCGGCTGAATGAAGAACTGGAAGATTTTCGTTGGCTTTCGCCAGACGATGCTCTTAAGCTTCCAACAAATCAACCGACAAGGATTTTGATAGAAACTTATGCTCGTCTCACGTGAAATCAGGCCCGGTGCGGCACCGGTCGAGGTTTTTGAGGACTTGATCGTCATCAAAGACCTCGAGGTTTGGTGCCATGTCGGCATCACCAATGAGGAACGTTCCCAGCGTCAAAAACTGCTTGTGACGATTGAGATAACTCGTGACCTCAGCATGGCGGCCCGCACCGACCAGCTCGTTCATTCCGTGGACTACCAACGCGTTTGCGAGAAAGTGAAGCAACAGGTGCTGGAGAAGAGCTGGCGGCTGATCGAAGCCATGGCTGGCGACCTCATCCAGTGCCTTCATTCCAATTTCCGTTTCTCCAATGTGTCGATTGAAATTCGCAAGTTTGCGCTGCCCGACACCGCTTACGTGGCCATCCATATCGCCCGACAACGTCCGTAACCCAGTCCCCTGCCCTGCCCCATGAACTACGCTGCAGCTTATCTTTCTGATTTACAGCAACTCCTCGGCCGCCTCGACAGCGCCGCCATCGACCGCGCGGTTGATGTGCTGCGCGAGGCCCGTGATCGCGACCGCCGCGTGTTCGTCACCGGCAACGGCGGCTCCGCTGCCATCGCCAGCCAGATGGTGGTGGACATTGGCAAGGGAGCGTCGCTGGACCGTCCGAAGCGATTCAAGATCATCACGCTCACCGACCAGATTCCGTGGATCACCGCACTGGCCAACGACATCAGCTACGACGTGGTATTCCTGGAGCAGTTGAAGAACTTCGCCGAACCTGGCGATGTGCTGATCGGCATGAGCTGCTCCGGCACCAGCAAGAACGTCGTCCTGGCCCAGGAATGGGCCCGCAAGCATGGCCTGCGAACCATCGGTCTCGGCAAAGACACGCCAACCCCACTGCGCGCGGCCAGTGATATCTATGTGCCGATCCCCAGCACGCACTACGGCCGGCTGGAGGACAGTTTCTTCATCGTCACTCACATTCTCTGCTACGCGTTCATCGACAACCCAAAGTTTTAGTCGCACCAGCCCGTATGGCTGGCAGAGCAGAGACGTTCGATGGGTGGCGCGCAGATAAACGGAAGGATTGATCATGTTCAAAGGTATCGAACACGTTGGCATTTTGGCACGTGACAGCGCAGCGCTGGCGCGGTGGTATAAGGAAACGCTCGGCTGGGCTGTTGTCCTCGACAACAAGGAAACGCCGCCGGCATTCTTCCTCGCCACCAAAAACGGCAGCATGATCGAGGTCATCCCCTGCAAGAAGGCATACCCGGAAACCACGCCCACCCTGAGCGATCCCGGCCTGCGTCACCTCGCAATCGCCGTGGACGACTTCGACAAAGCCTACGCGGTCTTGCAGGCGAAAAAGGTCAACTTCATCGAGCCGCCCAAGGAGGGCGCCGGTGGAGCCAAGGTTGTTTTCTTCCGCGACCCGGAGGGAAACATCCTGCATCTGATTTACCGGCCGAAGCCATTGGTATAAATCGTGGCCGCGCCCCGTCGCGCGCAGGTCAACATGGCCTATTCCTCTTTACGCGAGTTCATCGAGCGCCTCGACCGCGAAGGCGAGTTGATTCGCGTTCCGTTTGAAACGGACCCCGTGCTGGAAATCAGCGAGTTTGCCGACCGGCAGATGAAATCGCCCGGCGGCGGCAAGGCGCTGTTCTTCGAGAAGACGAAGGGCGCGCAATTCCCCCTGCTCATCAACGCCTGGGGTTCCGAGAAACGGATGGCCCTGGCATTGGGACGCACCGTGGCAGAGTGCGCGAGCGAGATGGCCGCGTTGATGAAGGCCAAACCTCCGGCGAGCTTCGCCGATGCGATGAAGCTTCTCGGCACGGCGCTGGAGTTGCGCCACACCAAACCCAGGAGCGTCAGCACCGGCCCTTGCAAGGATGTCGTGCTCAAGGGTGATGCTGTCGATCTGGGGCGGTTGCCCGTTCAGAAATGCTGGCCGGACGATGCCAACCGTTTCTTCTCATTGCCCATGGTGTTCACCGCAGACCCCGATACCGGCGTGCGCAACGTCGGCATGTATCGGATGCAGGTGATTGATCCCCGCACGACGTTCATGCACTGGCAGATGCACAAGACCGGGGCCCGTCACTTCCGCCGTCATGCCGAACTGGGCACGCGCATGCCTGTAGCCGTCTGTCTGGGCGGCGATCCGGTCTACACCTTCAGCGCCACTGCCCCGCTGCCGGATGGCGTGGATGAAATGATGCTCGCCGGTTATTTGCGGCAGAAATCGGTGGAAATGGTGAAGTGCGAGACGATCCCATTGGAGGCGCCGGCTGACTGCGACTTCGTACTCGAAGGCTACGTCGACCCGAAGGAACCGCTGGGCATGGAAGGCCCGTTTGGCGACCACACCGGCTACTACACACTGCCGGAGCCGTACCCGCGTTTTCACATCACGGCGATCACACACCGGCGCGACGCGGTTTATCCAAGCACCATCGTGGGCCGTCCTCCCATGGAGGATTTCTATTTCGGCGATGCCAGCGTGCGGCTATTCCTGCCGATGTTCAAATTGAACTTCCCGGAACTGGTGGATATGTGTCTGCCGGCGGAAGGCGCCTTCCACAACATGGTGATCGTGTCGGTGAAGAAGGATTTCCCCTATCACGCAATGAAGCTGATGCACGGCCTTTGGGGCATGGGCCAGATGATGTTCACCAAGTGCATCATCGTCGTGGACGCCGACGTGAACGTCCGCAACCTGAGCGAGGTGGCGTTCCGCGTCTGTGCCAACGTGGACCCACAGCGCGATATAGTCATGACCAAAGGCCCCGCCGACGTGCTCGACCACGCGACGCCGGTGATGGGGTTCGGCTCCAAGATGGGCATCGACGCTACACACAAGATCCCCGCAGAACGCGACACCCGCCCCTGGCCCCCGATCATCAAGATGGACGACGCGGTGAAGCGGCGGGTGGATGAGTTGATGCAGCAGTTGAGAGGATAGCGCGGGCGCGAACAGAGAACGGATCGCGAAGATCGGTTGCAGCCCAGTTTGACAGTGAAAGGACTACTCCCTTGGCCGTTGAGGCTGGTTGGACATTCGTTGGGCCCAGTTGCTGAAGGCAGGTGATGTTTTCGCCGGGGCGGGGACCCGGCCTGCATCGGAATCCGCGTTCCACAGCCTTTTTCAACAGCTTCTACCGCTTTTGCCTCTGACGGGCCGGCGGCGAGCTGCGTTGAAGCTCTGGGAGCGCGGGCATCCTGCCCGCCCTGCCGTTCGCGCCACCGATGAAGCGCCGGACACGCTATGGGGGCAGAGCGGGCAGGATGCCCCCGCTCCCAGCTCGTCCTGTCCAGGAGACACCGACGAGTTGCAGGAGGTTGATCGAAAGGACACCGCGCCCGGAGGTCCACCTCGGAAGCCGCGGACACGCTGAAGCAGGTCATCTCCGGCCACCTCCGCACCGCATCCGACACCCTCCGCCGACTCACGTCGGCGGCCACGAGAAAGATCACCTCCGCCCATGATCGGGTCGATGATGTTTGTGCAACGACAACGAGATGGCCACCAAAGTAGGACAGGCATCTTGCCTGTCCATGGATGAATGATTGGACAGGCGGGACGCCTGTCCTACTCTGCCAGCCTCGCCTCGCGCATGCGCCCGGAACCGCTACCCGTAAACCCACGAAGTTTCCGAAAGAACCAACAACACGGCGAACATAAAAGAACAAAACATCCGACCCCGATTTCGCCACATCAACGTTTCAGAGGCCCCTATTTCTCAATGATGACTTTTCGAAAAGCCGTACAACCCGGCGGGATGATTTTTCTGCCAATTGAGTCGAATGCGAATATAAAACCGTCCAAATCCTTGAGCAGACTCAACGGCACCTTCACGATCAATGAGTCTGGATTGAGCTGGAGAGAAGTCCCCTTCGCATCAAGGGGACGCTTGGCGCCAAGGGTGTCATACATTCTGAACTTGTCATACTCGGTCAAGATCACGATGTTCGGCATTTTTCCAAACTCCTCGCCAAATTTGTAGGTGGCGATAAACAACAGATACGCAGGCCCGATCTTCAGTTCTTTGGGCCTCCTGGCCTTGATCAACAAACAATCGTCCACAACAGCGAAGCCCACCCACTGAGTGTCGGAAGTGAAAGTGCAATTCCCGTTGGGTTCGCCAGGTGTCTTCAGCGACTTCTGTCTTTTCACTGTGAGCAACGGAAGATCACTGAACAGCTCAGTCTGGCGCACGAATGACAAAAGATAAAACGCGCTGATACGCGTCTGGGAATTGTACGCCAGAAGTGCTTCGTGCTTCTTCTCAATCTCTTTCGGCGTCAATAGAACCTGCTTCCATTTCACCACGTCGTTCAGGTCGTCAAAGAACTTATGCGCAGGCGGCTCCGTCTTTAGCTCGGGATGGTAATTGTGGGGACGGGGCCAGTTCAGTATATGCACCAGATAGGGATACACTTGAGGTTCTGGCATCTCGTCCAACAAATCGGCCAACAATATTTGCAGGTACAGATATAGCGCCCAATGATCCCCGTTCACATCAGCCGGGTGTGAAACGAATATTTTCGTCGGCTTGTAATCCAACGCGATCGTTTTCAAGTCGCCGAGAATATTGTTCGCCTTGAACTCTTTTTTATACGACCGGCTATCCGCATAAGGGACGCGAGTCTGCCTGGCAAACATGCTCGTATGCGGCCTGTTATTGTTCCAGTTGAACACGAACATCTGATCGGTTCCATGGTCAGGATACCCCAGGAATATGAGGTCCTCCTTTTTCACCCCCAAAATCGCCATTGCCTTTACGGCCTCTTCCTGGCGGTGCCTGCCCAAGCTGATGAATGCTCCTTCCGTTAATGTCAGCAATCGAAGGGGGAAAAGCAGCGGGTTGGAGAACAGGATGGAGAAAATATTGTTATCGCCATTGGTCAGATACACCACTTTTACTGAGGCCCCGGATTTCAGCGCATGCAGAATCACGCCTGCGCAGCCTATGATTTCATCATCAGGATGTGGCGCCAGTATAAGCACCCGGTCATTTTTTTGGAATTTGGGGAGTTCCGTGATGTTCTGAGCCGGAGCAGAGACCGTCCTGAACAGGACAAGCGCGAAAGACAAATACAGAAACAAGGCCCGCCATTGCATGTTCATGATTTTAACGCGCGATTCTCTCGCTTGGCTGCGTACCGACGGCGCACACCTCATTAAGCGCCGCTGTTATCTGTTGGTGATGCAAGCAGCCTCCGGCGATATGACATGTTCGTAGGGTCTCACTGGCCGAGTCAACCCAAAAGCCGAAGCAGCTTCCAACACCAAATCATCAATGTGGCAATCCTGCCTTTTGGGCAACTCATCATCATTCATGACAACTGTCGTTTTGAAACCGCTCCAATTCCGTTCGGCACCATTCCAATCAATCTCCTCTCGTGCATCGCCCCTTCGAGGATGGGATCACCGCGCGTCACGTTCGGGGATTGCATGTCGTGACTTTTGGCTTTAGTCTCGCGTCCTGTTGCGAAGTGCTCATCGCACCCTCGCACATCATCAAAAGGACAATTCATGAAAACTTCACCAGTTGTTGCGAGTCTGCTTTTGGCTGCCATTGGCGGCGCAACCATGTTCATCGGCTGCGGGGACAAGGCGGGCGTCGCGCCCGGCACGGGGGCGGATCAGTTCAAACCGAAGCTGCTTGTCTCATGCGGCGAGGACTGCAACACACCCGACGCTGCGCGGCTCAACACCAAGACGGGCGACATGATCGTGGCCTGCCCCAACTTCAACAGCAACGGGAAGGAGAACAAGCATCCCGGCAAGTTGATGAAGATCACGCGGGATAACAAATGGGAATTCTTCTCCGACATACCCGTGCATCCGGAGACCGGACGCGCCTGTCCGATGGGCATGGACTTCGGCCCCGACGGCAACCTCTACGTGGCCGACAACCAGTATTTCAACAACAAGGAATACAAGAGCCGCCTCATCCGCGTGAAGGTGCAGGACGGCAAGGCGGCTGGCTGCGAGGTGGTCGTGGAGGGCTTCAAGCTCGCCAACGCCGTTATGTTCAAGGGCAACGCCGTGTTTGTCTCCGACACGTTCTTCGACCTGCCGGACAAGGCGCTCAGTGGCATCTACCGCATCGGTCTCGACGAAATGAACCAAGGCAAGCCGGTGAAGCTGCTGCCGAAAAGCCAGCACGCCCAGGACCCGCACTGCATCGCGACGTGGGAGACACTGTGCAACGACCCCGGTGTCGCGCACCGCAAGGGCGAAAAGGCCGGCGCCGATGGGCTGACATTCGATGCCGAGGGCAATCTCTACAGCGGCAACTTTGGCGACGGCGTGATGCACAAGATCACCTTCAAACCCGATGGCAGCGTCGCCTCATGCACGCAGTTCGTGAAGGACTGGCCGCGGATGACTTGCGTGGACGGCATCTTCTTCGACGCGAAACGCAACTGCATTTACGTGGCCGACTCGGAAAAGAACGCCGTCCAAGTCGTCTGGCTGCCGGAGGGCAAGGTCACGACGCTCTGGGAGAACGCCGACACCGACGGCAGTGGCGGGCTGCTTGATCAGCCGTGCGAACCGGCCCTGCGCGGTGACGATCTGATCGTTATCAACTTCGACATGCCCTTCCCCGGCCTGCGGAACACCACGTTCGACAAGCCCTACACCATCAGCGTGATCAACGTCAGCAGTCTCCAGCGGCCAAAGTAACAGGCATTCAGCGGCAACGGCTTCGCAGCCCGGGTGCCGTATCATTTCCCGCTGCCGATGGCCCGCTTCAGCAGGTTATGCATGATCTGCTGGACGCGCGGGTCGGGACCGTGAGGACGATTCCAGTGCGACCATGGCAGCGTGTGGCCGGGTGGCATCGAGAGCGCCTGCACCCAGAAGATGGTGGCGGCATTGAAGACGAAGTTCCCCTTCGGGCCGGGGAAAATGGTGGCAGTCCAGTGCGCGGGGTTGTCGCCACCAGCCCAAGCGGTGCCCTCGGCGACAACTTCGAGGCCCGGCAGCTTCGCGGGCGCGCCGTGGTGTTCCCAGCCGACGATGCCGGGAATGGAGTCGCCCTTCTTCATGCCCGTGCCTTTGAACATCCAGTGGTTCGGCTTGACGACTGTCCAGTCGCCGCCGCCGTTGAACGGGATAATGCTTCGCGCGCCCATGATGAGACTCTCGTCGGGACCGACGCGTTTCCATTCCTTGGTCATGATCTTCTCGGCCTTCGCCATGTCTTCATCGGTGAAGCCGCCGAAATGACCGGTGCGCGTGATGATGCGGTTGGGACGGCCGTCGGCAGAGGGTGAGAACGCGGTGACCCCAAAGACGGAATTGCCGCTGAGCCAGAGGAAGTTCACACCCGCGTCGATGGCCGCCTTGGCCGCGTGATACTGCGGGATGTCCCAATACTCATCGTGGCCGACGCTGATAAAGGTCTTGCAGCGCGTAATCTGCGACGCGTCAAGACAGTCGCAGTTGCAGCAGTAGGTCACGTCGTAGCCATGCTTTTCGAGGAAGTAGGCAAGCGGCTGCTCGAACGAGAGGAACTCGCCAGAACCGACCGAGAGAGGGTCGTTGACGATGCCGGTGTATTGCGCCTGACGTCCGTAGGGGCGGTCGAAGCTCGAAGCCACGTCGCGGGCGTGGGCGCCCCGCGGATCGGTATAGAGCGACTCGTTGACGGGCCAGCGGTTGTAGGCCTGCCAAGTGTTGTCGCTGCACTGGAAGAGGATGTCGGCTTTGCGCGTATCGCGGACGATGAAGATGACATAACTCTGCCAATACGGCTTGTCGTCGGCGTCGGGCAGCGTCGTCAACCGGCCAAGATAAACGCCGCTCAGCCAATCGGCAGGAATCTTCAGCGTCGCGGACGACTTCCAGCGGCATTCGCGCAGCCGCTTCTCAGTGATGGGCGGGATGGGCTGCGCCGTCCCCTGCAACGGCCCCAGCGTCTGCATCAACCGCGCGCCGCGCCCGCCGTAGTAGCCGGTGCGGAAGATCTCGATCTTGAACTTCACCGGTGGATCGGTGCTCACCATGATGTCGATCGATTCGCCCGCGAGCACGGACTGCTTGGAGCAATATCCCTCGATCCATGGCGAGCGATAGTTGTTCTTGTCGGTGCGCACCCGCGTGAGTTGCCAGTCGAGCGCGCCGGGCTTCTGGTTCTCGTCGCGAATGAGGCTGGACTGCGCGGCATCGATCGCGCTGCTGCCGGCCACCAGCATGACACAACAGGCTATTAACAAGCGTTTGATTTTCATGACTCTCTCCTGTTTGCCGTTCTTCCTCACTTCACATGTGTCAGCTTGAATACCCATGCGTGTTCGCAGGGCACGTCCTTCGCGAGCAGAGGCGGGACGATGATTTTCATGCCGTCCTTGGTCTTCTCCCATCGAAAGGTCTTGTTCGTGCCCAGCAGAGTGACGCACGTCTTGGACTGCGGCACAACGCCTTTTAACAGGAGTTTGCCTTCGGGCAACTTGGGGACAATGGCATAGACGTCGTCGCCCTTCGCGGTGAAGAACACTTCCTTCACGGCCATATCCGGCTCCGGGCTGACGGTTTGTTTCAAGATGAAGTCGCCGCCGACATACGGGAGCTTCTTCAGCTTCTTGTATTCCTTGCCGTCCATCTGCTTGCCCGCGGACCACTGGATCATGGTCTTCCATTTGCGCGTGCCGTAGATGGCTTCGCCGTTGACCTTGAGCCACTGCCCCATCTGCAACAACCGCTCCTGCATGATCGCCGGAATCTTGCCGGTGCCGTCGGGACCGATGTCGAGCAGCAGGTTGCCGCCGTGGCTCACAGTGTCGGCCAGCGTCAGGATCAAGACCTGGGCCGAGTTGTAGTCCTGCACGTCTTCGTTGCGGTTGAAACCGAACGAGAACCCGATGCCGCGGCATTCCTCCCACGGTCCGTTGAAGGTCGTGCCGGAATCGTATTCGGTGGTGGGACAACCGTGTTTGAGCCGGCAGTTCTTGCCCCAGCGGTCGTTGACCATGATGGTGTCCTTGACGGGCGACTCGTTGTAGAGCCAAGCCAGCAGGTCGCGACTTTTCCAAAACGAGTCCTCCACCATCCAGTCGCCGTCGCCCCAAAGAATCGCAGGCTGGTAGCGTGTGACCAGTTCCTTGACTTGCGGCAGGAAATGCTCGTCCACGAACCGCCCGCGCTGCGCCGTGTCTTTCCAAAGCGGGTTGTACCATTCGAACAACGAGTAATAGAGGCCAAACTTCACCGGCGTCTTCTCCACCGCCGCCTTCAGTTCGCCGACAAGGTCGCGCTTCGGGCCGGAGTCCATGCTGTTCCACGGGCGGCCGAAGGCCTTGTTGGCGTGCTGGTTCGGCCACAGGCAGAAACCGTCGTGATGCTTGCTCGTCAGGACGATGTATTTCGCGCCCGACTGCGCGAACAACTCCGCCCACGCGGCGGGATCGTAGTCCTGCGCCTTGAACATGTCGCCGAACTGATAGTAGCTGAAGTCCGCGCCGTAGACTTTCGCATGGTAATCGTAAACCGCCGTCGGCTTCGGGTGGCTGTTGCCGGAGCAGGTCTTGTTCTGCAACCAATACTGATACCACTCCGAATAAGTCCCCACCGGCGCCCAAGCTGGCACGGAATACGGCCCCCAATGAATGAAGATGCCGAACTTCGCATCCGCGAACCAAGCCGGGATAGGCCGCTTGTCGAGCGATTCCCATGTTGGTTCGTATCGCTCCGCTGCTGCGCAAATCATTGCAGAACATACGACTATCATTGCGTTCACCATTTTCATAATGTTTATAATCACTGGACTTGCTCAGCTATTCGCAAGGGTTCCACATGGATTGAGAGGTCACGTTCCGATATCAATTTCTGCTTCCATGAACGTTACCGCCTTCCCCGACAGAATAACGCGGTCTCCACGCAGCGTGCATGATAGTTCGCCACCACGCCTGGACGCTTGGAATGCCCTCAAAGTGCTCTTCCCGAGCCTGGACGCCCAATAAGGAGCGAGTTCGCAATGCGCTGAACCGGTGACGGGATCTTCGGGAACACCGAGTTTCGGCGCGAAGAACCGGCTGACAAAATCGGTGTTCACGCCCGGCGCCGTGACACAGACACCACGCAAATCCACCTGATTCAGTTTGGCAAAGTCTGGCGAGAGACCGCGAACATCAGCTTCGCTCTCGAACACGGCCACATAGTCATCGGAAACCAAGACCTCCACTGGACGCCGGCCAAGCCCCTCGATCAACGCCGTAGGCGGCGAGCAAGACTTCAGAGGGCGGGCTGGAAAGTCCATGGCCAGCAACCCTCCCCTGCGTTCGACGACAAGTTTTCCGCCGCGGGTTTCAAACTCAATCAGTCGTTCCGGGTAATTGAGAATCTCAAACAGGACATGCGCAGATGCCAGGGTGGCGTGGCCGCAGAGATCAACTTCCGCAACTGGTGTAAACCAACGGAGATGAAATCCCTTCTCGATCGGAACGAAGAAAGCCGTTTCAGAAAGATTGTTTTCGCCCGCAATGGCTTGAAGGACATCATCCTTCAACCACGCCTTAAGCGGACAAACCGCCGCTGGATTGCCTTGGAACACACGACTCGCGAAAGCATCAACTTGATATTGCTTGATCTTCATCGGAAGAAGTCCTGCAACCCAAGGACCTACAGTTCCTCCTACTTGCCTGCGCCGATGGCACGGCGCAGCAAATTGTGCGTAATCTGCTGCACGCGCGGGTCGGGACCGTGAGGACGGCTCCAGTGCGACCATGGCAGCGTATGGCCCGGTGGCATGGAGAGGTCCTGGCACCAGAAGATCGTCGCGGCGTTGAAGACGAAGTTGCCCTTCGGACCGGGATAAATCGTGGCGGTATAGTGCGACAACGTCTGGCCGCCGACCCATACGTTGCCTTCGGCGACGATTTCGAGACCGGGAATCTCCGTGGCAGCAAGGTTGTGATATTCCCAACCGACGAGGCCGGGAACGCGGTCGCCCTTCTTCATGCCAGTACCCGCAAATATCCAGTGGTCGGGCTTGGTGACGATCCAGTCGCCGCCGCCGTTGATGGGACGGCCGTTGCGCGCGCCCATGAGCAAGCCTTCGTCGGGGCCGTTCTCCGGGAACGGGCCGTGTTTGGTCTGGCGCTCCTTCGCGTAGTCCTTGTCGGCGCCGTACGGGCCACCGCGGAAGATGATGCGGTTAGGCGCGCCGCTGCTGTTCGCGCGGAACGGCGTGACCCAGCAGACCGCGTTGCCGGAGAAAAACATGAGGTTCACGCCCGCGTCACGCAACTTCTCGACACTGCGGAACATGCGGATGTCCCAATACTCGTCGTGGCCAACGCTGAGGAAGGTCTTGCACTTGAGGGCGCGGTCGGGACTGAGCATGTCGCTGTTGGAACAGTAGGTTACGTCGTAGCCATGCTCTTCGAGCCAGTAGGAGAACGGCTGCTCAAACGAAAGGAATTCGCCGGAACCGACCGAGAGCGGGTCGTTGACGATGCCAGTGTATTGCGACTGGCGGCCGTAAGGCCGGTCGAAGCTCACATCCGCCCATGGCCCCTGCCCGTCCTTGGGGTGCGTGTAGAGCGAGTATTTCGTTGGCCAGCGGTTATACGCCTGCCACGTGTTGTCGGAACACTGGAACAGGATGTCGGCTGGCCGATCGTCGCGCACGATAAAGATGACGTAGCTCTGCCAATAAGGTTTCTCCTTGTCCGCTGGCAGCGTCGTCAGCCGTCCGAGATAGACACCGCTGACCCAATCCTTGGGAATGGCGAGCTGAGCCGTCGGTTCCCAGCTGCACTCGTGGATGTTCTTTGGGCCGGGCTTGGGCACGGCTTGCGCCTTGCCCTGGAACGGGCCGAGTTTCTTCATCAACCGCGCGCCCTTGCCGCCGTAGTAACCGGTGCGAAAGATTTCGATATTGAACTTCACCGGCGGGTCGGTGGAGACCATGATGTCAATCGTCTCGCCTGCCTTGACACTCTGTTTCGAACAATAGCCCTCGATCATTGGCGAGCGCATGCCCGTTGGACTGTCGAGCCGCACGCGCGTGAGTTGCCAGTCCGCCGCGCCCGGCTTGCGGTTTTCAACCTCGATGGGATTCGCGCCGAAGGCGGCGATGGCAGCCAGAAACGAAACGCCGCAGGTGATCCGGGACAAAACCGAACTCATTTTCATGATGTATTCCTCGCAAACGACGACAATGACAGGACCCGTACGCAATCAGCCACGACGCCTCCGCCGCCAGGCCACACAGTGGCCTGGCGGGGACGCTTCGTCTGACTCAGAACACTCGCCTTCGCTCGACCCAGAACCGTTATATCAGTACAGCTTGGTCGTGCCCGGAATCGCCACGGGATAGATGCCATCGGCACCGGGCTTCACGGGCGGCTCCGTCTTCATCGTGATCTCGCCCTGCGGCGGGAGGGCGAACTTGGAATTCATTGCATCCTTCCAAGCGATCCGCTGGCCATTGTAAATCGCCATCTGGCCAAGCACGGTGCCCATGGTGGAGTCGGCAAGAATCTTGCCGCGCTGGAATGGCTTGCCCGCGCGGATGGACTCCAGGAACTCCTTGTGCTCCTGAATGTAAGGCGTGTTGCCCGGCGGCAGCGGCTCAGCCTTCCACACCACGTTGCCTTTCAGGTCCGTGATCACCGGCGGCTGGAATGCCGAGAACTTGCAGCGCCCCTTGGTGCCATGGAATATGTCCTTGTTCGAACCGTAGCAACCTGCGGCTGTGCGGCAGGAACCGTAGATGCTGCGGCCATCGGCGTATTCGTAGGTGACATGGTGATGATCGAACGAAGTGCCCATCGAGGCCTGGAAGTGCGTCGAGCGCCCGCCCATGCCGTAGGCGGCTTCCGGCAACTCGTCATGGAGCGCCCAAAAGGCGGAGTCAAGATTGTGGATGAGCGACTGGGGCACGTCGTCGCCTGAAAGCCATGTGAAGTGGTACCAGTTGCGGAACTGATACTCCATCTCGCTCCACGCGGGATCGCGCTCGATGAGCCGGTAAGGCGTGCGCAGGTAATCGCACTGGATCGCGAGGATGTCGCCGATTTCACCACCGTGGATGCGCTTGATCGCCTCGCGCCGGCCGAGGTGATAACGGTAGGTAACACCCGCCAGGAACCCTGTGCCATTCTTCTTACAGAGCTCGTCCGCCTCCATGATCGTGTAGATGCCAGCCACGTCCACCGCCGCAGGCTTCTCAACGAAGACGTGCTTTTTCGCCTTCACCGCCGCCAGACCATACTGGGCGTGGAAGCGCGAGGCGCAGGCGATCATGACCACATCGCAATTCTCGATGACGCCGCGATAGCCATCGAGACCGCTGAACTGCCGCGACGCATCCACCTGAACCCGGTCGCCATACTTCTTGGACAAACCCTTCAGCGCCGACTCGATCTTGTCAGGGAACACGTCCGCGCAGGCCCAAAGCTTGGTGTTGGGATCGCCCGTCAATGCATCGCTGGCGGCGCCAGAACCGCGCCCGCCGCAGCCGACGAGGCCGAGCTTGATCACGTTGTTTTCCGCCGCGTGGACACTGCGGCTCAGTTCGAGGGAACCGAGCATGGCGGTGCCGGCGACGGCAGCGGAGCTTTTCAGGAAATGGCGGCGATTGATGGATGTGTGCGAGTCGGAAGTTTTTGTAGCGTTCATAAGTTTGCCGATGATCTAGGGTTCGCGTCGAATCCTACGCTTCCGGGCGCTTGCGACGCTACATCGAAGCTGACGAATACTGGTATTTTTCCGACATGCCCCAACCCCGCCAGCCGTGCCATACAACTCATTTCAAAAACCCCGAGCAACGCCACCGCGCAAGAAAAGATGGCAGCAGAAAAGAAAAACGTGTAGTAGAATCAGGACAATGGCAGCCCACGAGCGTGGGACTCTGCAAACGCACACATGGACGGATCAAAACAATCGAGCATAGGAAGTGTAAGCCTGCGTTGGTTGTATCAGCGCCGACTCGCACTGGTCGTCACCCTGGCCATCGGCATTGGCGCGTCGCTGGCCGTGTTTTTCGTGGCGCAAAGGTGGGGAGACGAAACGCTGCGCATTGATTACGATGTGGCCAGCAACAGCCGCATCCTGGCGGTCAAACGCACCCTTCAAGACCACGTGACCGTGCTCGACATGCTCGGCCGGTATTGCGAGGTGACCAAACGCGTGGAGCGGGACGAGTTCAAGCAATTCATCCGGAATCCACTGAACCGCGATCCAGACATCGTGATGATGGCGTGGCTTCCCCGTGTACCATCCGCGCAGCGGGGAACGTTTGAAGCCGCGAACCGGACGATGGGCCTTGCTGGATTCAAGATCATCGAACGCAATGCGCGAGGCGAGGTGAAGGACGCAGGTTCTCGCGCGGAGCACTTCCCGGTACTGTTCGCGGAACCTTATGACCGCAACAAGGCGATGGTTGGCGTGGACTTTGAAGCCATTCCCTCCGTCCGCGAGGCCTTGCAACGAGCTAGCAAGGACAACAAGATGGTCGCGATCATTGACAAGGCGGGCCTGTTTACGCCGGGCAGCCAGAGCGGGAAAAACCCCCAAGCAGAAGCATCGTCCGATCCCCCTCCGCGTTTGCTCTGCCTGTTGTTACAACCCGTTTATAAGGACGGCGAACCGGTCAACACCGCGGAAACCCGGCGCGAGAGTCTGCTGGGCTTCGTGGCCTGTGCGTTCGACATCGGGGAAGCCATAGAGAATACACTGCGGCTGACCAAATCCTCCGGCTTGGACATTTCCATCTTTGACACGACCACCAAACAGCGGCAGCTCCTGTACAAATACCTGTCGCGATCTCACACGCCAGCCGACTCAATGCCACTGGAAGACAGGTGGCAGAGGATCGTTGACACTCACGGCACCATGTCGTTCGCGCTGGCCAACGTGCAATGGACGGTGGTGTGCACGCCCACGCGGGTGTTCTTGCTGACCCACACACCGGAGGATTCATGGCTCCTGATGGCCTGCGGCCTGATGGCAACCATCATGCTGGCGGGACACTTGCTCTGGATCATGAAGCACGCGGTCCAGACGGAACAATTGGTGATGGGCCGCACATCCGAGCTTGCAGCCGAAGTTGCCAAACACAAACAGACAGCCGCCGCTCTGCGAGAAAGCGAGAAGCGTTATCGCGCCCTGTTTGAGAACTCCGCTGACGCCCTGCTGACGATGGACGAACAGGCGATTCTGGATTGCAATGCCACGACATTGAAGATGTTCGACTACGCCAGCAAGGAGGAGTTCCTCCGGCTGAGTCCCGCCCAACTGTCGCCGCAGCAGCAACCGTCCGGCGCCGATTCCAAGACAGCAACAGACCAGAAGATCGCCGAGGCGCTCCAGAAAGGTGTAACCCAGTATGACTGGGTCCATCGCCGTCGAAACGGGGAGGATTTCGTTGCAGAAGTGTCGTTGACCTCGATCGAATCGGGAGACAGCAAGCTGCTTCTGGCCACTGTCCGTGATGTCACCGAGCACCGGAAAGCACAGGAGGAACTGCGGCACGCCAAGGAAGCCGCCGAAGCAGCGACAAAGGCCAAGAGCGATTTTCTGGCCAGCATGAGCCACGAAATCCGCACCCCGATGAACGGGGTCATCGGCATGACCGGGTTGTTGCTGGACACACCCTTGACCCCCGAGCAGCGGGAATATGCCCGGATCGTTCGCAACTGCGGCAACGCGCTGCTGATGATCATCAACGACATTCTCGATTTCTCCAAGATCGAGTCCGGCAAGATGTCCATCGAGCCAATGACCTTCAACCTGCGGCAGGCCGTGGAGGAAGTCACGGACTTGCTCCTGGCCGACGCCGACGAAAAAGGAATCGAATTGATCGTGCGTTACGCGCCCAAGACGCCAAGTCGCGTGGTGGGAGATCCCGGACGCATCCGACAGGTGCTGACCAATCTCATCGGCAACTCCATCAAGTTCACGGAAAAGGGCCATGTTCTGGTCACGGTGGAAAGTGAAGAGCAGGACGAGCAGCACGTGTCATTGCGCCTCTCGGTCGAAGATACCGGCATCGGGATTCCCGCGGAGAAACTCGGCGCGCTGTTCCAGCGTTTTTCCCAAGTGGACGCTTCCGCCACCCGGCGCTACGGCGGCACGGGCCTCGGTCTGGCCATTTCACGGGAACTCGTGGAATTGATGGGAGGCACCATCGGAGTCAAGAGCCAGCCCGGGCAAGGCTCCACGTTCTGGTTCAAGTTGCGACTGCCTCTGGACAACAAGCCGGACACGCTGGTCACATCCAGGATGGTTCTGAACAACCTGCATATCCTGATCGTGGATGACAACGAGGTGAACCGGCGTGTTTTGGAAGAACAACTCAACAGTTGCGGTGCGCGCACCAGCATGGCCATCTCCGGCCGCGAAGGACTGCGGGCGCTGCACGACGCCGTGATGTCAAAAGACCCCTTCCAGATCGCCGTGGTGGATTACCAGATGCCCGAGATGGACGGAATGATGTTTGGCCGCGCCGTGAAAGCCAACCCGGAATTGAAGAATACGGTTCTGGTGATGCTTTCCTCGGTAGGCCAGCGCCACCTGACGCCGGAAATACGCGAAGCAGGCTTCGCTGCGTGCCTGAGCAAGGCTGTATACGCGTCGCAACTCTTCCAAACCGTGGCAGATGCGTGGCGCTGCATCACCAAGGGGCATAACGTCCCGCTGAAACCGAAACCGGCCCTGCCGGTTATTCGCGCCCGTGTACTGGTCGCTGAAGACAACGTGGCAAATCAAAAAGTGGCCACCCGGTTGCTGGAGAAGCTTGGCTGCCGGGTGGACGTGGCCGCCACGGGTGCGGAAGCCGTCCGATTGTTACGACTGCTCTCCTATGATGTCGTGTTCATGGATTGCCAGATGCCGGAGATGGACGGTTTCGAAGCAACACGTGAAATCCGCCGTCAGAAGGGTCTCAACCGAAAAGTGCCCATCGTCGCCATGACCGCCAACGCCATGGCTGGCGATCGTGAAGAGTGCCTGGCTGCGGGAATGGATGATTACGTTTCCAAACCCGTGGAATTGGAGCAGATCGTTGAGGTGCTGAAACGCTGGGCGCGATCAAGAGTGGAATCAGATCAGTCGGGATCATCGGCTCATGACGCGGCGGCTGCGAATCCAATCGCAGAGCCTCGCCCACAATCGAAACCGCCAGCGGTAGATGCCGAAGCCATTGTCCGGCTGCGTGAACTTGCAGGAGGCGACCCCCAGAAGTTCCTGGAAGATCTTCTCGGCACTTACATTACGGATACGACCAAACGGCTGCAGGCCCTGGAGAAGAACTCCTCGGATGGAAACGCCCCCGAGTTGATGCGGGCAGCGCACGCCATCAAAGGCAGCAGCCTGACCGTCGGGGCCAACCTGCTGGCGGATTACTGCCAGCAGTTGGAAGAGATTGCCAAAACCGGCGTGTTGGCCGGCACTACCAAAATGGTTGCCCACATTGAACAAGAGTTCGAACGGGTCAAGGCAGAGTTGAACAAGTTCGCGAAAGGATGATTTGCTGGGCGCGTGCAATCCGGAAATCCCATTTGACGAGTTCCGATTTCACGCCATAGTTTGCTGCTTTTTTAACACATGAATCAGGCATCCATACCTGCAGGCAGCGCCCCCGCGGCGCCGACTGCGTCCGGGCAGACTCCTCCCATGTTGGTGCTCGTCGTGGACGATAACGCGTTCAGCCGCCGCATCATTGTCCAGTTATTGCAGCAGGCGGGCTTCAGAACGCTGGAAGCCTCTGACGGCGTTCAAGCCATTCAAATTTTTACGCATACGCCCGACATCCGTCTCGTGACCCTCGACTTGGAAATGCCGAGCATGGATGGCTTCCAGGTGCTTGAGACCCTCCGTTCCACCGAGAAGGCCGATGTCCTGAAGGCTGTGGGCAATGATCGGGTGCCTGTCATCCTTGTGACCGGCAATGACACCTACCCCAATCGCAAACGCGGATTCGAGCTGGGCGCGGCCAACTTCGTCCGCAAGGATGAGGTGCAGGATCAACTGGTGCTGACCGCGAGATTGATCCTCTCGCCGACAACGGCTTTCGCAGGCATGACAGTGTTGGTGGTGGAAGATGCGACCGTCGCCCGCCAGATGATCTCCTCCTGTGTGCGCCAACTCGGCGTGGACGTAAAAGACGTGCACGACGGCAACCGTGCGCTGGAACTGCTGCGCAAACAACCGACATCGGTGGACCTGGTGTTGACCGACTTCCACATGGCTGAAATGAACGGTGACGAGCTTTGTCTGCGTATCCGGCAGGAATTGGGACTGAAGGACCTGCCCGTCATCGTGATCAGTGGAACGTCCGAACCAGAGGCAAAACTCCATCTGTTCCGCATCGGCGCCACGGATTTTCTGGAAAAGCCCTTCATTAAAGAGGAGCTCATAGCCCGCCTCAACGTGCATCTCAAACGGCAGCAGTTGGATCGCAACCTGCGAGCCAATCTGGTGCGGTTGAAGGAACTCGACAAGTTGAAGGACGAGTTTCTGGCCGTCTGCTCGCACGACCTGCGCTCCCCCCTCAGCGGGATTCTCGGTTTCACCCAGCTCCTGATGAAGGACCCGGAGATGAGCCCTGCCAAACAGGACATGCTCCATCGGATCATGAGCGCCGGCAAGTACGTGCTGGAGTTGGTCAATGACATTCTCGACCTGGGCCGCGCCCAAGCCGAAAAAGAAAGCATGGAGTTCCAGCCCCTGAACCCCCTGACTATTCTGCGCCAATGCCTCGGTAATTTCCGGCCATCCGCGGACAACAAGCACATCACCTTGTCGCTTTCGGAGGATCCCGCGGCGGACAACTCAACCATCCTCGGTAACCACACCGCCCTCTCGCGCATCTACACCAACATCATCTCCAATGCCATCAAGTTCACGCCGGAAGGCGGCAAAGTCACGTTGCAGACTTCGCTGGACAGCAGTAGACAATCCCTCGTGATCGAATGCACGGACAGCGGCATCGGCATTCCCGAATCGATGATGTCCAAGTTGTTCAGCCGCTACTCCAAAGTCTCGCGGCAGGGAACGCACGGCGAGCGCGGCACCGGCCTGGGGTTGATCATCACGCGCGAGCTGATTGAATCGCACGGCGGGCAGCTCACGGTGCGCAGCCGTGAGCACCAGGGAAGCACCTTTACCATCACACTGCCCTTGACTGTCGAAGCCCTGCCGCCGGCTCCTGACCAACGCTCGTCCCCACCGGCGGCAAAATCATTGCGCATCCTGGCGGCGGAAGACGACGCCGTGAACATGAAGGTGCTGGAGTTCATGTTAAGGAAGATGGGACATCAATGCCTGCTCGTGGCCAACGGACGCGACGCAGTCAAGACGTACATCGCCCAGCAAGGCGCGGAGAGCTTCGATATCATCCTCATGGATATCGAGATGCCAGTCATGGACGGCCGCCAAGCCATGGCTGCCATGCGGGAACACGAACGCAGTCAGAACCTCAAGCCCATCCCCGCCGTCGCTCTGACGGCACACACTGGCGAGAAAGAACGCCGCGAATACCTGAAGATCGGTTTCAATGCGGTCGTGAACAAGCCGCTCAGGAGCGAAGAGATCAGCCAGGCCTTCGAACGGGTCCTGGCGCGCTGATATATCCGCAGCCCCTCCTCTATTTCACCTTTGTCGCGTAATTGCACGCGTGCGCAAGCAAAGAGCGGGCAATGCCTTGGAGCGGCGCCACCTCACACGCCGCGCCGCACTGGATGGCGACGGCCGGCATCCCGAACACCACTGACGTCGCCTGATCCTGCGCAATCGTGTAGGCCCCATGCTGGCGCAACGCCAGCAGTCCTTGTGCACCATCGCTTCCCATTCCCGTCATCAATGCAGCGACAAACTCAACACCCTGGCATCGCGCCATCGATTGGAAAAGCACCTCGATACTGGGCCGTTGATGGTAAACCATCGGGCCGTCCTTGATCTGCACCAGAAGCCGCGAGCCGTGCTGGCGCAGCAACATGTGGGTGTTGCCCGGCGCCACCAACGCCAGCCCGGGCTTTACAAGATCGCCGTCGGCGGCCTCCCTCACCTCCATATGACAGGCCTTGTCCAACCTCTGCGCAAAAGACAGGGTGAAGTAAGCCGGCATGTGTTGCACGATCAGCGTCGCCGGGCCATCCTCGGGGAATTGCCGCAAGACGGTTTCAATGGCTTGCGGCCCGCCCGTTGAAGCACCGATGGCCACCACGCGCCGCGGCGAACCGGGAAGCTTCAACGGTTCGCCTGATTCAGGTTTGGAATCGGACGTCCTTCGAGTAGAGCGTTTGAATTTCACCTGAGCTGCAGCCTTGATTTTGGCTGCAAGCATCTCCGTCATCTCGGACAATGGGAACCCCGGTCCCGGCTTGCACATCACATCCACCGCGCCAGAGCTGATGGCGTCCAATGCCATGTGCCCACCCGGGATCGTGAACGACGAGACAATGATGACAGGCACCGGATGATAGTGCATCAACCGGCGCAGAAAGGTCAGCCCGTCCATGCGCGGCATCTCGATATCCAGAAGCACGACATCCGGCTCCAGACTGAGAATCTTGTTCCGCGCCGCATAGGCATCATGAGCCGTTCCCAGCACATGGATCCGCGGGTCGCGACCCAACTCTGAAGTCAGCACCTCGCGCACAACGGCCGAGTCATCCACCAACAGCACCTTGATTTTATCCATGTCGTTCAGTCAGCAATGAACAATAACAGCGGACATCCTTCCACCGCCAGCGCGGCCTGCGCCTTTCCATTCACGCATTGAGAAACCTCTTCCCGCGTCACACTCCGAAGCGAAGGAGCTGCAAGATCAAAATCAGCCTCATTGCCTTCGATTTTGGTCAGGTAGCTGCCGCACACAACGTTCAGCAATTCCTTGGCGGCATCCTGCGCATGGTCGTCGCTCACCTCCGCAGTTTCCTTGGCGTAAAGATTGGCCCCCACCTGCCTTGCAAGAACTGGCGGCACAACCATGCCAATGCCTCCCTCGCGCGCCCCTGAAAAGGAAACAATGACAAGCCACGACGGTTCCTCCAGAGCCACAGGCCCACTTCCCGGCTTCAGAGGGTCGGCACATATGAAGGCGTGTCGCTCAAACACCTCGATGGCGACCTCGACCAGCGTGTTGATATTGTCCGCGCTCATATCCCTTGCTTCCTTTCGCGTGGTCATGTCATCCGAAGAACACGTTCCACAGTGGTCTTCAAATCTTCCGGAGTGATGGGCTTGGTGAGATATGCCTGCACGCCGGCCTCCTTCATCTCCGCCATGCGACGTTCGCTGCGGTCCGTTGATACGATGACGACCGGGATGGACTTGAGCAGGTCAGCGGCCCGCATGCGTCTTACCATCTCCGCGCCTCCCATCACTGGCATGTTGATGTCCGCGAACACCAGATCCACCCACTCCTTCTCCAGGAGGTCCAGCGCTTCCTGTCCGTTGCGCGCCTCATAGATCCGGTTCAGCGGCACTCCGGCCATATGCAACGTGCGCGCGACGAAGGTCCGCGCGGTCAGTGAATCATCTGCTATCAAAATGTTGTAAGCCATGACGCTTCCCTGTCTCAAAGCTCCCGGTCCCGTCCCTGTGACTGCACGATCACCCGGCCCGTTGCGATTTCCAACCGGAGCGTTCGCGTCTGTTCGCCGCCGACTTCTTCGGAACGAATGAGCATGCCGTTCTTCCACATGATCTTGCGGAACACCGCATGGTTGCGTTCGCCAATGCGAAACAGGTTGGCGCTATCCATCACCCTCGCCGCCCCGGCCGCATGTGTGACCAGATCTTTCTTGTGGCAACCCCGCTTAAACATCTCATCAAGAAGTATGGGAATACCGACGTCCACAAAAAGACCCGGTTTGCCGTGGGCCTTGTCGCAATTTATCTGCGACAGAGGCAACACGCAATGAGCCATCCCCCCGATACGCAGAATCGGGTCGTAAAAAGTCACTCCCAGGCAGGATCCCAACGAATGCGCGACCAGTATCTCATCCGCAGCCGCGGATATCGCCATACAACCCAGATCCACAACAACAGTTCTCATGGGCATGTTACGCGACATGGCAGAACTCCGTGTCTTCGCCGGCCTCATCGATTGCTGTTTTGATTTTTACAGTGGCGATCACGGCCATGTTTCTTCAACTTTTCACGTACACTGATGGAGCCACGTTTGTGAAATCCGTCGGCAACCCCGCCAGACTCTCCGCGCTGCCTACCACCAGATACCCATCAGAACGAAGCAAACGCCAGCATTCGCACAACAACCGCCGGCGCACATTGTCATCAAAGTAGATCATCACATTGCGGCAAAAGATGACATCGAACGGACCGCGCATTGGATAAGGTGTCTGTGCCAGGTTCAACCGCGCAAACGTAATCATCTCCCCCAACGCCGGGCGCACGCGAAAGCGGCGCTCCCCCTCCACGATTTCACTCGTGAAGTAGCGATGCGCATACGCCGCGGGAACCTTCTCCATATCCTTGGCCGAGTAAACGCCCTCGCGAGCTTCGGCCAGCGCCTGCGTGGAAAGATCGGTGGCCAGAATGCGCACGTCGCTTTCCGGGGCGAGTTTCTCACGGATCACCATGGCCATGGTGTAGGGCTCTTCACCGCTGGCTGCGGCTGCACACCAGAAGCGGAAATTGGTCCGTCCTTCCCGCTGCCACTGCTCCAGCCAGCCGGCGAAATGATCGAACTGTTTCGGTTCTCGGAAGAACTGGGTGACGTTCGTGGAAATGGCATTGAGCATCTCCACAAGCTCTTCGTGTTCGGGAGATTCTTCCAAGCGGTGCAGATACTCACGAAAACGCGTGATACCCAACCGACGCATGCGCTTGCCAATGCGGGCGGCCACCAAGGCCTCCTTCTGCCTGTTCAGCACGATACCGGCTTTCCGGTAAGCGATCTCGGCAATGCGTTGAAACGTTGCCCGGTCCATCCCGGTCTCTGGTTGATCACCCGCGTGACGCACTGCCGTCATAGCCGCGCGTCTCTCAGAACTGCTTCAGTTCATGATCGTCCAGCGGGATTGCCTTTTCCGGCACCTTGGGTTTCGACTCATTGCCGGAGACTGCCGGAGGTGATGCCGGCCGTGCTGTATCCGGCGTGTAGATGCGCGCCGCCGGCGTGGGTTGTTCTTCAACCTTTGGGCGGGGCTGGCTGTCGGCGGCCGCCGCGGCCGCCTCGCTGCCTCGAACCAGTTTCATCAATTCCACCACCAACGTATGCAGATCCCGAGCCTGGGACGACAGCTCCTCTGCTGCGCTTGCGGATTCCTCGGCGTTGGCCGCGTTCTGCTGGACCACCCTGTCCATCTCGTTCACAGCCACGTTTACCTGACCAATGCCCTGCGCCTGCTGGCGGGAAGCTGCGGTAATCTCTGCCACCAAGGCCGCCACCTTCAGCGCGCTGTCCTGTATCTTGTTGAGCGAGTCCGCCAACTGTGCCGTCGCCAACACGCCGGTTTCGGCGTTCTTCTGGGCGTCTTCGATGAGATTGGAAGTAGTCCTGGCGGCCTCCGCGCTACGCCGGGCCAGGTTTCGAACTTCTTCCGCCACCACAGCAAACCCCCGCCCTGCCTCGCCGGCGCGCGCTGCCTCAACGGCGGCGTTGAGCGCCAACAGATTGGTCTGAAAAGCGATTTGATCGATGTTCTTGATAATCTTGGCCATCTCCTTCGCCGATTGCCGGATGCCGCCAATGGCCACCGAGACGCTCTTCATGGAATCCACGCCTTCCAACACCATGTTCTTCGTTTCCCCCATCAACTTGTCAGTCTTGATGGCGTTATCCGCGTTTTGGCGGGTCATGGAAGCCATCTCCTCCAATGATGCGGATGTCTCCTCCAGATTGGAGGCTTGTTCACCCGCGCCCTGTGCAAGCTGCTGGCTGGAACCCGCCACTTGGGTGGAAACACTGGCCACTTGCTTGGCGCCTGAGGAAAGCTCCGTGATGATCCGATTGATCGGATCCGTGATGGAACGGGACAGCACAATGGAAAAGAGAGCGCCCGCAACGATGGCCAGCGCAATGCCAAGCACGATCGTGATCAGCGAGTTCGCAACCGAGCCGACAGCATAGCTGCTCGACACACGGACCTGCGTAATGCCGTGCTCCGCGATCTCGCGCGCCTGGCGCAACATTAGTCCCGTAATTTCCTCCCCCTTCTTCTGCAGATTCTGCTGGTTTCTCCAGGCGGTCACCAGACTCTCCGTCGTCGTGCGGTACTCCAGGGCCGCCTTGCGGCACGTGTCGAACGCCTCGGTGTTTTCCACATCCAGCGTCGCTTTCAACTCATCCAGCTTCGAGTTGATCGCGGAAAAATTCGCCAGCGCTGCCGATGCCAGCACCGGATCGCGGTGAATATCCGCCCGTTGCAGGGCAACCATCGCTTCAAGGCTCAGGTCAATCAGGTCGCGGCAAATGGTGCCGTCCTTCAAACGTGCATCCAGATCGATCACCAGGTTCTCCCGTTGCGGAGGCGCGTTGGTTGATACAGATGCCATCTTTCTGGCGATCAACTCATCAATGGCCTTCAGCGAAGAACGGTGCTCAGCCACATACATGGCCCGACAGGCAGAATGAAACCGGTCCCTGTTCTCCTGTATTTGTTTGCGCAACACTGCGATCTGCTCGACCTGATCACTCAGCCGCTGGAACAGATCCGTGTAATCATTCGCAGCATCCCTTGCTTGCCGCGCCAGTTGCTGTTTGTTGTAGAGGTTGTATCGGGTGGCCAGATCAAGCGTCTCCATAATGGTCTTCTTGATTTCAAACATGTTGGTTAAAATCAAGGCAACCTGCCGGCTGTCGCCCGTAAGTTGATAGCGCAGATCCTCGGCCATCGTCGTCTGGGCCTGCCGCTCAATGTTCATGGACTTGATCAGCAGGGGCACGGCCTGATCGTTCACGTCCACGGACCATCTCTCGATGCCTCGAAGTTCGCGATAGGTGATCAGGCCTATCGCCAGCATGATGGCGATCAGCACGGAAAAGCCAAAGGCGATCTTGACCGATAAACGGATTTTCTTACTCATGGGCTTGTTCCTTTTCTTCCAAAACCTTTTCCACAAACATCCAGTCCCGGTTGTCCAACACTTTCTCCGCGTCCAGCAAAAGAATCGCGCGTTCTTCGATATGCACGATGCCCGCGATGAATTCCGTGTTTATCCGAGCCCCCAACTCCGGCGCTGGCTTGATCTGCTCGGCGGGCACATCCGCCACATCCATCACCTCATCCGCCACCACTCCCACCACCAGCGGACCCGTTTCCCTCTGCACCTGCAACACGATCACACACGTGCGCGGCGTCACAGGAGAAGGCGGCAGCCCGAACCTCAAATGCAGGTCAATCACCGGGACCACCTTCCCGCGCAAGTTCATGACCCCTGAAATGAAACCCGGCACGCGAGGCACACGCGTCAACTCCACCCACTGGACGATCTCCTGAATCTTGAGAACCGAGAAACCGTATTCCTCTCCGGCCAGCTGAAAGACAAGATGCTGTTCCGTTCGTTCCCACGAATCTGGCGTATTGGTTTCTGCCATTGCCATAAACATTCCTTTACCGCGCACGCTCCCGCGCGATGCGAATCAATCCCGGCACATCCATGATCAACCGCACCCGGCCATCGGCAAGAATGCTGGCGCCGGCAATGCCGGTGACCCGTCCCAGACTCTCGCGAAGGCTTTTCACAACCACGCGCTGCTGTCCGATGGTTTCGTCCACCAACAAGCCCGCGCGGCAACCTCCATCTTCCACCACCACCACCACGCCTTCGTCGGCTCGCTCCACCGCGCCGCTGATTGTAAACAAATCCGCCACCCGGAAAAGCGGAATCGTCTCATCACGCACGCTGACCTCAGTGCCCCTGTTCACCAGACGATGCTCATCCACCAAGCCAGGCTGCAACAACTCCCGGATGCTCTCCACAGGCAGCACAAACTGTTCCAACCCCACCCTCACCATCATGCCGTTGATCACCGAGAGCGTCAGCGGAATCCTCAACGTCATCGTCGTGCTGACCCCTTCGACGCTCTGCACGTCCACCCTGCCTCGCAACCGTTCCAGGTTCTTCCTGACCACGTCCAGGCCCACACCGCGTCCGGAAACCTCCGTGATGGTCTCGGCGGTCGAAAAACCCGGTTCGAAAATCAAATCCACGATCTGCTCGTCGCGCAACGATGCGTTCTTCTTGATCAAGCCGCGCGCGCGCGCCTTCTCCAGTATTTTCGCGCGCTGCAACCCGCGGCCGTCATCGCCAATCACAATCCAAACCTCGCCGGAACGCTGAAATGCCTCAATCCGAATCGTGCCGGTTTCCGGCTTCGCAAGCCGTCGTCTTTCCTCCGGAGACTCGATCCCATGGTCCACCGCGTTGCGCACCAAGTGAACCAATGGGTCCACGATCAACTCGATGACGCGGCGGTCTGCCTCGGTCTCGGCCCCCACCAGTTGTAGATTGACCGGCTTGCCCGTTCTCTCGGACAGATCCCGCACCAGCCTGTGCAGACGCCTGAATGCCAATTCCACGGGCACCATCCGCATGGACATGGACAGATCCTGCAACCAGGAGGTAATCAGATCGAGCTGATGGCATGCGTGTTCATATTGCTCGCTATCCACACCGGGCCGCCGTTCGCTTAAATGCATCACCACCGCCGAGGCTGCGATCAATTCGCTTATCAGATCGTTCAACTGGTCCAGCCGTTCCACGTTGATGCGAATTCCATCACCCACCTGTGCGGCCGGCTTGACGGCAGCCGCGACCGGAGCTGGTTCCGCGGCAGCTTGCTGCGCCGGAACAGTCTCCCCAGCCTGCGCCGGGGCTGGCGGCGTTTCGGCAGTGGAAGACCCAACCCATGCATCCACTCGCTGGAGCCAGCCTGCGTAGTCCGGCACGGAGGGCGATCCTCCCTTGCGAAGCGAAGCCACACAGCGGCGAAGCGCGTCCACCGCCTTCAGAAACAGCCGTACACTATCCGGACCCAACACACTCCGCTGGTCACGCGCATGATGCAGCACGTCCTCCAGACGATGACTGATGGTCTGTATCTGATTGTAGCCCATCAAGCCGCTGTTACCCTTGAGCGTATGGAATTGCCGCAGCAAATCGCTGAGACGCGCAGGTTCTGACTCCAAACGCAGCAGGTTCTGCTCGGCATGGTCCAGGATTTCCTCGGCGTCCTGGGCAAAGATGTTGACCATATCCCCCACCGGAGGTGGCGAGAAACCGCCCACCAAGGGCGCGGCGGGTTCGGACGGAGCCGGAGCAGGTTCTTCGGCCAGCAATTGCTCCACCTTCTCGGCATCTGACATGCCGGATGGCGTCTCGCGAGGCTCATCCGGCACACGAGGAGAACGCTCCATTTCCCAGACAATACCCAAAGCCTGTACTGCCTGGCTAAAATTGGCCAGTTCCTCCTCCATCGCAGGTTCGCGTTGTTGGGTCTTGATGCTCTCCACGATCTGCGCGGCAAGATGATCCCCCTTCACCCACAGCGCTGTCTGAGCCGGCGTCAAAACCGCCCCTGCCTTTGCCTCTTCCTTCACACGCAGCAGATCCACCAGTACGCGCGAGAGGGTTGCCAACTGTGGGAATCCAAGGAATAAGCCGCTGTCCCGCAACGTATGAGCCAGCCGGTTCAGAGAAGACAAAGCCTCCGCGTTCAAATGGCACGGTGCGCCGCCTGATTGCACCATGTCATTCAGTATCGGACGGGTATCAACAGCCAACTGGCGATATTCGTCCACAAACGCCTGGATCAATTCGCTCGCGGGAGCTTTCACTTCCTTGAGTTTAATCAACGATCAAACACCCCACAACCGGAAAAGAACGCGGTCGATGGAGTTTTCAACGCCATTCCACATGCCCCTCCGCTGCCGCCCACCCCCACTTCGCTAAATGGTTCTGATTCCAGTAAAAACGGAAAAACCGCTTGACCGGCTTGGGTCACGCCGGTAGTCTGCTTACGTCCGGAACTCGTGGTCGTTGTCAAAGAGTGGGCGTGTTCCCACTCTTTTGCGTCTCGACCGGCGACTTCCTGGCGTGAACAACCGGTTATGAACGGCGATTTACTAGCAGCGCTTGATTATTTCGAGCGAGAGAAAGGCATAGACTCAAAGACCTTGATTGAGGCCATTGAGAGTGCCGTGCTGTCGGCCGCCCAAAAGAGTGTTGGGCCGGCCCGCGGTTTGCGCGTGGTGATCGACCGTAAGACGGGCGCCCTGCGGACGATGGCGACGTTGCGTGTGGTGGAACAGGTCAACCTGCCCCATGACGAAATCTCCATGAATCGCGCGGTAATGGTAAAGCGCGATGTGAAACTGGGCGAAGAGTTGGAGGTGGAGGTCACACCTGCAGGATTCGGTCGTATCGCGGCACAAACGGCCAAACAGGCCATGATGCAGCGTATCCGCGCCTATGAGAAGGAACGGATTCACGAGGAGTTCAAGGACCGGGTTGGCGATATCCTTAGCGGCACGGTCCGTCGATTTGAGCGCAGCGACGTCATTGTGGACGTGGGTAAAGCCGAAGCATTGATGCCGCAGAAAGAACGCGTTCCGACCGAGGAGTACATGGCTGGCGACCGCATTCGCGCGCTGTTGCTGGAAATCCAGACGACTCCCCACGGTCCGGAGTTGATCCTGAGCCGCTCGCATCCCGATTTTGTCAAACGGCTGCTGGAACTCGAAGTCAACGAGATCAAGGTCGGCACCGTCAAGATTCAGGCCATTGCTCGTGAAGCCGGTTATCGCACCAAGCTGGCCGTGGTTTCCACCAACGACAAGGTGGAGCCCGTCGGCGCCTGCGTCGGCATGAAGGGCGTGCGGATCAAGAACATCGTCCGCGAACTGAACAACGAAAAGATCGACATCATTCGTTGGGACAAGGATCCCAAGACGTTTGTCGCGGCGGCGCTTTCGCCAGCCAAACTGCGCAGCATCGATGTAGATGAGGCCAGCCATGTCGTCAGAGTACTGGTGGATGAAGACCAGCTCTCCCTGACCATCGGCAAGCGTGGCCAGAATGTGCGGTTGGCCAGCAAACTCACCGGCTGGAAAATCGAAATCCAGAAGATCGAGACGGTGCAGGAGACGTTCGAGAACAAGGTCAAGGTCGCTGTGGACGCGTTGGCCAAGGTGCAGGGCATCGGGCCCGAAAGCGCCAACAAGCTCGTGCACGGTGGTATGTTGAGTCTGGCTGACGTGCTCGTGGCTGACGTCGCCGACCTGGCCGAGTTGTTTGACGGCGACGAGAACAAGGCAAGAACCATTCACGAAGCGGCTGCGGCCGCACAAGAAAAAGCGGCACCGTCAATGCCGCCCGCCGAAACATGAAGTCCCGGCGGACGCAGATAGCTCCGCCCTGCGAGTCAGGGCGCGGTTTGGAAGAAAATTTTTATGGGCATTCGAGTTTACGACATCTCCAAGAAGTATGGAGTGGAGAACGCGCTTCTCATCGAGAAACTGCATGCCTTGGGCTACAAGCAGATCAAGCAGCCCTCCGCCACGATTGACAAAATCACCGCCGAGTATCTCATCCAAGAACTCGCACTGAAGGAAGTCGTCCACGCGCCACCCGCGCCCGCACCAGTAGCAGCGCCTGCACCTGCGCCCGCGCCAGTTTCAGCGCCGGCTCCGACTCCAACCCCGGCCCCGGCGCCGGCTCCAGTGCCTGCGGCAGCCCCGGCACCCCCGGCGCATCCATCGCCAGCAGTACCTGCGGTCAAGCCCCATGTTCCTGTCGTTACGGCGACCGTGCCGGCTGCGCCCGCTGAACCCAGTGTTGTCGTGCCACACCCGCCGACACCACCTGCTGTTACAGCCAAACCTTTACCGCCCGTCCACAAACCAGCACCAGTTGCCGCCCCGGTCGCGCACTTAAAACCAGCCGCGCCCGTTGTTGCGCGTCAGGCCCATCCTGCGCCCGCGGTTGCAGCCGCACCAGTGGCTCCGCCGAAACCGGTCACACCGGTCGCACCGGTTGCACCCGTTGTGCCACCCGCGCCCCCTGCCCCACCGGAGCCGCCAAAGCCGGGCACACAGGTGCCTGACAAGCCGGTCATGCCCGAATCGCTCAGGCGCGCCGT
>CAZGGF010000365.1:0-2087 GCA_964524715.1 uncultured Verrucomicrobiota bacterium | reverse complement strand
ACGCGATATCTCCGTCTCGGAGTTTTTCCTCAAGAACCGCCACCTGCTCGGTTTCGATAACGCCCGCAAGGCGTTGCTCACCACTGTCAAGGAAGCCGTGGACAACTCGCTCGATGCGTGCGAGGAGGCCGGTATCCTGCCGGAGGTGAGCGTGGAGTTGATCCAGGTCGCCGAGAACCGTTACCGGGTCGTCATTACCGATAACGGCCCCGGCATCGTGAAGGCGCAGATTCCGAAGGTGTTCGCGAAGCTGCTTTACGGCTCGAAGTTCCACCGGTTGCGCATGAGCCGCGGCCAGCAGGGCATCGGTATTTCCGCCGCCGGCATGTATGGCCAGCTCACCACCGGCGTCGCCACGAAGATCACGTCGAAGATCGGCCCGAAGAAGAAGGCGCACTACTACGAGTTGCAGATTGATACGCGCAAGAACGAGCCGCACATCGTCAAGGACGACGAGGTAAACTGGGACCAGCACCACGGCACGCGCGTTGAAATCGAACTGGAAGCGACCTACCAGCGCGGCCGGCAGAGCGTGGACGAATACATCCAGGCTTGCGCCATCGCCAACCCGCACGTCACGTTCCGCTACCGTCTCTGGCTGCTCCCGAAGGAGGAGAAGCCCGCGCCCGCCGCCGAGGGCCAGCCTGCCGCACCGCCAAAACCACCGGAGCCGCCGAAGGAACCGGGGTGGATGGTCTTCGAGCGCGGCCCAAAACAACTGCCGGCGCAACCACAGGAGATCAAGCCGCACCCGCACGGCATCGAGCTGGGCATGCTGATGCAAATGCTCAAGAACGCCAGCGCCCGCAACATCCGGTCGTTCCTGCACAGCGAGTTCAGCCGCGTCAGCGACCGTGTCGCGTTGGAGATTTGCCAGCGCGCCGATGTCGAGCCGAAGTCGCGCCCCAGCAACGTCGCGTTCCGCGAGAGCGAGAACCTGTTCAAGGCGATCAACGACACCAAGCTGATGAACCCGCCGCTCGACTGCCCCTCGCCCATCGGCGAGGAGCAGTTGCTCGCCGGCCTGAAGAAGGAAGTGGACGCCGACTTCTACGACGCCGTTACGCGCCCGCCGTCGGTCTATCGCGGCAACCCGTTCCAGATCGAGCTGGCGCTGGCCTACAAGAGTCCCGGCAAACCCAAGGGCGAGGAGCGCAATAACGAATCGCCGACAGCCGAGGAGCCGATCCGCCTGTTGCGTTTCGCCAACCGCGTGCCGCTGCTCTATCAGCAAGGCGCCTGTTCCATCACCAAAGCGGTCCAGGGCGTGGACTGGAAGAACTACGGCCTGAGCCAGCCACGTGGACAGCTTCCCATGGGGCCGTTGACGCTGCTGGTCCACATGGCCAGCGTCTGGGTGCCGTTCACCAGCGAGAGCAAGGAAGCGCTTGCCGGCTACGACGAAATCCTCCGCGAGATCACGCTCGGCTTGCAGGAGCTCGGTCGTCACCTTTCGGTTTATCTCAGCCGCCGCCGCCGCGATCTCGAAGCGCAACGCAAGCGCGACTACATGCAGCTTTACGTCCCGCACCTCGCGCTCGGCCTGAAGCAAATCCTCGGTCTCGGCGACAAGGACGAGCAGAAGATCATCACCAAGCTCAAGACGATGCTTGAGCGGACACATTTGCAGACGTGATTGGAAATCAACATGAAGAAACAAGCTGCGATCACCAAAGGGAATCTCCAGGCCACCGTCCGCAGGATTGTCGAAGCAACCCCGGTTTACGACATTCACACGCACCTCTATGACCCGGCGTTCGGGCCGCTGCTGCTGTGGGGCGTGGACGAATTGCTGACCTATCATTACCTCGTCGCCGAAGTGACGCGCGCCGACGCCATCCCCTACAACGACTTCTGGAAGCTGTCGAAGACGCAGCAGGCCGACCTTGTCTGGCAGCGGCTCTTCATCGAACGAACTCCCATCCCCGAGGCTTGCCCCTGCGTCGTCACCTGCCTGAACTCGCTCGGCTTCGCTGTGAAGCAACGCGACCTCGCCGCCGTCCGCAAGGAACTCAAGCGTGGGACGCCGGCGCGGGTCGGCACGCGCGTGCTCGCCGTGGCGCGCGTCCGGCGCGCGGTCAGTGCAC
>CAZGGF010000364.1:0-11445 GCA_964524715.1 uncultured Verrucomicrobiota bacterium | reverse complement strand
GGAGTAGTAGAGAAACACCGGGTTCTTGGCCAGATACGGCACCGCCGGGCAGAAGAACGGAACAGTCACCATGAACGCCGCATCCTGCACGAGGATGCCCGTGTAGCGGTGATCGGGATGATAATCATTGGAGCGTGGCGCCAACACGATGTCGGCTTTCCATTCGCGGATCAACTGCGTGATGATCCGCCGGTTCTCCAGCGTGGGCATTAGCTCGCCGTCGTGAATGTCGAGCACCTCGGCCGTCGCGCCGAGCGCCGTGTCGCACTTTCGAACCTCGACCAGACGCCGTTGTGCGAGCGTCCCGCCCGCTTGGGACCAGTGGCCGACATCGCCGTTGGTGGTCGAGACCAGTTTCACGTGGTGGCCCTCCGCTGCCCACAATGCGCCCACGCCGCCCGCCTTCAATTCCGAGTCGTCTGGATGCGCGCCAAAAGCAATGATGGACAGCTTGCCGTCTTCGCGAGGCGCAGCCGCCGGTGGTTTCTTGCCCGTGGCCAGCGTGGCGTTCCACGCCTCCTCCGCGCCGCTGCCACTGCTCGCACCAATAAAACATGCCGCCAAAACAACTCCGGCAACAAACCAGTTCTTTCCATTCATGTGATTCTTCTCCTTGTGCGCGCTGACCGGACTGTGTCGTCTTTGCGCCATCGCATTGCTCTTGAGGGCTTCCTTGGACATCGACCGCAGTGTAGCCGCCAGCACCCGGTGCGCAAAAGCCAAATCTCTCCAACGCCGGCCCCTCGCCATGTCGTTACGATTCTTTCGGCGCGGGCACGCGCAGCGCTTCTTTGTTGAAGATGCTGTGCGTCTTGCCGCTTGGGAGCTGATTGGTTTTTTATCGCGGTCATGCTAAGGAGTGGAGTCGAGACCAGGTTGGTGATGAAATAATCATAAAGGAACATCAGGGTTGCGATGCGTTTAACTGAAATACTGCGTAACAAATCAGCGCAATTGTATCGGTCACTGTTATTTGAGCTGCAGATGCTCCTGGATAGGCTGAAAAGAACGAGCACGATCGTGGAAGTGAACGTCGAGTTCGTTAATTACTGCAATCTGAGGTGCAAATGGTGTGCATTGGATCATCGCATGAAAAAACAGGCGATGAGCAAGGAGACCTTGCACAAGGCGCTCAAGGATCTGCTTTTCGACAAACGGTTCAAAGGCGTCAAACGGCTGTTATTCTGGAGCGCGGGCGAGACCCTGCTGCATCCGGATGTGCTGGGGATGTTTGACGTGGTGAAAACGTACAAGGACTCTTTCACGGCCGCAGGCAGGTTCTTTCCTGAAGTCCGGCTGTTGACCAACGCAACCGCCCTGAATCCGCAATTGAGCAAGGGGCTCGTGGATTCAGGAGTTCTGGATTCAATCAGGTTCAGCGTGGATGGCGGCTCAAGGGAGAAATACGAAGAGATCAGGTCTGGTGCCAGATGGGAGGCGGTCCGCGAGAACATTGGCCACTTCGTCAAAGTCAATCAAGGCAGGATCAAGACCGGGATCATCTGTATCATTGAGTTCGGCAGGGAGCAAAACACAAACTGGATGACAGAGGAATTCCAGGCGCTCTGCAAATCAGTCGATGAAGTGGAATTGAGATATCCCCACGATTGGATAGGAGATGTCGAAGTAAACGGGTTGAAGAAGACATTCAACAACTGGTGCTATTTCCTGAATCACAGCCTGGTTCTTCTGCCCGATGGGGATGTGACGGTCTGCTGTAATGATTTGAATGGAAAAGGCTCTATAGGAAACCTGAATAACAAGACCTTGTTTGAGATCTACAGTTCCAGAAGGCGACAGAGAATGATATTTGAGTTCAAGCATGGCAGGCGCAAGACAATAGAGTCGTGCAGGAATTGTGGGGGGGTATAAGTGAAGTGAAACCGTCTTTCTGAAACAACTTTTCTCATGAGCGTAACGATTGATTTCTCGGGCAAAATCGCCCTGATTACCGGCGCGTCGCAGGGCATCGGCACACAAATGGCGCGGACGTTTCATGAGGCGGGAGCGACGGTGGTGTTGAATCATCCCGATATCGGCACGACACGCGCAGACGCGGAGAAGGTCGCGGCGGAGTTACACGCAGTCCGTCCCGCGAGCGCCATCGTCGTGGCGGCGGATGTGTCGCAGGCGGAAGCGGTGCAGCGCATGATGCAGGAGATCCGACAACGGCTTGGCGGGATCGATTTCCTCATCAATAACGCGGCCATCATCCGTGACCGCACCCTCGCCAAGATGTCGCTCGACGAATGGAAGTCGGTCATCGATGTGAACCTTTCCGGCGTTTTTCATTGCTGCAAGTTCGGCCTTGAAATCATGCGCGACGGCGGAGCCATCGTGAGTCTCGGCAGCATCGCGTCGATTCTGGGGTTTTTCGGCCAGGCGAATTACGCCGCTGCCAAGGCTGGCGTGCAGGCGATGATGCGTGTCCTCAGCCGCGAAGGGGCGCGCCGCGGTATTCGCGCCAACGCCATCGCTCCCGGTGTCATCGAGACGGCGATGGCGGCGACGATTCCCGGGAATGTTCGCGCTGAGATGCTGAAAAATGTTCCGCTCGCACGTTTCGGCGAGACCGCCGAAGTGGCCAGTGTTGCGCTGTTTCTCTGTTCGCCGCTTGCCAGCTACGTGACGGGCCAGACATTGGAAGTCAATGGAGGATGGCGAGGATGAGAGGCTCAGCCCGTATTGTAACTGCCGAGGAAGCGGTCGGCGCAATTCCCAACGGCGGGACGGTTGCCATTGGCGGGTTCGTCGGCGCGGCGCATCCGGAGTCGTTGACCGCCGCGCTGGAGAAACGCTTTCTCGACCGCGGTTCACCACGCGACCTCACACTTCTCTACGCCGCGGGGCAGGGCGACCGTGGCGATCGCGGGTTGAACCATCTCGCGCACGCGGGACTGGTGAAGCGTGTCGTGGGAGGACATTGGAACTTGGCGCCAAAGCTCGGGAAACTTGCGCTCGACAATCAAATCGAGGCCTACAATTTTCCCCAGGGCGTCCTCTGCGTGCTGCTGCGCGAGATTGCCGCCAAGCGTCCCGGCGTCATCACGAAGGTCGGGATGAACACGTTCGTGGACCCGCAGAACAGCGGCGGGCGGATGAACGCGCGCACCACGGAGCCGCTGGTTGAACGTCTTACGCTCGATGGCGAGACATGGCTGCGCTACCGCGCATTTCCTGTTCACGTTGGCTTGATCCGCGGCACGAGCGCCGACCGCCATGGCAATCTCAGCATGGAGCGCGAGGGAATCATTGGTGAAGTGCTTCCCATCGCGCAAGCGGCGAAGAATCACGGCGGCATTGTCATTGCACAGGTCGAGCGCGTCGTCGAACGCATCGCCGACCCGAAATCCGTGCGTGTGCCCGGTGCGCTCGTGGACTTCGTCGTCGTTGCGGAACCGGCACAGCATCAACAGACGTTCAGCGAGCCATTCAATGAAGCCTACGTGACGGGTACCGATGGACACGGCACGCTTGCTCCCCTGCCGTTTTCGGAGCGCAAGATCATCGGCCGCCGCGCGCTCATGGAGATCCGCAAGAGCGACATCGTCAACCTGGGCATTGGCTTGCCCGAAGCGGTCGCCGCGGTCGCTGCGGAAAAGGGACAGCTCGGGGAGTTCACGCTTACCGTGGAGAGTGGGCCGACGGGCGGCATCCCCGCGTCGGGACTGAGTTTCGGTTGCAGCCATTATCCGGAGGCCATTGTGGACCAGCCGTCGCAGTTTGATTTCTACGACGGCGGCGGCCTCGATACCGCCGTGCTCGGCGCGGTGGAGGTGGACGCGGAAGGCAGCGTTAACGTGAGCACGTTCGCGGGCCGGTTCGCGGGCATCGGCGGCTTCGTCAATATCGCGCAGAACGCCAAACGGCTGGTGTTCTGCTGCACGTTCCGCGCGGGCGACATCGAGGTGGCGTCGGACGGCGGCTTGTTGCGTATCGTGCGCGAGGGCAAGCATGCGAAATTCGTGAAACGCGTCCAGCAGGTTTGCTTCCACGGCCCGTCGGCGCTCGCGCGCGGGCAGGAGGTGCTATACGTCACCGAGCGAGCTGTGTTTGCGCTCACGCGCACCGGTCTCGTGTTGCGCGAGGTTGCACCCGGCATCGCGGCGGATAAGCAGATTCTCCCGTTGATGGAGTTTGCACCTTCTTCTGTTGAATCCCGCCTTATGCCCGCCACTTGTTTTGAGGCATGTTGACATGAAATACACCCAGTCCATCCATCTTGTGGACGCACGCCGCACGGCGATCGGGCGGTTTGGAGGCGGATTGAAGACGCTCGCGCCGGCCGACCTCGCCCTTCAAGTCGGCGAGACCATCGTAACGGCCAATCTCAAGCCGGCCATTGATCAAGTCATTCTCGGCCAGGTGTTGCAGGCTGGGTCGGGCATGAATGTCGCGCGCCAGATCGGTCTTCGCCTCGGCCTGCCACAGACGACGCCCGCGTTCACTGTGAACATGGCATGCGCGTCCGGTCTGAAATCCATTGCGCTGGCGGCCGACAGCATTATCCAGGGCGAGGCGTCGCTCGTGCTCGCGGGTGGCGTCGAGTCCATGAGCCGCGCGCCACATTATTTGATGGATCTGCGCTGGGGAAAGAAGATCGGCGATGGCGCGCTCGTGGATGCCATGTTCGCCGATGGTCTTTCGGACCCGGTACTGAAGCTCGGCATGGGCGAAACCGCCGAGCGCATTGCCGACCTTCTGAAGATCAGCCGTGAGGAGCAGGACCGTTTCGCCCTGGCGAGCCAGCAGCGTGCGGTTGCGAACCGCGCAGCGTTCCAGCGCGAGATCGTCCCCATCAAGACCCGTGAGGGCGAGATTGCCGCCGACGAACATCCGCGCGCGGATACGACGCTCGAAAAACTCGCTCAACTCAAACCGTCCTTCCGACCGAATGGCACCGTCACCCCCGGCAACTCTTCCGGCATCAACGACGGCGCGGCGCTCGTGCTGGTCGCCAGTGATACTTCGGTGAAGCGGCACGGACTCCAGCCGCGCGCGCGGATCGTTGGCGCGACTGCCGTCGGGTGCGATCCGGCCACGATGGGGCTCGGCCCGGTTGGCGCGATTCGGGGACTTTGCGCCGACATCGGCTGGCAGCTCGGCGGCGTGGACGCGGTGGAGATCAACGAAGCGTTCGCCGTGCAGACGCTGGGTTGCGCAAAGGAACTGCAGTTCGACATGGCGAAGTTGAACCGGCGCGGCGGCGCGATTGCGCTGGGGCATCCGGTCGGTTGCAGCGGTGCGCGCGTACTCGTCACGTTGTTGCACATCCTGGAAGATCTCAAACTCCGCCGTGGCATCGCCTCGCTCTGCGTCGGAGGCGGGATGGGCATCGCGATGGCGATCGAACGGGAAGGGTAGTTGCGACTCATGGCTGGACGTTGCTTGCCAACCGCCTTCTGCCGCCTACAATCACGTGGTGCCCGACACGACTGAACTGCATCGTTTGCTGCACCGGCATTTTGGCTTTCACGAGTTTCTCGAAGGCCAGGAGTCGGTCATCGAGGCCATTACCAGCGGGCAGGACACGCTGGTGATCATGCCGACTGGCGGCGGCAAGTCGCTTTGCTACCAGTTGCCGGCGATGTTCCTCGACGGCATCACTGTCGTCGTCTCGCCGCTCATCGCCTTGATGAAGGACCAGGTGGACGGGATGGCGGAGAAGAAGATTCCTGCCACGTTCATCAACTCCTCGCTCGGCCAGTCGGAGATGGACGATCGCATTGCGCGGATGAAGCGCGGCGAATACCGGCTGATCTATGTCGCGCCGGAACGGTTCAAGAGCGAGCGGTTCGTCGCCGCGCTCGCGCCGCTGTCCATCGCGTTGTTCGCCATCGACGAGGCGCACTGCATCTCGCAATGGGGCCATGATTTCCGCCCCGATTACCTGCGGCTGAAGTGGGCGCTTAAAGACCTCGGGCAGCCACAGGTGGCCGCACTCACCGCCACGGCGACGCCGGAGGTGCGCGCGGACATCATCGAGCAACTCAGCCTGGGCAAATTCGGACGCAAGCCGCCGCAGGTCTTCGTCTCTGGTTTTGCGCGGCACAACCTGACGCTCGCGGTGTCGCATACCGCAAACAAGGCGGAGAAGCTGGAGCGCATCTTCGATACGATCGACGAGCTGAAGACCGGCATTGTGTATTGCGCCACGCGCAAGAACGTGGAGAGGGTTTACGAAGAACTGGCCGGGAAGCGCTTGTCGGCCATCTACTATCACGGCGGCATGACCGAGGAGCAGCGGACGAAGGCCCAAGACAAGTTCATGAGCGGCCGATGCGCAGTGGCGGTGGCAACCAACGCATTCGGCATGGGCGTGGACCGCGCGGACCTGCGGTTCGTGACCCACTACGACATACCCGGCAGCGTCGAGGCCTACTATCAGGAGGCCGGCCGCGCCGGACGTGACGGCGAGCCGGCGAAGTGCGAACTACTGTTCAACTACGCTGACGTGAAGACGCAGGAGTTCTTCATTGATGGCGCCAACCCGACGCGTGAGATCATCACCAGCCTCCATCTGACGCTGCTCCGCCTCTGCAAACACGGTCCCGTCGAGATGCCGATGTCCGAGATCGCGGAGCATGTCAAGGCCGCCAAGAATGACATGGCCGTCGGCACGGCGCTTCATTTGCTGACGCGCGCCGGTTTCATTGCGCGCGACTATCGCCAAGGCAGCCGCACCTACACAACGCGGTTGGTGGAGCCGGTGAAACCGCTCGATGAACTGGCGCTGGATTTTGAGCGGCTCGACGCCAAGCGCCAGCGCGATTTCGACAAGCTGTGGCGGATGATTGATTACGTGGACTGCCACGGCTGCCGGCACGGCTACATCCTGAATTACTTCGGCGAGACCGACGCGCCAGAGCATTGCAGCGCGTGCGACAACTGCGGGATTGGGCCGGCGCCGAAGCGGCGCGCCACCAAACGCGCGAAAACCCGGGTTGCGGCATCTGCGCCGGCTGCGCCTCCGCTCGATATCAGCGCCAAGGAGAAGACGGTCCTGCTGCAAAAGGCGCTGAGTTGTGTGGCGCGGATGGATGGCCGGTTTGGTCTGGGTCGCATCACCCTGGTGCTGGTCGGCTCACGCTCGAAGGAGGTATTCGACTCGCGGCTTGACGAGCTTTCCACCTACGGCTTGCTGAAGGAGTTGGGTTATGATTTTACGCAGGAACTGCTGCGCCGGCTTGTCACGGCCGGTTGTATCCAGGTCACGACCGACGAATACCCGAAGGCGTCGCTGACAGAGCTGGGCCGGCAGGTGATGCTGGCGAAGAAGCAGATCAGCATCGAGTTGCCGCCGTTTGAGAAACCGAAGCCCGTCGCTCGCAAGACCTCCTCCGCTGCCGCCGCTGCGGCGGAGGCTGAGGCGCCGTACGATGTCGCGTTGTTCGAGGCGCTGCGACAGTGGCGGCACGACGTCGCCGGCACGATGGGGATTCCCGCTTACCTCGTTTATCCTGACGCGACGCTGAAAGAGTTGTCGCGGCAGAAACCGCAGTCCGAGGCGGCACTGCTGGAAGTACGCGGTATCGGTCCCGCGAAAGCGCGGCAGTTCGGCGCGGAAACGCTCGGGATCATTCGCGGCGCTTCGTGACGGGCCGGACCGTTATTTCGTCAACCACGCAACGATTTCGTCTTCGCCCAGTTTCTCGCGGCGCGTTTCGACGCCGGGCTTGAATGCTTCGCCCGCGTTATGAATCAGCAATGGCGCGTGGCCGATGAGGGCAACGGCGGCGCGGAAATCGCCGGCGCGGCGCAGCACGGGGACGTAGAGCTGCTTGAGGTAGGCGGTGTCGCTGGCGGGGTTGAACTGCACGGCATCGGCGGCGGTCCTCTTCACGAACGGCGCGAATGGCCGCGCCAGCAGGCACCAAAGACCGGCCTCGTCCAAGCCGACGAGGTGGATCGCGCTGACATCCTTGCGCCCGTGCAGCCATACCAGCGCTGTGACGATGTCCTGCACGCGAAATTGCGTGTCGGTCTTGTTGTAAGTCGTGAAGAACTTGTCTTCGGTCTTGCGCAAATGGTTGAAGCAGTCGATCGCCAGCACGAGTTGGCCGCTGGCGGCGAGCTTCGAGGCGAGCGGTTCTGCAGCCAGCCAGCCTTTTGGATGAACCACGAGCGTCGCGTCATGCTTCCCGCCGCCCTTGGGCAGGAAGAGTCTCGCCGGCACGCGGTCGCCATGGCCCGGCCGGCCCAGCGCGAACAGACCGTTGTCGCAGTTCTCGGCAACGACTTCTTTCGCTGTGGGCACTTCCAGTGAGAGTGCGTGGCGGAGCGTGGGTTCGTAGTGCTTGCGGAACTCGGCTTCGCCGGCCGCGAGTGCATCGGCGAATTGCTTCTCGCTGTTGGCGGTCCACATTTTGGCGAAGCTCTCGGCGGTTTGGGCGTTGGCGGGTTTTGCGCGGCCTTCCCAGACCAGCAGGTTTTCCTTCGGCTCGATCGTGAACGGCTTCTCTTTGAAATGACTTGCGTCACTGTCTCCGAGCAGCCATTTGCCGAAGAAGGCGTAGGCGGCTTCGCGACTGTCCTTGCTGTAATTGTGCGGCGCGTCGAAACGAACGGCGGCCACGCGGTCAGATGCCCCGAGCAGTCGGTAGGCCGAGCGGACGGCAGGGAACTCGTGCGTCAACGTGAAGCGTGTCCAGTCGCCCGTGGCTGCGATGAGCAACTGCGGGCGCGGCGCGGCGGCGGCGCTGACCTCGACGTTGAAAATGTCCTGACGCAAGTTTGGACCGTTTTCGCAGAGACAACCGCCTTGCATGATCGCGCTCACCATGACCGCGGGCGCGGAGACCTTGATGCGGTCGTCCACAGCGGTGAGAATGAACGTCTGCGTGCCGCCACCGCTTTCGCCCGTGCAGCCAATGCGATTCGGGTCCACGTCGGGCAGCGATTGCAGGAAATCCACAACACGAATCGAGTTCCATGTCTGGAGGCCGAACAGTGACAGACCCCAGAGCCATTCGCGGCCGCCGGCGGGCGGGAAGTCGCGGTGCGGCCAATGAAAGCTGTCGTTATAGCCGATCATGTCCCATGAGAACGCGACATATCCCTGGCGCGCGAACCCGATGCAGCGGCCGGGCAGCGACCCGAGTTCTTCATTTGCAAGCCGCCCGATCTTCCAATGGCCGTGCGGGTTGAGCATTGCCGGGAACGGTCCTTTGCCGCGCCCAAGCGGGCGATAGAGGTTGCCGCTGACGTAGAAGCCGGGCCAGCTTTCGAAGAAGACCTTCTCCACCGAGTAGCCGTCGCGTTCGATACGGCCGAAAACCTGCGCATTGAGCGGACACTTTGCGGGCGCGGGCCAGAGACCGCTCGAAACAAGGACGTGCTCGCGCACCCAAGCGGCGCGTGCAAGCCACTCTGCGCGCGAGTGGCAGGGACGCATCGAACGCGGCGTGTTGAGGTCGCTGATTCGTCCGCGCACATCGGCGGTGGGCAGCGCCGTGGCTGTTGAGGTGTCTGCGGCAAAACCAACAGATGCCGCGAGAATCGTTGTGAGAAGCAGAAGGCGGTTCATAGTCATGGCTCAATCCAGTTGGCGAAAAAAACCACAGTGCCACGGCGGCACGTCGAAACCTGCCTCAACGCTGCATCCGAAAACGAACGTCCGCGATGTTCAGGGCGCGGCGCCGCCGGAGTGGCATTCGTTGCACTTCGTGGACGGATCAAGGTCGCCGCCCGGGTGCTTGAAAGCATGGCCCGCGGCGTTGAGCTGGTTCAACTCGGCGCCGGTGCCCTGTGCCAGAATCAGATGACAGGCATTGCAGTCGCTGGCCTTGACCTTCTGTTTGCCATCAGCCGTGGCGTGCTGGCCGTCGTGACAACGGAAGCAGCCGGCCCAGTCTTTATGGCCAATGTTGTCAGGATAATCCTTCCAGCTCGCTTTCATGGCGGGGAAGAAGTTGCGGCTGTAGATATCCTGCACGGCAGCGATAACGGGCTGAATGCGCGGTTCGTTCGGATACTGCTGTTTCAGGCTGGCCGCGATCTTGTCGAGCGCCTCCTTCTTGCTGGCGTACTTCCCTGTGAGGAGGGCGACGGAGCGCTTGCCGATGGAAGGCAGGGAGCGGTCGATCTTGCCCAGTGACATCGCCAGGTCCACCGCAGCGTCCGGCGCGGCAAAGTTGTGCGCAGGCCGGTTGTGGCAATCCATGCAGTCCATCGTCTGGATGTCGGCGGGATTCGGCGTGTCTTTGTAGCCGGCCGCGCGGAACTCGGTTTGCACGCCCTTGTCGTCTGTCATGCGAATCCACGGGATGACCTGCTGTTCCTTGTCGGTCGCGACAAACTCGATCTTGTTGGCAACGTTCATGTGCCAGTGGATGCCGCCCACGGGACCGTGTGTGGGATCGCTGCCGCCCACCTTCAGCGACAGCCGCACGGCATAGTGCGTGTTCTTCTCATCAGCCAGATAATGCTGATAAACCTTCTCCATATTGCCGTAGAACTTCTTGGACCAGTGGCATTGTTCACATGTTTCGCGAGCAGGGCGCATGTGTTTGGCTGGCGGCGGGACGGGACGGGAGTAGGTGTTGCGGACCATGGCCAGGAGCTGATGCATGCCGTTGATCTTGGCCTTCATGAACCACGTGACGCCGGGACCTACGTGACACTCGGTGCAGCCCACATGGGCGTGCGGTGAATGCTGATAGGTGGTGTTCTCCGGTTCCATGACGTGGCAGGTCGCGCCGCAGAACTGTGGCGACTCGACGAAATGGTAGGTGTGGTAACTGCCCACTGCCGTCACGCCCAGAAGGATCACCACCACGGTGAAGAGAATCTCCTGGATATGGCGGCTGCGCAGTCGCCACAGGGTCGCGGGCACCGGCTTGGCCGGTTCCTTCTGCTTGGCAGCGGCCATCCGGCGGTGCTCGATGATGGCGCCGACGCCTGTGATGAACAGGCCGAAGACCGCCAGCGGGAACGCAAAGAAATAGAGCGCCACGCCCACATAGGGATTGCTGAAGCGGGCCATCGAGTCATAGATGAAAAGCAGCAGGAAGGAGAAGATGCCCAGGACTGCGATGATCAAGCCGATGATGCTCCACCAATTTCTCAGAAGATCCCAACGTGAGTATTCCGTGCCGCCTTCAGGTTTCATAGGTCAAGTCCCGCATGCAGGCGAGCCACAGCCACGGTCAACGCGATAGGAAGACCGGTGCCTGCACAAGTGAAATGCTTCAATGATGTCACTGATTTTAATGCTCCAGACTGGCAACTCCTGGTCCGAGAGCGGCGGGAGATTACACGGCGACCTGTTGCGCAGCAATACAGAAAAGACTCGTGGCGTGACCTGCGCGTTGACTCAAATTAAAAGACACCGAAGGGGACGGGCTGAGGGGGCGAAAAAGGGGTCGTTGACTCATGGAGAAAAGACACCCGAAAAGGGTGGCCATGAACATGAACCGAACGATCAAGAACGATCTGTTGCCCAAG
>CAZGGF010000363.1:0-40515 GCA_964524715.1 uncultured Verrucomicrobiota bacterium | reverse complement strand
AAGTAAACTGTCCAACAAACCCGAAAGCCTGCATCCATCATCCCTGCCTACTCAGTGCCCTTCTGTGTCATTTATCCATGAGGCAGCGGGCCTGCCATTCAAGCCAAGGTTGCTTTGGGAGAAGCAATGTGTTTGATATTTGGCACGCCGAAGTCGGACAATTGTTGTGGGAATGTGTATACATGAGTGAGGCATCGGTGACCGTACCGTCCGAAACGCACTCAACAGCTTGTGCCCGTTGGCTTGCGCTTTGTTGCGCCATAGCCAGCGGCAGCATCGCGTTGGTGTGCGCCATCATCTGGACTTTCGGTCTGCTGCCTCGCGTCGCGTCGGGACCGGAACATTTCGTGATGGCCCCGTTGACGGCGTGGTTGATGATCCTGCTCAATGCAGCGCTCCTTCTGCGGGCCGGATGGCCTTCCTCCAAGCCAGTGCGATGGATCGTCTCGGCCAGCGCAATCATGATGGGTGGCACGGGGTTGTGGGTCTTGTGGGCGCGGCTGCAAGGCCTTGAGTTCCCGGTGGAGTCCTGGCTGGCACAGATGGGCGCCGTATCCCTCAATCCGGTTGCGAGACTGATGACGCCGCTGTCGGCCGTGCTCTTCTTCATCTCGGCGATCGCACTACTGTGCCTGCTGGAGCCGCCGGGGAAACCAAGAAACCGGGCAGGCCAGCGTCTGGCGACCGGATCGGCCCTGACCATCCTGCTCATCATCTGTGGTGTCCTTCTGGGATACATATCCGGCGTGTATCTTCTGGTAGGCGGGAATCTGAAACCGGTGGCCACGTCCACGGTACCGGCTTTCGCCATCACCGCTTTGGGGATCCTGTCGTTGACGCTGCACGGGCAGCGATGGCTGTGTTACGTAGTGGGTGAATCGTGGGTCGGGGTGGCCGCCAATTCGCGGCGCTTCTGGATTCAGTTGCTGGCTGCGTCTGTCTTGCTTGTGGCAGCCATCGCCGTGATTGGATCCATGCACTTGCGGCGGCAGATCGCCCATGCGCGCGAGGTGATGCAAGGCGAGTTGTCCGCCGTTGCCCGCCTCAAGGCCGAACAGATCGTGACCTGGCGGTCGGAACGGCTGCGCGACGCCCGCATTTTCGCTCATTCGGGAGTGGCCCGCCAAGAGGCGCAGGCGTTTCTCAACAGCCCCGAACCGGAACATGCCAGGACGGAACTCTTGCGCTGGCTGTCGCTGCTGAAGGCAGTCAACAGCGACGCCCGTTTGTTCGTCTTCGACCGCGACCTGAATGTGCGTCTGGCGTTGCCGGATGACGTGAAGAACAAGGTCTCTCCTCTGGCGCGGCAGCATGCCGCTGCGGCGTTCAAATCTCCCGAACCTGCCTTTGTAGATCTGCACCGGGACAACCCGGCGGCTGAATCGCACCTGGATATCGTGTTTGGCATCCTGCCACCCGACGCCCGTGGCAACAGCGGGGTGCAACCGATAGTCGTGGTTTTGATGCAACTGAATCCGCAGGCGTTCCTCTACCCACTCCTCCAGTCCTGGCCAACGCCGAGCCTTACGGCGGAAATCGGACTGATGCGCCGCGAGGGTGACCGCGTTGTCCATCTCAGCGACTCTCGGCACCGCACGAACACCGCGCTGAACATCTCTTTCCCCCTGAGTCATCCCCATCTCCCATCGGCCATTTTCCTGCGCGGAAGCGCGGATGAGCAACTGGTGGAAGGCGTGGACTATCGCGGCGTGCCGGTCCTGACGGCATTTCGGCGGATTCCGGATTCGCCGTGGGTCTTGGGCGCAAAGGTGGACCAGGAAGAGGTCTTCGCGCCGTTGCGGCAACAGGCGTGGGCCACGATCTTTGCCTTGACCCTGCTGATAGCCATCGTGGCGCTGGTGGTGGTGCTGTTCTGGCGGCAGCGGATGGCGGATGCGTTGTGTCATCAACTGTCCCTGGAGCGCGAACGCAAGGCGCTCGCCGACCGCCTCGCCCTGCTGATGCACCACGCCAACGACATCGTGGTGATGGCCGACGCCGAGTGGCGGATCGTGGAGGCCAACGACCGCGCGCTGAAAACCTACGGCTACACGCCCGCCGAGATACGGCAGATAAAGATTCTCGACCTGCGCGCGCCGGAAACGCGCGACAAGTTCTCCGCGCAAATGGAGGCCGTCCAAACCCAGGGCAGCGCCATCTTCGAAACGATCCATCTCCGCAAGAACGGGTCCACCCTCCCGGTTGAGATCAGTTGCCGCGTGGTGGAGATTGATGGCGCCCGATACTATCTGGCGATTACCCGGGACATCACCGAGCGCAAGCGAATCGAGGCGGCGTTGCGCGCGGTCGAGGCGCGCTATCGTTCCCTGTTCCAGAACATGCTGAACGGCTTTGCCTACTGCCGGATGATTCACGAAAAGGGCCGGCCGCCGGACTTCGTTTACGTCGCTGTCAACAGCGCCTTTGAAAACCTGACGGGATGGAAGGACGTGGTCGGCAGACGGGTGTCCGAGCTCATTCCAGACATCCATGAAAGGGACCCGGAGGTGTTTGAAATCTACAGCCGCGTGGTGCGCACCGGCGTTCCCGAGAAGTTCGAGATCTACATGAAATCCATGAGGATGTGGTTCTCGGTCTCGGTGTACCGGCCACAGGAAGGTTATTTCGTAGCCCTGTTCGATGTGGTCACCCAGCGCAAACAGGCCGAGATGGCGTTGCGTGAGGCCGAGCAGAATTACCGCGGCATCTTTGAGAACGCAGTCGAAGGCATCTACCAGAGCACGCCCGAGGGCCGGTTGCTCAGTGCCAACCCCGCCATGGCGGCCATCCACGGTTACGCGTCACCCGAAGAGTTTATCGCCGGCGTACACGACGCCGCCACTCAACTCTACGTCGACCCGGGGCGGCGCGCGGAACTCAAGCGACAGTTGGAGAAACACGGGGAAGTGGCCGGCTTCGAAAGCCGAGTGCGCCGCAAGGACGGGCGATTGATCTGGGTTTCGGGCAACACCCGCGCTGTGCGCGACGCTGACGGCAGGATTCTCCGCTATGAAGGCACCGTCCAGGACATCACTGCGCGCAAGGAGGCGGAAGAGGCCTTGCGGGAAAGCGAGTCGCGCTACCGGTTGCTGGCCGAGAACGTCGAGGATTTTGTGACCCTCCTGGACGCACAGGAGAACCGTCTCTATATCAGTCCCTCTTTCTACCGGGTGACAGGCTGGACTCCCGAGGTGGTCACGCGCACACCGTGGGACGCGCGATTGCACCCGGACGATATTCCTCTCATCAAGCAATCGAGGGCGGCGAATCGGACAGGTCAGACCACGCTGACCGAGCATCGTATCCGTTGCCGGGATGGTTCGTGGATATGGGTGGAGTCCAGTTGCAAGCCCATCCTGGGCTCGGACGGCCAGATGATACAGTTGCTGATCTGGCAGCACGACATCACTGAACGCAAGCAGGCGGAGGAGACGATTCAAAAACTGAATCAGACGCTCGAGCAGCGGGTGCGTGAACGCACCGCCCAACTTGAAGCGTCCAACAAGGAACTCGAGTCGTTCTGTTATTCGGTCTCCCACGACCTGCGCGCTCCGTTGCGAGCCATCAACGGCTTCGCGGCCATTCTGGGTGAGGATCACGGACCGCATCTGAATGCAGAAGCCCAGCGCACCCTGGGAATCATCCGCAACGAGGCCGAGCGCATGGGGCAGCTGATTGACGACCTGCTGGCGTTCTCGCGCATCGGACGACAGGCGATGCAAATGACGGAGATGGACATGGGCGCGCTGGCGCAGCGCGCATTCGACAACTGCGTCGCGCAGGCGCCTGGCCGTGACATCCGCTTCAAGTTGCATCCTCTGCCGCCGGCTCAAGGCGACTCGTCTTTGCTTCCCCTCGTGTGGGTCAATCTCATTTCCAACGCGGTCAAGTACACCCGTCCGAAAACGGTGGCCGAAATTGAAATCACAAGCCGTGACTCGAACGGCGAGGTGGTTTACTGCGTGAAAGACAATGGCGTGGGTTTCGACCCCCAATACGCGGGAAAACTCTTCGGCGTCTTTCAGCGATTGCACACCGACTCCGAGTTTGAAGGCACCGGTGTGGGGCTGGCGCTGGTTCAACGCATCATCTTGCGCCACGGCGGCCGCGTCTGGGCGGAGTCCATTCTCGACGAAGGCGCGACATTCTATTTCACGCTGCCGAGGTCAGGGGGAAACAACGTTGGGGACGATCGCACAAGAAACAAGAACCCGTGATTTGCGGTAAGTCATCCGGAGTTCTAAGTTAATCCCAGAGCGGTCCCCAAGGAAGTAGTTGGATGATGTTATGAGAACCCGAAAACGGTCCACGGTCAAACTGCCGGCTGGCGTGCGTCGGCAGGCCGGAGCAGCACGGACGCAACCCAGGGTCAAATCGGCTGCTGCAACCACCGGGGACAAGAAGCCGCAGGACAAAACAACGTTGCGTGAGCGGCAGTGGCATGCGTTTTTCAAAGGGGTCACGGCCGGACTGGTGCTGTTGGACAAGGACCTGCGTTTCGTCCAGATCAACGACACGCTGGCAAAGCTCGACGGTCTGCCTGTCCAGGCACATCTGGGCAGGACTTTTAGTGAATTGCTGCCCGAGGTCGCTCCCTTGGTCGAGCCACACATCCGGAAGGTGCTCGCCACCGGCAAACCGATACTGAACGTCGAGATCACGGGTGAAACACCGCAACAACCGGGCGTCAAGAGACATTGGCTGGAGTCGTTCTTCCCGGTGACAGGAGCGGACGGAAAGCCGGAAGGTGTCGGCGCCCTCGTGGTGGAAATCACCGAACGCATGCGCATAGAACAAGCGCTGCGAGAAAGCGAGGACCGCTATCGTTCGCTGGTGGCGACCAGCCTGGATGCGGTCTTGCTCACCGTGCCGGATGGACGAATCCTTAGTGCCAACGAAGCTGCTTGCCGGATGTTCGGACGTTCGGAAAAGGAACTGATCCATCTGGGGCGCGAAGGCGTGATGGACGCCTCGGACCCGCGGCTGGCGCCAGCCCTGGAGGAACGCGCCCGCACCGGACGATTCCACGGCGAACTGACGTTGATCCGCAGCGACGGCTCGAAGTTCCCTGCGGAGATCTCTTCGGCAGTGTTTCGCAATCAGGCGGGAGAACCACGTATCAGCATGGTGATCCGCGACATCACCGAGCGGAAACAGACCATCAAGGCGCTGCGGCAGTCGGAGGCGCGATTGCACGCATTGATGGCGCAGCAACAAGCGGTGCGCGAGGAGGAACGCATCCACATCGCCCGCGAAATCCATGACACGTTTGGCCACGCCCTCACTGACTTGAAGTTCGACCTCGCGTGGCTGGGCCGGAGGTTGACAGAAGCAGGTGTTGGCAGTCGTACAGCCATCCAGCGCAGGATTGCCGCGATGAGCAAACGCGTCGAGATGGAGATGGAATCAGTGCGGCGCATTTCCGGGGAGCTGCGCCCGGCGCTGCTCGACACGGTGGGATTGGTTCCAGCCATCGAATGGCTCGCCAAAGGGTTTCAAGCCCGCACGCGCATCCGCTGCCGGATGGTGTTGCCACCCGCGCCGCTGCCATTGGACGGGGCACGTTCGACGACGATCTATCGGATCTTGCAGGAACTGCTCGTGAATGTGGCCCGTCATGCCAAGGCCACTGCGGTGAACATCCGTCTGCAAGCCGGGGCGGGGTGGGTGGAACTGCGGGTGAGCGACAATGGCCGGGGCATCCCCAAGAGTGCCGTGAGCGACCCCCACTCACTGGGCCTGCTGGGCGCGAGCGAACGGGCCGGCAGCCTCGGCGGCAGGCTGCTCTTCCACAGCGAGAGCGACCAAGGCACCACCGTTACGGTGCGACTGCCGATGACTGAAATGCCGAAGAAGGAATGAACTAATGAAAGAGCAGCGACAAAAACAAGCACTGCGCATCCTGATTACCGAGGACCATGCCAGCACGCGGCTGGGCATCATGCAGATCCTGAAAGAGGAATTTCCGCTGCTGCGTTTCGGCGAGGCCGTCGACGAAGCCGGCACGCTGGCACTGTTGGAGCGGCAGAGCTGGGACTTGCTTGTACTCGACATCTCGCTGCCCGGTCGCAGCGGCGTGGAGGTGTTGCGCGAGGTCAAGCACCGCTGCCCGCAATTGCCGGTGCTGGTTTACAGCGCGCACCGTGAGGAAGAGTTCGCGCTGCACATGTTGCGTGCCGGGGCCGCCGGCTATCTGACCAAGGAGCGTGCTCCGGAGGAACTGGGCCGGGCAGTGCAACAGATCCTGGAGAATGGCAGCTACTTCAGCGAAGACCTGAGACGGCGGTTGGTGCAAACAGCCGGGTCGGGCAGCTCGGCATTGCCGCATGAGAATCTCTCCGCCCGGGAGTTTCAAGTGCTGCGGCTTATCGTCGCAGGCAAGTCCGGCAAAGCCGCCGCTGCCGACCTCGGACTGAGCCAGAAAACCATCAGCACCCATCGCGCGCGCATTCTCAAGAAACTGCAGGTCGGCAGCACTTCTGAAATGATTCAATACGCTCTCCGCGAGCGGTTGATCTGAGCCAGCTCGAACGTTCAGCTATCGGAATTGTCTTATAACAATTTAAGATTCTCCCCGACTGGCCATGCGTGCTGTTCGGCTCTAGAATCAGTCAAGGAGATGGTCTGTTTCCGGTTGTTCGGAAATTCTGGACAAACGGCAGGTTGCGGCTAGGTTCCCGCATCCGGCAGCGGATGGAGCGTCATCGTCGATCACGGGCATAGATGAAACAAGCCTCGACAGAACCCAGAATAATTGTCGTCGCGGCCAGCGTCTCATCCGGTCAAGCGAGCGTCTTGAATAAGACGAGAGGGATGGATGCGTCAGATCAAACTCCGACGTTTGTCCACGCCGGGGGCACACAGCCACCACCAAGAATCTTCCGGGCAAGACCCGCGTCTTTGGGATCAACGTATTGCCCTGATGGTATGATGAGTGTTTTGGGACAATCTCCAGAAATTGCTGTTGGTAATTTGCCAGTTCGCAGATACAACACCGGAGGTTACAGACCATGAAAACCTCTGAACCATCGGCATCTCATGCGGGGTGGGTGTTTCTGCTGGTGTTTCTCTTATTGGTGTCGGGCATTGTCACAACTGGAGTCTATTACTACCAGCATCTCGAACAGCAATTCCGCGCCAAAGTGGAGCAGCAAATCGCGGCCATCGCGGAGTTGAAAGTGAACGAGTTGGTGCAGTGGCGCAAGGAACGTTTGGGAGATGCCAACACCCTCTATGACAATCCCGCATTCTCAGCCCTGGCACAGCGATTCCTGGAGAAACCGGAAGACACTGAAGGCCGGCGATTGCTTTGGGTGTGGATGAGCAAAGTCCAGACGAATTTCAATTATAGTCGGGTTGTCCTGGCTGATACTCAAGGCGTTTTTCGCCTATCGGCTCCCGAAGCTTCTCCAAGGGAGAACCCCCATTTTGTGAAAGCATCCATCGCCTGCCTGCGTTCCGGAAAGGTGACGTTTCTTGATTTGCATCGCGATACAGCCGAAGCCTCTCCACATATGGCCGTCATGATTCCGGTCTTTGACGATCAGGCCAGCCGTCGGCCTCTTGGCGTCGTCACCCTGCTTATTGATCCAGAGACGTACTTCTTTCCCTTTATCAAACGATGGCCGTTGCCCAGCCTGACTGGCGAGACGTTGCTCGTGCGCCGGGAAGGCAACGAAGTTGTCTTTCTGAATGAGCTCCGGTTTCAAACCAACGTCGCGCTGAATTTGCGCGTGTCTTTGGACCGCACCACCATGCCTGCAGTGCAGGCCGCCTTGGGCAATGAGGGTGTCATGGAAGGCGTGGATTACCGCAGTGAACCAGTCGTTGCCGCCCTTCGCACCGTCCCCGATTCGCCGTGGTCGTTGGTCGCTCGCACAGACATTGCGGAAGTTTATGCGCCGTTGCGTGCGCAATTGTGGCGAGTGGTCGTTATGACTGCCATTCTGATCTTTGGTGCGGGAGCTGGTGTGGTGCTGGCTTGGAGACACCAGCGCGTCCGGTTCTACCGGGAACAAGCGGCAACGGCGGAAAAATTGCGGGAAAGTGAACGCAGGTTGATCGAAACCCAGAAGATGGCCCAATTGGGCCACTGGAATTGGGATGTCAAAACCGGCGCGGTCGAATGGTCGGAGGAGGTGTACAGAATCTTCCAACTCGACCCGGCCAAATTCACTCCTCACATCGACTCGATCCTGAAATTGTCGCCCTGGCCTGAGGATCACGCGCGTGACAAGGAGTTGATACAGAAGGCGATGGTGTCTCATGAAAAAGGCACGTACGACCAACGGTTTCTTCGTCCGGATGGCAGCATCGGGTATTACCATTCCACCTTCCAAGGCAAGTACGATGGCGACGGCCAACTCGTCTCCATAGTCGGGACGGTGATGGATATCACCGAGCGCAAGCGCGTGGAGGAAACGCTCCAACAGACTGCAGTGGAATTGCAGGAGAAAAACGCGGAACTGGAACGCTTCCTCTATACGGCCTCGCACGATCTAAAGAGCCCGGTCGTGACGGTCAGAACTTTCCTCGGCTACGTGGAGCAAGACATGGCGGCGGGCAATGCCGGACGAATCGAGAAAGATATGGGCTTCATCCGCAACGCCACGGAGAAGATGGCGCGGTTGCTCGATGAGTTGCTGAAAGTCTCGCGCATCGGCCGCGTCGTCAATCTTCCGGTGCGCGTGACGTTCCGACAGTTGGTGGACGAGGCTCTCGACGCGGTGGCTGGACACATCGCCGCGCGACACGTCATAGTGAAGGTGGGCGAGCACGACGTGACGTTATATGGCGACCGGCCCCGGTTGACCGAGATCTGGCAGAACCTGGTGGAGAACGCCTGCAAGTTCATGGGCAATCAAAAGGAACCGCGCATCGAGATCGGCATGGAGACGCGAGACGCGGAGACCGTGTTTTTTGTGCGGGACAATGGCATGGGCATAGACCCGCGCTACCACACGAAAATCTTCAATCTATTTGAGAAACTCGATGCGAAAGCAGAAGGCACAGGCCTGGGTCTGGCCCTTGTCAAACGTATCGTGGAGTTGCAGCACGGACGAATCTGGGTGGAATCCACGGGGCTGGGGCAGGGCTCCAGCTTCTATTTCACCCTGCCGCGGACAGTCCAAAACCCGAGAGGAGTGAAGAAAATATGAAAGGTGCGCCGATTGTCATCCTGATGGTGGAAGATGATGAAGGTCATGCTGAAATTGTGCGGCGTAATTTCGAGGCGTGCCGCATGGCCAACCACCTGATCCATGTCGCCGACGGGCAGGCGGCGCTGGATTACCTGTATCAACGGAATGAGTTCAGCGACCCGACCAAGTCGCCGCGACCGGGCGTCATCCTGCTCGACCTGCGCCTGCCCAAGGTGGACGGGCTGGAGGTGTTGAAGACGATCAAGGCAGACCCCAAACTCCACACCATTCCGGTAGTCATACTGACCACCTCGAGCGCCGAGACCGACATGGTCAGAGCCTACGACTGTCACGCCAACAGTTATCTGGTCAAGCCGGTGGATTTCACGCAGTTCACGCAGCTGATGGAGACTTTCGGCTACTACTGGCTGGCGTGGAACCAATATCCACACTGAAACGACGCAGGAGACGCAAATGAAAGATCAGCCGATGCACTTGCTGATCGTCGACGACGAGGAGGCCCACGTCGAGGCCATTCGCCGTGCCTTCGACACGGCCGGCACAAACGTTGATATCCACACCGCCGGTTCCTTGCGGGAATACCGGGAGCAAATCACGGCGCATCCGCCGGATATTGCAGTGGTGGACTTGAATCTGCCAGACGGCCGCGCCACGGAGATTTTGACGTTTCCACCAGAGAATGCGCCTTTTCCCATCCTGGTCATTACGGCATTTGGCAATCAGCAGACCGTGGTCGAGGTAATGAAAGCGGGGGCACTGGATTACGTTGTGAAGTCGCCGGAGGCTTTTGTTACTCTGCCCCGAACGGTCGAAAGCGCGCTCCGCGAGTGGAATCTGCTGCAAAGCCACAAGCGAGTGCAGCTGACGCTGCAAATGACACAGCGCTGTATGGATCGCGCTTCGGACGCCGTCTTTTGGATAGCGCCCGATGCGCGACTGCTCTACGTGAACGAAGCGGCCTGCAAGAACCTTGGCTATACCCGCGACGAACTCCTCGCCATGTCCGTGCCTGACATAGACCCTGACTATCAGGCGAACGTATGGCCGGCCCATTGGACCGAGCTTAGACAATCCGGCTCCATGATCTTTGAGAGCCGCCATCGCGCCAAGGATGGGCGGGTCTATCCGACGGAAGTCAGCGCCAATTACCTCGACTTCAACGGACTGGAAATCAACTTCGCCTTTGTCCGTGACATCAGCGCGCGCAAACAAGTGGAACAGGCACTGCGTGAAAGCGAACTCAAACACCGGACGCTGTTCGAGACGGCCAACGACGCGATCCTGGTGATGCGTCAGGACCGGTTCGTTGACTGCAACGCGCAGGCCCTGACGTTGTTTGGCTGCAGCCGGGAGCAGATCCTCGGCGCGTCTCCCCAGACATTTTCCCCGCCTACGCAACCGGATGGGCGGCGATCCGAAGAGAAAGCTTTGGAGAAGATCCATAAGGCCCTGACGGAAGGACCGCAGTTCTTTGAATGGGAACACTGCCGGCCAGATGGGGCACGGTTTGCCGTGGAGTTGAGTTTGAATCGTCTGGAGTGGGGAGGGGAGGTGCTGCTCCAGGCGATCGTGCGCGACATCACCGAGCGCAAGCGAGTGGAGAAGGCGTTGCGGGAAGCCCAGGACCTCCTGAACGACGTGGGGAGGATTGCGCAAATCGGCGGATGGAAGATGGACCTGTCCACCCGCAAGGCCACTTGGACACTGGCTACATACGATATTGTTGAGATCGCACCCGGCCAGCCGATTCCGGGGCCTGACGACCATAAGGACTACTACCTTCCGGAATACCAGCCCCTGGTCGCCGAAGCGATACGGGCATTGATTGAAGACGACAAACCGTTGGAGTTTGAAGCCCAACTGCGCACGGCCAAAGGAAACATCAAGTGGTGTCGTGCCATGGCAAGAGCCATTCGCAAGAATGGGAAGGCGGTCGAGATCTATGGAACCTTTCAGGACATCACCGAGCGCAAGAGGGCGGAGGAGGCGCTGGAACGCGAGCGCAACCTGTTGCGCACCCTGATTGACAACATCCCGGATGCCATCTACGTGCGGGACACGGCCAACCGCTTTGTGCTCGCCAACGAAACCGTGGCCCGGCGCATGGGCGTCGCCAGCCCTGCCGACCTGATCGGCAAGACCGACGCGGATTTCTATCCGGCGGAACAGGCTGCGCATTTCGCCGCTGCTGACCGCGAGGTTCTCGCCGGCCGCACTCTGGTCAATTTCGAGGAGGACGTCGCCCACCTCGACGGCAAACGCCGGTTCATTCTCGGCACGAAGGTGCCGCTCAAAAACGCCCAAGGCGAGGTGACTGCGCTGGTCGGCATCGGGCGCGACATCACCGAGCGCAAGCGGACAGAGGAACAAATCCGCAAAACCAACCGGTCACTGCGAATGATCAGCGACTGTAATCAGGAACTGGTGCGCGCCACGAACGAAACGGATTTGCTGCAAGGCATCTGCCGGATCGCTGTCGAGCACGGTGGCTATCGCATGGTGTGGGTCGGGTTTGCCGAGCAGGATGAAGCGAAGAGCGTGCGCCCGGTCGCGCAATTCGGTTTCGAAGAGGGTTATCTCGACACGGTAAACATCACCTGGGCCGACGTCGAGCGCGGGCGGGGTCCCACTGGCACGGCCATTCGCACCCGCCAACCCGTCATCGCGCGCAACATTTCCACCGACCCGACCTTTGGCCCGTGGCGTGAGGCGGCCGTTGAACGCGGTTACGCCTCGTCGCTCGCGCTGCCTTTGATCGCCAGCGAGCGGGTTTTTGGCGCGTTGATGCTGAATGCCGCCATGCCGGACGCGTTCGACGCGGAAGAAGTGGCGCTGCTGACTGAACTGGCCAACGACCTGGCCTACGGGATTGGCGCGCTACGCCATCGGGCCGAGCGTGAGCGAGCCGAGGCAGAAGTGACCCGGACGGCGCGGGAATGGCAAACCACTTTCGATGCCACCCACGACGCAGTCTGGCTGCTCGACAAGGAGCAGCGCGTGATGCGTTCCAACAAGGCGACGGAACGGATATTTCAACGCCCCTGCGCGGAGTTGATCGGCAAGCATTGCTGGGAAATCGTGCACGGCACCGCAAGCCCGATTCCTGAATGTCCGATTCAACGGGTGAAGAAAAGCCTGCGCCGCGAGAGTTCGGAGTTACAGATAGGCCAGCGCTGGTTTGAAATCACTTGTGACCCGATCCTGGACGCGGCGGGCCAGTATGCCGGCGCGGTGCATATCGTCAGCGACGTCACCGAGCGCAAGCAGGCGGAGCAGGCGGTGCGAAAGCAATCTGAAGAACTCCGCATCCGCAACGAGGAACTCGAGCGGTTCAACAATGCAAGCGTGGGACGCGAGTTGCGCATGATCGAACTGAAACAGGAGATCAACCTGCTCTGCCAGCAGGCTGGCTTGCCGCGGCGGTATCCTCTGAACTTCATGAAAAAATGGGAGAAACCAGACGACCCTGAGCCTCCAATAACGCAGGGAAAGCCATGAAGCCACAGGCATCATCCACCCTCCGGACCGCACGCCAGACGATGATCGTCGTCGCGTGTGGCTGGACGAGTGTGTTGCTCCTGTTTGCCATGCTGCAACACCTCAGCATGAGGCGTGAGGCTTTGAACATGGCGCGCACCAGCGCGGAGAACAGTTTCCAGAAGGATGTCGCTTACCGCCACTGGGCCGCCGTGCATGGTGGCGTGTATGTGCCCGTCACGAAACAGACGCCGCCGAATCCGCTCCTGGCCGACTTGCCGGAACGGGACATCACCACGCCGTCCGGCCGCAAGTTGACGTTGGTGAACCCCGCCTATATGACGCGGCAGGTCCACGAATGGTTCAAGTCCGCGTATGGCGTCACGGGACACATCACCAGTCTCAAACCCGCGAACCCCATCAATGCCGCCGACGCGTGGGAAACCTCCGCGTTGGAAGCGTTCGAGAAAGGCGCGAAAGAGATCGGTTCGGTCGAGACGATCCACGGCGAGCCTGTGTTGAGGTTCATGCGCCCATTCGCAACGGAGAAGTCCTGTCTGAAATGCCACGCGGCCCAAGGTTACCAAGAGGGCGATATTCGCGGCGGGATCAGTCTCACGGTGTCCATGAGACCGTATCTTGCCGCCTCCACCAGCCACATGAAAGACGCGTGGCTCTGGAGCGGCGCCCTCTGGGTGCTGGGCTTGCTAGGCTTGACGGTCGGCTACCGCCGCATGAAGCAGATGATCCAACAACGCGAGGAAAGCACACAGCATCTGCGCGAAGTGCAAGACAGGCTCCGGGTGATGTACGACTCCATGCTCGAAGGGATGGCCCTGCACGAGGTCGTCTGCGATGCAAACGGCCAGCCGTGCGATTACCGTTTCCTGCAAGTCAACCCGGCGTTCGAACGGCTCACCGGACTCAAAGCGGCGGACATCATCGGCAAGACGGTCCACAAAGTGCTGCCCGGCATTGACCCGAAGTGGATCGAGCGTTACGGCCGTGTGGCGCTTACCGGTGAATCGTGCCAGTTCGAGGATTACTCGGCCGACATGGACCGGCACTTCGAGATCGCGGCGTTCTGCCCGCGCAAGGGCCAGTTCGCCGTCACCTTCAGCGACGTCAGCGAGCGCAAACGAGCGGCGGTGGCATTGCGCGAGAGCGAGGAGAAGTTTGCCAAGGCTTTTCAGATTCCGCTTTATGCCATCTCCATCACGCATCTCAAAAATGGCAGGTTCCTCGATGTCAACGACGCCTTCACTTCGATGACGGGATTCACGCGGGAGGAATTTCTCACGAATACGTCGTTCGGGTTAAAGCTGTGGGTCCATGAAGAAAACCGTTTGCACATCGTGACGGCTCTTCGCGCGGGCCGGCCTGTGGAGGGCCAGGAATTGATGGTTCGAAAGAAGAACGGTGAGATCATAACGGTTCTCTTCTCGGCTCGTCTCATCCATCTGAAAGACGAGCCTTGCGTTCTGTCCAGCGCCCTCGACATCACCGACCGCAAGAAAATGGAGGAAGCCCTGCACCATTCCCGCGCCGCGGCCTTGAACATGATGGAAGATGCTGTTGCGACGCGTAACCGGGCGGAACGGGCCAGCGAAGCGCTGCGGCGTGAGGTGGAAGAGCGCAGGAAAGCCGAGGACGAGGTGCGGCGTTTGAATATCGAGCTGGAGCAACGCGTCCGCGAGCGCACCGCGCAACTGGAGACGGCCAACAAGGAATTGGAGGCGTTTTCCTACTCGGTGTCACACGACCTGCGCGCGCCGCTGCGGGGCATCAACGGTTTTGCGAACATTCTGGCAGAAGAGCACACAAAACGGCTCGACCAGGAAGGCCGCCGCCTGTTAGGAATCATTTGCAGCGAAGCCAGCCGCATGGGTCAGATGATCGACGAATTGCTGACGTTCGCGCGGCTCGGACGGCAGTCCATGCTCAGGGGGACGGTTGATATGACAGCGTTGGCGCAAAGCGTGTTTGACCAATGCGTAGCACAGGCAGCGGGCCGCCAAATCCGGCTCAAGCTGCATCCGTTGCCATCGGCACAGGGCGACGCCGCCATGCTTTCCCACGTGTGGGCCAATCTCATCTCCAACGCCATCAAGTACACCCGTCTGAAGGCGACGGCCGAAATCGAAATCACCGGCCGTGCTGACGACAGCAATGGGATCACATATTCCGTGAAAGACAACGGCGCGGGTTTCGATATGCAGTACGCCCACAAACTTTTCCGTGTTTTCCAGCGGCTGCATGCCGAATCTGAATTTGAAGGCACAGGCATCGGGCTGGCGCTGGTTCAACGCATTGTTCAACGCCATGGCGGGCGCGTCTGGGCGGAAGGCAGGGTCAATGAGGGCGCAGCGTTCCACTTCACGCTGCCCATAGGAAAGGATGAGCTTGAACCCCAAGAATCAGATTGAAATCCTCATGCTTGAGGACAATCCGCGTGATGCTGAACTGGAGGTGCGAGAACTGCGGAGGGAGGGCATCCAGTTCAACGTTAAGCGTGTCTGGACCGAAGCGGAGTTTGAAGCCGCGCTCAAGAATCCGGCGCTGGACCTGATCCTAGCCGATTACCAGTTGCCATCCTACGACGGTCTGTCCGCCTTGGAACTCGCACACAAGACCTGCCCGAAAGTGCCCTTCATTTTTGTGTCGGGCACTCTCGGCGAAGAGACAGCCGTTGACGCCATGCACCGCGGTGCGACGGATTACGTGCTGAAACAGAGACTGACCCGTTTGGGACCGTCGGTGCGGCAGGCCGTGCGACAGGCCGAGGAGCACAAGTTGCTCTCACTCATGTCACAGCGGTTGGCTGAAAACGAAAAGCGGTACCGTCAACTGTTCGACGGCATCAGGAGCGGCGTCGCCGTTTATGAGGTCCGGGCCGACGGGGAGGAGTTTGTTTTCAAGGATTTCAACGCCGCTGCCGAACGAATTGAACACCTGAAGAAGGAACAGCTGCTTGGAAAGAGCATCACCGAAGTATTCCCAAACGTCCGGCAAATGGGGTTGTTGGAGGTCTTCAATCGTGTCTGGAAAACCGGCGTGCCAGAACATCATCCCGCGTCGATTTACCGGAACGATCGCGGCATTTCGTGGCGGGAGAATTACGTTTACAAGCTGCCGTCGGGCGAACTGGTGGCCGTCTACGACGAGGTCAGTGATCGCAAACAAACTGAAGAGAAGTTGCGGCTCGGCGAGGAGCGGCTGCGGCTCGCATTGGATGCCGGCCAGATGGGCGCTTGGGAGATGGATTTGGTCAGTGGCACAACGTGGCGAACGTTACAGCATGATCAGATCTTCGGTTACGAGACGCCCCCTCCAACCTGGAGCTATGAACTCCTTCTGGAGCATGTTGCGCCCGAGGACGTCGAAATGGTCAAACACTCCTTTGCGCAGGCTCTGATCACCGACCGGCTCAGCCTCGAATGCCGGGTTGCCCGGCAGGGACAGGAGCCGCACTGGATCGCAATCCAGGGACATGTCAGCCGCAACGCGAAAGGCGAACGTGTCCGCCTGATGGGCACCGTCAGCGACATCTCCGATCGCAAGCTGATGGAAAAGGCCCTGCGCGAGAGCGAACAACGCTTCCGCCTGCTGGCCGACAACGCGAGCGATCTCATCTGGACCCGGGACGCATCAGGTCGTCTGACTTATATAAGCCCTTCGGTTCACCGGCTGCTGGGCTATACCCAGGCAGAAGTCCTCTCGCGCGGCACAAGCCACATATTGACAGCGGCATCGGCTACGCTGGCTCAGAAGAAACTGCAGGAAGCTCTTCCGAAGCTGCGGGCCGGCAAGCACGTGATCGAGACGTTCGAATTGACATATCTCCGCAAGGATGGCTGGCCGGTCTGTTGTGAAGTCAATTGCAGCGGCATGTTTGATGCGTCGGGTCAGTTCCTGGGCATTGTGGGAGTCAGCCGCGATATCAGCGAACGCAGGCGGGCGGAGGAAGCATTGCGTGAAAGCGAAGAGAAATTCCGTCTGGCCACCGCCACGGCACGCGACGCCATCATCATGCTGACTAACGAGGGGAAAGTGTCTTTCTGGAATCGCGCGGCAGAGGAGATGTTCGGCTATTCCAGCAACGAGGCACTGGGCCAGGACGCCCATGCCTTGCTGGCTCCCGAACGATACCAAGAGAGCAGCCAGAAGGGATTCGCTGCGTTTCGAACCACAGGGCGGGGAGGCGCCGTTGGCAAGACGCTGGAACTGTCGGCGATAAGAAAGGACGGCGTGGAGATTCCGGTCGAAATGTCCCTGTCGGCCACTCAACTTAAAGGCCAATGGCACGCCCTCGCTATTCTGCGCGATATTTCTGAGCGCAAGCGGGTGGAGGAAGAGCGAATGCGTCTGGTCACTGCGGTCGAACAAGCGGTAGAATCGGTCTTCATCACGGACGCTCAAGACGTCATTCGGTATGTCAATCCGGCGTTTGAAAAAACAACCGGATACACCCGCGAAGAGATTATCGGGCAGAACCCGCGCATCCTCGAGAGCGGCAAGCAAGACGCCTCGTTCTACTTGCAGGTGTGGGACACGCTCAAGCGCGGTGAAGTTTGGCGCGGCCGGCTGACCAGCAGGCGCAAGGACGGCTCCTTCTACCAGGAAGATACCACCATTTCGCCCGTGCGGGACCAGACAGGCAAGATCGTCAACCACATCGCCCTCAAGCTCGACGTGACCCATGAGCTTGAGCTCGAAGCCCAATTGCGCCAATCGCAAAAGCTGGAAGCCATCGGCACCCTGGCTGGCGGCATCGCCCACGAGATCAACAATCCCGTCAACGGGATCATGAACTACGCTCAGTTGATCACCGACGAGTTGCCGGCAGACCACCCCGCGCGAAAGTATGCCGGCAAGATCATGAAGGAGACCGACCGGGTGGCACTGATTGTCCGCAACCTCCTGTCCTTTGCGCGGCAGGATAAGCAGGGCCGCAGTCTGTCAAATCTGAATGACATCATCAACGCAACCCTCTCGCTCATCCAAACCGTGATACGGCACGACCAGATCAACTTGATCGTGGAGGTCCCACCGGGACTGCCCCAGATGGTATGCCGCAGCCAGCAGATAGAACAGGTATTGATGAATCTGCTGACGAATGCGCGGGACGCGTTGAATGAGAAGTACCCGGCCTACCACGAGGACAAGATCATCCGCGTCAGCGCGCATCTGTTTGAGAAGAACGGCAAATCGTGGGTGCGAACGACGGTGGAAGACCATGGCAATGGAATACCTGCGGAGATTCGCGACCGGATCTTCGATCCCTTTTACACGACCAAGCCGACGGGCAAGGGGACGGGCTTGGGGCTTTCCATCAGTCACAGTCTCATTGAAGAGCACGGCGGCAGACTGCTTCTGGAAACGGAAGTGGGCCGCTACGCCCGTTTCCACATGGACCTGCCAGTGAAAGGATAAAGTGGATCATGTCACGCATTCTCATAGTGGATGATGAAGAGAGCATCCGGGAGACTCTGGGAGCTTTCCTGAGCAATGCCGGCTACGAGGTCGCGTTCGCCGAGGATGTCCCGACAGCGCAACGACGCTTGAAGGAAGGCCCTTTCGATGTTGCACTCTCCGATATCATCATGCCGCGGGTATCGGGGGTGGAACTGCTCAAGATGATCCGCCAGGAGTCGCCGCGCGTCCAAGTGATCATGATGACGGGACAACCGACGGTGGAAACGGCGGGCGCGGCTGTAAGGGCGGGTGCCTTTGACTATCTGACCAAGCCGGTTTCCAAGGAAAGTGTTCTTCGCTGTGTGGGCAACGCCGCCAGACTCAAGGCAACCGAAGACGAACGTTTGCGCCTGGCCGAGGCCAACCAACGCCACCAGGAGGATCTCGAGCGCCAGCACAAACAATTGCAGGACAATTATGGCCGACTCCGCGAATTGGAAACACTGCGCGACAATCTCACGCACATGATCATCCACGACCTGCGCGCCCCGCTTTCCATCGCCCTGGGTTACCTGGACCTGATCAAGAATGACTCCTCCTCCAATTTCACCGGCAACGCCGCCGGACATCTGAATACCGCTCTCACCAATCTCGGCCGTCTGAACGACATGATCGGCTCGGTCCTGGACATCAGCCGCCTTGAGACAGGCAACATGCCACTCAACCGTCATGCGTGCGATCCAACGGCCCTTGCCAGGTCCGTAATGGACTCGTTCAGCTCCCTGATCGGTCACCGACACCTCAGCCTGGACTCACCGCCGGAGCCGATCACGGCCATTTGCGACGAGGAGATCACTCACCGCGTGCTTGGCAATCTGTTCCAGAACGCCCTCAAGTTCACCTCTGACGGTGGCTGCATCCGCATCACCGTGAAGCGGGAAGATTCAATGGTGCGGTTGGAGATGTCCGACGACGGCGCGGGTATTCCACCCGAATACCACACGAAGATCTTCGAGAAATTCGGCCAGGCTGACAGACAGACACGCCGGCACTCCACCGGGTTGGGGCTGACCTTTTGCAGACTCGCCGTCGAGGCTCAAGGCGGCCAAATCGGCGTCGAAAGCGAGATCAGCAAAGGCAGCACCTTCTGGTTCACACTGCCGGCGGCTTGAGCCATCTGTGCCGTCTCACGCAATCGGCCGGCGGCGCAGGTGCTCGATGGCACGGACCAGATCGGTGCGCGTGCGTTCCAAACGGGCGGCATCGGTGACTTTCTCACCGTCGGGGGTGACGACGTAGAAAGTGTCAAACGCGGCGCCTTTTTCGGTGGAGATACGCGCGAGGTTGATGTCGAGGCCGTGGCGGGCCAATGTCTCGGCGATGGTATAGAGCAACCCCAGCCGGTCTTCGGCCTGAACCTCGACGACGGTGCGCGTGCGGGAGGCGGTGATATCCATACGAACTTCCGTGGGCACGACGCCTTGCGGCACGCGAGCCGTGGAACGGTGCGGACGATGTTTGGTCAGGAGTTGGTCGAGGTCGGCGCCGTGGTCGAGCGCGCGATACAGTGTGTGCTCGAACTGGTGGCGTTGCTCGCGGTCGGACACGATGCCGCCTTCAACACCGGCGACATTAAAGATGTCCAGCACGATGCCGTCGCGGCGGCTGTAGGCATGCGCGTTGAGGATGTTCACGCCGGCAAATGAGAATGAGCCGCAGATCTTGCTGAACAATCCCTCGCGATCCCACGTGCACACCGTCACCTGCGAATAGCCGCGGTCGGGTTTGTCGGTCCACAACACCTGCGGCATCAGGCTGTCGCGCGAGGCCGAGACAGCGCGTTGCAGAAAGGCGTGGATGATCTCCAGATGCCGGAGAATCTCCTCGGCAGTAAAGGTCAGGAAATACCGCCGTTGCATCTTCTCGAAATGCGCCGCCACCTCTTCCTTGGGCATTGCGCTGCGTTCGCGGATATGTCCGAGCATGGTCTGGAGCCGTTGCTCCTGCAACGCCTGCGATTCGGTGCCCGCCACCAATTCGGCGCGCGTCTTGAGATAGAGATCCCACAGAAGCGAGTTGCGCCAGTCGTTCCACAACTCCGCGCTGGTGCCCGTCATGTCGGCGTAGGTCAGCAGCAACAGGTTGTTCAGTTGCGGCAGGTTCGCCACCAGCCGCGCAAACTCGGCGATGGCATCGGGATCGTCGAGGTCGCGCCGTTGCGTGACTCCATACATCGCGAGGTGATGCCGGATAAGGAACGCAAGCGTCTCGCGCCCGGCATCGTCCAGCCCAATGCGGCGCGCCGCGCGCTCGGCGAGCCGGACGCTGGCGTTGCTGTGCTCGGCTTCGTTTGCGGCCTTGCCGGCGTCATGCAACAGCAGCGCGAAGTAGAGCAATTCCGGCCGGGTCACGTCGTGAAAGAGCGGTTTGTAATCCAGCTCCGGACCATCCTTGGCCGCGACAACAGCATCGAGCCGCTGCAACGTCATCAGCGTATGTTCGTCAGCGGTGTACCGGTGGAAAAACTCATGCTGCACCAGCGCGTCGAGCCGGCCGAACTCCGGCATGTATTTGCCCAGAAAACCGACCTCGTGCATCATCCTCGCGATCCGACCCACGTTGCCGCCCTCACCGAAGATGGCCAGGAATGTCTCCCGCGTGCGCGGGTGACTGCGAAAATGGTTGTCCACCAACCGCAAGTGCTCGCGGATCATCGTTTGTAATGCCGGAGAGAGAAACGCCTGCCGCTGTTGTGCAAGCCGGAACACACGAATCAACCGCAGCGGGTCTTCGCGAAAAACCTCCGGCGACTCCGGCTCAATCAGGTCGCCGCGGATGATGAAACCGTCCTGCTTCTCCATCCTCGCGCCCAAGCGCAGGATCGGCAAATGAATGCCGCGTCGCTCGAAGAAGCCGGGTGGCTTCAGTGCCATACGCAGTGCCAGCGCATTGGTAAGTTGGAACACTTCCCGCGTGTGGCTGTAGTAATCGTGCATGAAATGCTCGATCCGCTCGAGCATGTTCGACTCGTCGTACCCGAGACGCGTGGCCACCGGCAACTGCAACGCCAACGTCAGCTCGTCCGACGCCCGCCCGGCCTCGTAGTGCAGTTCCGTGCGCACACGCACCAGGAATTCGTAGGCCGCTGCCAGCGTCCGGCGTTCGGCACGCGTCAGGAATTCTCGCTCTTCCAACTCCGGCAACGTGCGAACGCCATGTTTGAACAGGCTCATCCACAACAGGTTTTGCAGGTCGCGCAGGCCGCCGCAGCCATTCTTCACATGCGGCTCCTGCAGGAACACCGTGTCGCCGAACTTCGCATGCCGTTCGGCTTGATCGTGCATCCGCTGTTCGATGTACTCACTCACGCATGGCCGCACGCATTGCGCGAGCAGCTTCTCCTGCATTTCATCGAACAATGCCTCGTCGCCGGTGATGAGTCGCGCCTCGATGAGCGAGGTTTTCGTCTCCATGTCCTGATTCGCCTGCTCGACGCATTGCTTCACCGAGCGCGCCGTGTAGCCGACCTTGAGCGACAGGTCGAATAGCGGCAACACCGCGTGGTTGTAGAGCGACTTCAGAAAAGCTTCACCCGCCTGCCCCCTGGCTGCGTGCAGCAACAGGATGTCAATGTCGCTGAACGGATTCAATTCAGCCCGTCCGTAACCACCGACAGCCACCAGCGCCACCGCCGGCAGCTTCTCCCGCGGATGCCGCGCCGCATAGGCTGTGCGCGCCGTGACGAAAAGATGCCGCAGCACCGCATCAATCAACTCGGTGCGCGCCCCCGCGATGGCCAGACCGCCGCCGCCCGCGCGATGACGCATCATCAAGCGACGTTGGTGCAGACGCAGAAAGCTCTCGTACAGCGTCAGCCGTCCGCGTCCGCTCTGGCCGGCGTGCCGCCGCTCGGCTTCGCCCAGCAACTGATCGTAGAATCCTGTCATCGTTCGCACCATACGTAACAAGGCGGGGAGTTCCAAGTTGCTTTTGAACCACAACAACCTCATATTCCGCCGCATGCTGAAACTGGGCGTCAATATAGACCACGTGGCCACACTGCGGCAGGCACGCTACAAGGATTCCCCCGCGCTGGAAGGCGAGCCGGCTGGCGCGATACCCGAACCTGATCCGATCTGGGCCGCCGCTGCCGTCGAACTGGCCGGCGCGCATGGCATCACCTGCCACCTGCGCGAAGACCGCCGGCATCTCCAGGAGCGCGACCTGCGGTTGCTCAAGCAAACCTGCCGGACGCGGATCGATCTCGAGATGGCGCCGACGCCGGAGATGGTTTGCATCGCGCTCGATGTGCAGCCCGCCATTTGTTGTCTCGTGCCGGAGAAACGGCAGGAAGTCACCACGGAAGGCGGCCTCGACATCGTGGGTGGCTACGACAATATCGCCGCCGTCACCAAACAACTCCAGGCTGGCGGACGCGAGGTGAGCCTGTTCGTGGATCCCGATGATCGCCAGCTCGAAGCGAGCGCCCGGGCCGGCGCGAATTATGTCGAGTTGCACACGGGCGCTTTCGCCAACGCCCCGGATCATGCCGCCGTCGAGCGGGAACTCCAGCGGTTGATCGCCGGGGCCAAAAAAGCGCATCAACTGGGTCTGCGTGTCAACGCCGGCCACGGCATCAATTACGAAAATGTCCGCACCATCCTGCGCATCCCGCATCTGGATGAGTTGAACATCGGCCACTCGATCATTTGTCGCGCGCTCTTCGTTGGCCTGGACCGTGCCGTGCGCGAGATGCTGGCTCTCATGGCCGGCTACGTAGGGTGATGATCGGGTCGTTCTCAACCCGGCTGTCTGTTTTTCTTCTCGGCATGGTCGTTTGCGCCGGCGCGGCCGACTTCAACCTCTCCGGTTACCTCGGCCGGCTTTTCCAGCAGAGCAACCTGGCGCGCGCGACGGACAAGGTCCACGAAGCCGACAAACTGCGCGCCGCGAATAAACTCGAGGAGGCACTCGCTGCCTCCGCCGAGGCCGCTGCGTTCGGGCCGGAACTGCCGGTGGCACAGGCACTGCACGGCCACCTTTTGCGCCGGCTCGGTTTCCTCGATGCAGCCGCCAAACACCTGCAGCGCGCGGTGGAAATGCAACCTGATTATGCCGCCGCATGGGTTGAGCTTGCGTTGACGCAACTCCAGCGCAACGACGCCGAAGGCGCTCTCGCCGCAAGCGACCGGCTCGTCGCGCAATCCCCGAACGATGCACAGGTCCACGGCTTGCGCGGCGCGGCGTTGTTGCTCAAAAAAGATACCGATGGCGCCATGCAGGAGTTCACCACCGCCATTGGTCTCAACAAACGTTACCCGTATGCCTACGAAGGCCGCGCCGCCGCCTACGAGGCTCAGAATGAAACCAAGAGCGCGATGGAAGACCTTACGCGCGCCTACAACCTCAGCCGTGAACCGTTGCTGCTGTTGCGCCGCGCGGCCATCAAGATCAAACGCAACGACAAGGACGGCGCGATGGAGGATTATGGCCTGGCGCTCAAGGGCAAACTGGATCCGCGCATGTGCGCCGGTGTGCACCTGGCCCGCGCCCAGATCTACCAGGAACGAAAACAACCGGATCGCGCCGCGCAGGAGCAAGCTGACGCCGCTGCGGCATTGAAAGGCCTGCCGGGTGCGCCGCAATCGCTCGGCCAGAACGACGGACTCCGGCCGCCCCCATCCACCGTCCAACCCGTGACGGTGCCGCCCGAAGTGCAGCGCGCGTTGCAGCTTTTTCAGCAAAGCGTCACCAATGTCCAGCGCGGCAAGTTCGACGAGGCCATCAAGCAGTTGGATGAAGTCCTCAAGCTCGCGCCGCGTTTTATCGAGGCACGCGTCAACCGCGGCATCCTGCTCATGAACTGTGGCCGCGCCGACGCGGCAATCGCCGACCTGACGCGCGTCATGGAGATGGGGCTGAAGACGCCCGTCATTTACGCACAGCGAGGACTCTCGTATGCCCTCAAAGGCGATTGCGCCGCCGCCGTCACCGACCTCGACATCGCATTGAAAACCGAGCCGAACCAGATGCAGTGGCTTGGATGGCGCGCAAACTGCCTCCGCCGGCTCAATCGCTTCGATGATGCCCGCCGCGACCTGGACCGCCTGATTGTCGCCAATCCCAAGTTCGCCGGCGCCTATGACGAGCGCGCCCGGGTGCTCGCGCTCAAGGGCGACCTGCTGCTTGCGCTGGCCGACGCAGACAAGCAGATAGAACTGACGCCAAAGAATCCCATGGCCTATTTGCTGCGTGGCGCCATCCACCACCAGATGGGCAATCTGCACTCCGCGGTGGCCGATCTCACCCAGGCCATCGCGCTCGATGCCAAACTCGCCATTGCCTACAAAGAGAGAAGCATCGTCTATCTGAAGTTGAACCAGCCGGACCTCGCCGCGCAGGACGAGAAAAAGTGCGCCGAGCTTTCACCGCCGCCGGCAAAATGATAAGGTGTCCCCGTGATTCTCGGCACAGGTATTGACATTGTGGAGACCAAACGCATCCGCGAGATAATGGAGAAGTTTGGAGAACGTTTTCTCGACCGCATCTTCCATGACGCGGAGGTCGCTTATGCTCGCACGATGAAGAAGGCCGACCTCCACCTGGCCGCCCGGTTCGCCGCCAAGGAAGCGATCTCGAAGGCATTCGGCACCGGCATTGGCGAGCATCTCGGTTGGAAAGACATGGAGATATGCCGGCGCGACAGCGGCGAGCCCTACGTGGTCATGCACGGCAAAGGTCTCGATCTGATGAAATCCCGCGGCGCGACGGCAATCCATATCAGTCTCAGCCATACCGATGACTACGCCGCTGCCAGTGCCGTGCTGGAGCGAGCGTGAGGAGCAACTGACCGCTGGTTGCTGTTGGCTGATGGTGTGAAAAGCGCCGCATACGCTGGCATCCACCGCGCGATTGTGGTAAGCACGCGGCAAGCCACATGAACAAAACTGTTCTTCTGTTTGGCCTCGGTGTCTTGATCCTCTGCGCCTCGCAGAAGGCCGCCGACACCGCCGAACCGCAGCGTGTGCGGATGGAGAACTTCACGGTCACGCCTTCCACCGGGCCGCTCGTCAATGTTCACGTCCAAAACCGCAGCGATCACACGGTCAACGCTGCCGTGCGCGTGCGTTGGCCGGACGGCTGGAAAGGCGCGCCACCGGAACAGACGGTCAGCGTGGCCCCGAGTGCGACGGCGAAGGCGGCGTTCACCGTCGAGAAAGCCGTGGATCTCGCCGCGAATCGCTACACGGTCGTCGTGGAAGCGCGGGCAGGCGATGTAACGATCACGCGCACGCAGGAGGTGGTCTGCGCCACCGCGCCCTACTTGAAGCCGCAGGTGGAAGGCAATCTCGACGACTGGAAAGATGCGGTGCCGATCACGTTCACGACCGCCGGCAAGTCGACCACGGTGATGAGTTGCTGGAACCGCAAGCAATTCTGCGTGGCCGTGCGCGCCGGGCAGATGAAGGGCGGCGCGGTGCAGTTTGCGGTGGCGTCGGAGGGTGACGGGAAACCGGGGCGCTACGAATTCGTTGTGATTGCTCCGCAACCAAACGGGCCGGCGAAGTGTTTCCTCCTGATGCGACCGGGCGACGATTTGAAGCTGGCGGAGCAAAGCCGTGCCCTCGACGGCTTGGAATGCGGTGACGTGCAGGCGGCGGTTTCGCGCGAGGGTGAGACGACCTGCTTCGAGATCGCTGTACCGGTGAAGCTTGTAGCGGAGTTGCAGCCGACGCCGGGCCGGCCGTTCCGGTTCTCGCTGCTCGTGCATGAGGCCAACGGGCTGCGCGACCTCGGCTCGGCGATGAATCTTTGGGACGACCAGCGGCATCCACAATCATGGTGTCGTTGGAGAGGCGCGGCGTTTGGCCCGACGCCGCCGTTCGACAGCAACGTGGAGTTCGGGTTTTCGAGTTCGATTCATTGAATGTTTGAAGCCACAGATCAGAGTGACTGAGGAGATAATCATGAAGGCAATGCGTGTTGCGGCGATTGTGTGGGCGTTCTGTTGTGCCTCCGTTTGGGCAGCGGATGACGCGCTGATATTCAAGACCGCGTCGGCATCGGGCGAGAACGCGGCCGAGGCAGGCAGGAAGGCCGCGACGGAGCTGAAAGCCGCCTTTGGCAACGCCGCGCCCAAGGCAGTGTTGGTGATGGATTCGTTCGAGGATGTCGCGGCGAAAAAGGCGATGCTCGGAGGCGTGGCGTCGGTGTTGCCCAGGGAGATATTGTTCGGCGGCGCGTCGTATGGCGGGTTCACGCAGCGCGGCTCAATCAACGACGATGGCGTCGTGCTGCTTGGCGTCGGCGGCGACGGCATCGGAGTCGAGGCGGCGCTCGCAGAGAACATGGGCGCGGCGGGACTGACGATGGAGAAGGATTTGGAGAAGCTCACCGCGGCGCTCAACGGAGCAGGTGAACGGCTCGCGAAACAGTTGCCGGGTCTTGACCGTGGCGCGTTGATGCTGCTGATCTCCGATGCGCATTCACCGAAGAACCAGTTGTTGCTCGACGGCGTGCAGAAGGTCGCAGGCAAAAAACTGCCGATCACCGGCGGCTCGGTGAACAAGAACGCCGGGCAGAACTGGGTTTATTTCCACGGCGCGGCGCATACCGACAGCGCGATCGCGCTGCTGCTGACCGGCTCGTTCAAGGTGACGCAGACCGGCCGGCAGGCGAAGACCAACGAGGCGGTGATCGAGACGGCGCGCGAAGGCTCGGCGTCGGTGCTGAAGAGCGCGCCGGCAAAACCGTTCGCGGTGCTGGCGTTCAACTGCGGCGGGCGCAAGGGAAAGCTGAAGCGGCTCGAAGACGAACTGGAGGCGATCCAGGCGTCGGTCGGCAAGGAGCTGCCGCTGTTCGGGACCTACTGCGCCGGCGAATACGGCCCGGCCGACATCAGCGAGAGCAAGGGCGATTGCACGACGTGCGGCCGCGGCTGGCATGTGATGTTCACTGTGTTGGCGAGGTGAAATATGAAGATCAGTTCAATCCTTTTTCTCGCGGTGCTCGTGGCTGTTCCTGCTTTCGCGGGTCATCGTTTCGCGTGCGTGGATAATGGCGCGAACCGGCTGTTGCTCGTGGATCAGCCGGAGCCGTCGCGCGGCTGGAGCGTGACGATCCCCGCCGGCTCGCGCGACCTGCAGCGGCTCGCAGGCGGGCGGCTGCTGGTGAGCCACGGCAATGGCTGTGGCATCTACGATCTCAAGGACGGCCGCTGCCTGTGGCATCTCGAAGGTTTCTCCGGCGTCCAGACTGCGCGGCATATCGCCGCCTGTGACGAGATCATGCTCGGCACGATCGCGAAGGATGCGATTGAGTTTCACTTCCTGAAACGCGACGGCGAGTGGTTCCAGAAGGCCGGCCGCGTGGTCCGCGCAACAGGCGTCGAGCCGGGTTTGCTGCGGCTGGCGCGGTTCACGGACAACGGCCATCTGTTGTTCACGACGGGCAACCCGATCCGTGTCGTCGAGTGGGACCTCGCGGCGAACAAGGAAGTCTGGTCCGCGCCGTTCCCCGGCAAAGGCTACGTGGCATTGCGGCGCGCAGATGGCACGACCGCGGTTTCGACTGGCGGCGCGGTGTCGGTGGTGGAGATCGCGCGCGACGGGAAGATCACCAAGACCTGGCTCGGTGATGCCTACCGCAAACAATACCGGCTCGACTGGTTTTCTGGCTTCGAATTTCTGCCGAATGGCCACATCGTGGTGGCCAACTGGCTCGGTCACGGCGCGCAAGGCAAGGGGCCGCACGTGATCGAAGTGGACGCCAGCAACCGGGTGGTGTGGAGCTGGGAAGACCACGCCGCCGCCAAACAGGTCACCAATCTCCTGATGATCGACGACAAATAACCTCGCCGGGAACTCCCCATGAAACTGTTGCGTATTGTTCTCCCCGGGCTGGCCGTCCTTCTCGCCAGCCTCGCGTTCGCGGCCGAATCGCGGCCGAACATCTTGCTGATCATCACCGACCAGCAGCACGCCGGGATGCTGAGTTGCGCGGGCAATTCACATCTGAAGACGCCGAACCTCGACAGCCTCGCGCGGACGGGCGCGCGGTTCGACCGGGCGTATTGCGGCAACCCGGTCTGCGTGCCGTCGCGGTTTTGCATGATGAGCGGCACGATGCCAAGCCGGATCGGCATGGAAAGCAACGGCGAAATCGGCGCCGAGGTGTCACAGGAGATTCTACACGACGCGATGGGCGCGGTGTTCCGCCGCGCGGGCTACCAGACGGTGTATGGCGGCAAAACCCACGTGCCGGGACACGGAAAGAAGGGCAGGATTGAGTCTTACGGGTTCGACAGCATCACGACGGACCCGCGCGACGAGTTGGCCGTGACGTGTGCGAAGTTCTTGCGCGAGAAACATGAGCGGCCGTTCCTGCTGGTGGCGTCGTTCATCAACCCGCATGACATTTGTTACATGGCCATCCGGGCGTGGAAGAACAGCGGCACGGCGCCAAAGGGGGCCAGGATCACACCGTTGAGTCCGCCTGCGATCCAGTGTCTCGACGCGGCGCTGCAACTGCCTGCCGGTGTTTCGGAGGAAGAGTTTTTTCGGAGCGTATGTCCTCCACTGCCGGCGAACCACGGCATTCCTGACGGCGAGCTGTCGGTGTTCGGAGACAAGCAGGCTGGATTTCGCGGCTATGTGCGGCAGCACTGGACCGACCGTGATTGGCGGTTGCACCGCTGGGCCTACGCGCGGCTGACGGAGCGCGTGGACGCGGAAATCGGCAGGGTGCTCGCGGCACTGCGCGAGTCTGGTTTGGAGAAGAACACGCTTGTGATATTCACGAGCGACCACGGCGACCTGGACGCGGCACATCGCTTCGAGCATAAGTCGTTGCTCTACGAAGAGGCGGTGCATGTGCCGATGATCGTGTCGTGGAAGGGCGTGACGCAGGCGGGCTTGGTGGATCGCGATCACCTTGTCTCGACGGGACTGGACCTGATTCCAACCCTGTGCGACTTCGCGGGCGTGCCGAAACCAGCGGCGTTGAAGGGGCGCAGCGTCAAGTCGCTGGCGGAAGGCAAGCCGGCCGGCCATTGGCGCAATCATCTCGTGGTTGAGACCCAGCAAGCCCGTCTCGTTCTCGCCGAGCGTTGGAAATACATGGTCGGAGCGAGTGGCGAGATCCGCGAGATGATCACGGATCTGGCGCGTGATACCGGCGAAATGAAGAACCTCGCATCCGACCCGGCATATCGTGAGCGACTGGAAACTGGCCGGCGTCTGTTGAAGGAGTGGTATGAGAGCCACGACTTGAAGCTCGACCCGAAGTATGTGGTGAGCCGGCAGGACGAGAAGAAATAAAAAACTCAGAAACACCTCGCCGCCGGCGGCGTTGAAATAAGAAGCGGCGCGTTGCACGCACCGCAGCCGGGCGGTGACAAACCGTCCTCCTTTGGAGAAACTTTGAAACAATGTTCATCATGAATCACGGCAGACTCACAATTACCTTCTGTGCGTTTTTGTTCATTTGGGCGGGTCTTTCGATCACGCCGGCCGTGTCAGCAGCAGACGCCAAGGCTCCGAACATCCTCTTCGCCATCGCCGATGATTGGTCCTTCCCGCACGCCGGCGCTTACGGCTGCAAGTGGGTCAAGACACCGGCGTTTGATCGCGTCGCTCGCGAGGGCGTGCTTTTCGCCAACGCCTACACGCCGAACGCCAAGTGCGCGCCATCGCGGGCGTGCATCCTTACGGGCCGCAACTCCTGGCAGCTCAAGGCCGCGTGCAACCACGTGTGCTTTTTCCCGCCGGAGTTCAAGACCTACGCCGAGGCGCTTGCGGAACACGGCTACTTCGTTGGCATGACCTGCAAAGGCTGGGCACCGGGCGTGGCCAACGACGCGAACGGCAAACCACGCGCGATGGCCGGACAGCCTTTCAACAAACGCACCGCGCCACCGCCGACCTCGCAGATCAGCAGAAACGACTACGCCGCCAACTTTGCTGATTTCCTCGATGCGACACCGGCGGGCCAGCCGTGGTGCTTCTGGTATGGCTCCGTTGAGCCGCACCGCGCCTACGAATACGGCAGCGGCGTCGCCAAGGGTGGCAAGAAAACGGGCGACCTCGACCGCGTGCCCGGCTGTTGGCCCGACAACGACGTTGTCCGCAACGACATGCTCGACTATGCGTTCGAGGTCGAACACTTCGACCGTCATCTCGGCCGGATGCTCGCCGAACTGGAGAAGCGCGGCCAACTCGACAACACGCTCGTCGTCGTCACCTCCGACAACGGCATGCCGTTCCCGCGCGCGAAGGGCAACGAATACGAGGTCTCCAATCACATGCCGCTGGCCGCGATGTGGAAACGCGGCATTCGCGCGCCGGGCCGCACCGTCACCGACTTCGTCAGCTTCATTGATTTCGCGCCGACGTTCATCGAGGTCGCCGGTGTGCAGTGGGCACAGACCGGCATGGCGCCCGCAGCGGGCCGCAGTCTCACCGACATTTTCGGTTCGGAAAAGTCCGGCCGGACGCAGGCGGTTCGTGACCACGTGCTGCTCGGCCAGGAACGGCACGACACGGGACGGCCGCATGAGTGGGGTTATCCGATTCGCAGTATCGTGACCGACGGCTGGATCTACATACACAATTTCGAGCCAACGCGCTGGCCCGCCGGCAATCCCGAAACCGGCTATCTCAACACCGATGGCGGGGCGACGAAGACCGTGATTCTCGACGCGCACCGCAAGGATGCGAGCGACCGGCATTGGGCGCTTTGCTTCGGAAGGCGCGTGACCGAAGAACTCTACGACCTGAAGAACGATCCCGACTGTCTGAAAAACCTCGCTGCGGACCCGGAGCAGCAGACGCGCAAGACGCAGCTTCAACAGCAACTGTTCGGCGAACTCAAGGCGCAGGACGACCCTCGAATGTTTGGCAAGGGCGGCGTGTTTGAGGCGGAACCCTATGCTCACCCCGCGCAACGCAATTTCTACGAGCGCTACATGAAGGGCGAGAAAATCAATGCGGGCTGGGTCAACGAGTCAGACTTCGAGAAAGGCCCGCTGGACTGAGGCACGGCTTATGAAACTGAAATCCGTCGTGTTGCCGGTCCTGACGGCGCTGCTCGGCATTGCCACGGTGTTTGCCGCCGACAACGCCAAGCCCAACATTATCTTCATCCTCGCCGACGACATCGGCTACGGCGATTGGAGTTGCTACGGCGCCACGAAGGTCAAGACGCCGAACCTCGACCGCCTCGCCGCGCAGGGCCGGCGGTTCACCGACGCGCACTCGCCGTCGGCCGTTTGCACGCCGACGCGCTACGCGTTCATGACCGGCGAGTATGCGTGGCGCAAGCCGGGCACCGGCATCCTGCCGGGCACCGCCGCGCTTATCGTCGAACCGGGCCGCGTGACGGTGCCATCGCTGCTGAAGCAAGCCGGCTACACCACCGGCGTCGTCGGCAAGTGGCACCTCGGCCTCGGCGCGCAATCGCCGACCGACTATAACGGCGAGATCAAGCCCGGCCCACTGGAGATCGGCTTTGACTACGCCTGGCTGTTGCCTGCCACGGGCGACCGCACTCCGTGCGTGTGGATCGAGAACCATCGCGTCGTCGGCCTCGATCCCGCGGACCCGATCAAGCTCGATTACACCGTCCAGCGCGGCCAGCCGGAGTCATTCGTCAACGGTATTCCGCGCATCGGCAGGCAGATCGGCGGCAAAGCGGCACTGTGGAAGGACGACGAGATTGCCGACCTGCTCGCGAAAAAGGCCGTCGCGTTCATCGAAAAGAACAAGGACAGAACGTTCTTCCTCTACTTCGCCACGCACGATATCCACGTGCCGCGAGTGCCGCATCCGCGGTTTCGCGGCACGAGTCAGGCTGGCGTCCGCGGTGATGTGATTCAGGAATTCGACGGGACCATCGGCGAGATCATGACCGCGCTGGATCGGCTCAAGCTCGCCGACAACACCCTGCTCATTGTCACTAGCGACAACGGAGGCGTGATTGACACCAACGGCCCTGACGAGGTCAACGCCGGCACCGTCGAGACGAACAACGGCCACCTGCAGAACGGCGTGTTGCGCGGCACCAAAGGCAGTCCCTATGAAGGCGGCACGCGCGTCCCGTTCATTGCGCGATGGCCGGGCCACGTCCAGACCGGCACCTCCGACGCGCTCATCTGTCACGTGGATATGCTCGCCACCGTTGCCGCGCTCACCGGCCAGAAACTCCCCGCCGAAGCCGGTCCCGACAGCTTCAATATCCTGCCCGCGCTGCTCGGCGAGAAATGCGACCAGCCATGCCGTGATCATCTCGTCGAGCACGGCGGCGCGCTCGCGCTCCGCAAAGGCCAGTGGAAACTCATCCCCGCCAGCGCCGGTGGCGGCAAAAACAAGAAAGGCAAGACCCGCAAGCCAACGGTTGCCGAGCTTTACAATCTGGCCGACGACATCGCCGAAACGAAGAACGTTGCCGGCCAGCATCCAGAAACCGTGAAAGAGATGTCCGCGCTATTGCAGGAAGTGCGCGAGAAGGGACGAAGCCGACCATGACACCGAATTCATCAGCCGGGAGCCGGATCAGCCGTCGCGAGGCGGTCCAGCGCACAAGCAGTTGGTTGCTGGGCGCGGCAGCATTCTCCGGCGCGCGCGCCGCGGAGACGGCGGCCAATGATCCCAAAATCGTCTGGGGCATCGCGGAATTGTTCGAGTGGATTTACCGCCTCCAAAAAACCACCGGGCGCGACACGGAGGATTGCCTGCAAGCGCACCTGGACCAAGGCATCCGGCACGTCATCTGGGCCATCGGGCGCAGCACGGTGGATTACCACAGCCAGCTGCCGGCCTCCACGCTCTATGTGGGCGACTCGCGGCCCGAGACGAAGGTCATCGGCGACGCGCTGAAACAGCGATGCACGCTGCGCGCGGCGATGGCGTTTGCCCGGGAGCGTGGCATGACGATCTACGCGCGGCTGTGCATGAACCGGCATTACGGCAGCGGCTACGGCGGCGCGCTGCGTTCCCGCTGGGCGGCGGAGCATCCGGAGCTGTGGTTCATCACGAAGAAAGGCAAACCGGACACGACGCGGCTTTCGTATTTCTTCCCGGAGTATCGCCGCGAGCGCATCGCCATCCTGGCCGAAGTAGCGGCCATCGGCCCGCACGGATTGTGCCTCGATTTCTGCCGGCAGGTGCCGCACATGGACTACCAGCCGAAACTCATCGCGGCGTGGCAGGCGAAGAGCGGTGGCGACCCGCGCACCCTCAAACCCGGCCAGCCGGAGTTCAGGGAGTGGTGGCGGTGCCGCGCCGGCTTTGTCACGACGTTCCTGCGCGAGTTGCGCGCGGCGCTGGGTGATGTCGAGAAACGCCTGGGCCGCCGGGTGCCTGTCATGGCGCGCATCACCGACTGCGGCCTCGACGTGAACCTGATGGAAGGCATGGACGTGGAAACGTGGTTGAAGGAGAAACTCGTGGACGAGTTGTGCACGAACCCGCTCTGGTGGCTTCACTACAAGTATCCCGACACGCTCGCACCCTACGCGAAGCTGGCGCGCGCGCACGGCGTGAAGCTCTGGGGCGGCGTGGGCTGTCTGCCTGCGGCGAAGACCCGGGCAAACCCGGTTTCCTTTCTCCGTCGCGTGCAGCGCCAGTATGGCGAAGGTGCGGACGGTATGGCGCTCTACCAGTCCGACACCGGCATCCGCGACCCGATCCTGACGCCGTACCTGCCGCAACTGGGCGACGCCGCAGCCGTCGCGCGGTGGCTCGGCAACAAGGAACTCTTGGCGCGCTGGCCGCAGGACGACGCGAACCGTTACTACGGTCTCGACAACCACAGCAAGATCGAAGCGCTCGGCGCGACGGCACAGCCGATGGAAAACCTGTGACGAGCCCTCCCGACCCGGGCAGACGCAGGAACGCTGGGGCGGCAAAGAGGTAGGCCCGCGCGCAAACACCTTGTGTTTGCAGCAGGCCGGCAAGCTGCTACGCTGTCATCAAGCCAGCGAGTGAAAGCCTGTCAGTGGCATCCGCTGGTCGGGCTGTGTTCTGCGGGCCGCGGTGGAACAATTGATGATGACCAAGAACAGATGGAACGTTGATCGGAACGCATGGATCGCATGGACCGTGCTGTTTCTCGCCGTGGCTGCGATCATGGTTTCGGGGAGTCATCGAACAGTTGTTCCGAGTTACCGTCTGAGTGCGCTGGACTGGTTCGCCGGACGGCCGCTCTACGATGGCACCGGCGTGGGAGGGTTCGTTTACTTTCCGCAGGCGGCCATTCTCTTCATGCCGTTGGCAGCACTGCCTCCCTTGGCGAGCGAAGTGTTCTGGCGTCTCGTCAACATCGGCGTCCTGGCGCTGGGTCTTCGCGCCTTCGCGCGCCTGGCGGGCGGACAATCGGGAGAGAAACTGTTCCCGCTGATGACCCTGGTGGCGATTCCTTTGGCATGGGATTGCGCGCGCAACGGCCAGGCCACGCTTGCCATGACCGGTTTGATGCTCCTGACAGTCGTCGATGTAGCCGACGCACGTTGGTGGCGCGCGACCCTGTGGTTGTCGCTCGGCATCGCGCTCAAACCACTGACGATTGTGCTGGCCCTGTTGGTCGCAGCCGTCGTCCGGCCCATGACCTGGCGCGTGCCGCTGGGCATGGCCGCGCTGGCGCTATCACCCTTCCTGTTCCAGCATCCCTCCTATGTTCTCCAGCAATATGCGGGCTGCTGGCAAAACACAACGACCGCGGCGCATGTGGGTGTGGCAGTCCAAGGATGGACGTCGCCGTTTGTCACCTTGCGTTTCGCAGGCATCGATGTGCCGGAGCGCATCCAAACGATCATTCGCATCGTGGCTGCGGTCATCACTTGGATGCTTTCCATCTTCGTCCGGCGGCGCTATGACGCAGCTCGTTCGGCGGTCTTTATATTCTCGATGGCTGCCGTGTATCTGATGCTGTTCAGCCCGCGGACGGAGAACAACACCTACGCGATGCTCGGGCCGGCGTTCGCCGTGTTTGCCGCCCAGGCGTTTTTGATCGAGAGGCGATTTGCGGAGGGTATCGTCCTGACTGGTGTTGCTTTGATCACGGCAGCCAGTCGCACGGTTGCCCATTGCCTTGCGCCTGGCAAGGAAGCCATCTGGCTGGCGCCCATCTGCGCCGCGCTCTTCGCCATTTATCTGCTCTTTCGGATTTTCGAGCGCCCGGCGCAACCGGCCAGGGTGAAATGAGTCCAGGCCCCCTGCGGGTGTTTCACCAGCGGGGCGCAAAGACAGTTGCCATCGCTGGCGCAGTTGAGGCACAGTCACCTCCGTTGTGACTCGATTGGAGACAACAACCCGTATGATTCCGACGACCGGCCGCGTCCGGCAACCGGCGCGCCCGCCACGCTCCACCCCCCAGCCATGACCTCACGCGAACGAGTCCTTGCCGCATTGGCGCACCAACCGACCGACCGCGTGCCGCGGTTGCTCTACGAGGAGGCCATCGGCTACACCCCATTCATTGGGCAGTTGTTGCGCGAACGTTGCGCGCCGAAGACGCCGCGCGAATATTTCGGCATGGACATTACCAGTGTCGTTCTCCAGCCAACGACACTGCCACGCGACCGCTTCGCGGGATGGTTCGGAGCGGAAAGTGATGCGGCCCTCGCCAGCGGACAGGTGGACGAATGGGGTGTCTGGTGGCGCGGTGGCGACCTTTATCATTTTGCCCACGTCGAGTCACCGCTGCACGGCATGCAGGACTTTGCGCGCTTCAAGGAATATCCGTGGCCGGATCTGGACCAGCCGTATCGCTATGCCGGGCTGCGCGAGCGCGTCGAGACGCTGCACCAGCAGGGCCTCGCGGTGGCGGCATTCGCTGGCTCGGTCTTCGAGCAATCGTGGTATATCCGCGGCATGGAGGACTTGATGATGGACCTCGCTGCCGCGCCGGAGGTGGCGGACTATTTCTTCGAGCGCTCGGCAGCGCTGCAACAGCGCGCAGCGGCGGAATTCGCGCGGGCGGGCGTGGACATCATCATCACGGGCGACGACATCGCCGGGCAAAACGGCATGTTGATGAGCATCGAGACGTGGCGGGAGTTTCTGAAACCGCGCCTGGCGGCAACGGTGCAGGCGGCGAAGCGCGCGAATCCGGCGGTGAAGGTGTTCTATCATTCCTGCGGCAACGTCGAGCCGGCGATCCCGGATTTGATCGAAGCCGGCATCGACATCCTCAATCCGGTGCAGCCGGAATGCATGGAGCCGGCGGCGATCAAGCGCAAGTATGGCGACAGGCTTTCGTTCTGGGGCACGGTGAGCGTGCAGCGGACGATGCCGTTCGGCACGCCCGACGAAGTGCGGGCGGAAGTGCGGACGCGCATCCGCGACGTGGGCCGCGGTGGCGGACTGATTCTCGCGCCAGCGCACGTCCTGGGGCCGGAGACGCCGTGGGAAAACATCGTCGCGTTCTTTGAAGCCGCTGATTCAACGCCAGCGCCGGAGAGCTGAGATTTCTACAGGAGACCCGAGCCATGACAACATCACAACCTCTGAGACTTGCCTGCATCGGCTGCGGAGCGCGCGCCCAAACCTACACCGCGCTGGCCGCGCATCAGCCGGAGCGTTTCCAGATCGTCGCGGCTGCCGACCCGATGCAGGCGCGCGTCGAGAAGATACGCCAGATTTCGGGACGCGCGGATTTTCGCGCCTTCGCCAACGCCGAGGCGTTGCTGGCGGCCGGAAAACTCGCCGACGTGGTCATCATCGCCACGCAGGACAACGATCATTACGCGCCCTGTTGCCGCGCGCTGGAATTGGGCTACAACGTGTTGCTCGAGAAACCCATCGCCACGCGCGCCGCGCAGGTGCTCGACATCGAGCGCCGCGCGCGGAAGGCCGACCGCCGCGTGATGGTCTGTTTCGTCCTTCGGTTCTCGGCCTTCTATCGGAAGGCCAAGGAGATCATCAACTCCGGCGCGCTGGGCGAGATCGTTTCCATCCAGGCCAGCGAAGGCGTCGAGCCGTGGCATCAGGCGCATTCGTTCGTGCGCGGCCATTGGTCAGTCGTGGGGAAAAGCTCGCCAATGATTTTGTCGAAGTGCTGTCATGACACCGACATCGTCCACTGGCTCGTCGGGCGGCGCTGCAAGCGGATCGCGAGTTTCGGCTCGCTGGAGTTTTTCCGCGCGGAGCGCGCGCCGGCAGGAGCGCCCGCCCGTTGCACCGACGGCTGCCCGGTGGGTGACACGTGTCCTTACAACGCGTTGCGCTACATCAATGAGAAACGCGCGTTCTGGCTGGAGTCGGTGTTTGACCGCGCGCAGACAGCCACGCCGGAGGAGATCACGGCCTGGCTGCGCACCAGTCCGTGGGGACGCTGCGTCTATCGCTGCGACAATGACGCGGTGGACCGGCAGGTGCTCGCGATGGAGTTCGAGGGCGGCGTGACTGGCACGTTCACGATGACGGCATTCGAGAACGGCCGGCACCTCGAGATCTACGGCACACGCGGCGTGCTCAAGGGCGGCGAGACCTATCGGAAGCATTTCGGCGCGAACCTTGTGTTCCTTCCGCACGAAGGCGAACCGGTCCGCTACTCGGTCAAGGCCGCCGACGGCGGCTACGAGTCGCACGCGGGCGGCGACCCGGGCCTCGTCAACGCGCTTTACGACGAGATGACCCGGCCTCCGGGCGCGCCGCTGGAAGCGGGCATTGACGCGACGGTGCACAGCCACATGATCACATTCGCCGCCGAAGAGGCGCGGCTGACGGGCCGCACAGTGGCCATCGAGGAATTTCAGAAGGCGCTGGCAAAGGGAGCCTGAGAATCGAGCGCAGCAGCGGTTTCCAACCATCGAATCCCATGGCCACAACGCACTTGAAACACGACCTCCGCGCCGTCGCCACCCATTTTCAAATAGCCGGCGAGTTCAAGGAAGCCTCTCCTTACGGCAGCGGCCACATCAACGACACCTACGCCGTTGTCTTCAACCAGAACGGCGGCTCCTTGCGCTACATCTTCCAGCGCATCAACCACAGCATTTTCAAAAACCCGGCGGCCCTGATGGAGAATATCGAGCGCGTCACGTCCCACGTCCGCCGGAAACTGGAAGCGCGCAACGCCGATCAGATCACCCGCCGTGTGCTCACGCTCGTGCCGACGCGCGAAGGCCGGCCGTGGCACGCCGGCGCGGACGGCAACCACTGGCGGTGCTACCTCTTCGTCGAGCAGGCGGCGACCTACGACCAAATCACGAAGGCCACCCAGGCTCGCGAAGCTGCGAAGGCTTTTGGCTTGTTTCAAAGACAGCTGGCCGACCTGCCATCGCCACGACTGCACGAAACGATTCCGGATTTTCATCACAGCCGGCGGCGGTTCGACGCTTTGCGCGCGGCCATCGAGGAAGACCCGTGCAATCGCGCCGCCACGGTGAAGCGAGAGATCGATTTCTGCCTGCGCCACGAACCGATGGTGGACGTGTTGCTCGACTTGCAGGCGCGCGGCCTGGTGCCGGAGCGCGTCACGCACAACGACACCAAGCTGAACAACGTGATGCTCGACGATGCCACCAGTGAGGGCATTTGTGTCATTGACCTCGACACGGTGATGCCGGGACTGGCGCTCTACGACTTCGGCGACATGTGCCGCACGGGTTGCAGTCCGACCGCCGAGGATGAACGCGACCTCGCGAAGGTCGTGGCTCGCATGGACATCTTCGAGGCGCTCGTGCGCGGCTACCTCGCCACCGCCGGCGAATTCCTCAACACGGCGGAGAAGGATCATCTGGTGTTCTCCGCGCGGCTGATCACGTTTGAGATCGGTATTCGGTTTCTCACCGACCACCTCCAGGGCGACCGATACTTCAAAATCCACCGCGAGGGCCACAACGCCGACCGCGCGCGCGTTCAGTTCAAGATGGTCGAGTCGTTCGAGCAGCACGAGGCGGCCATGGATAAGGTGGTGAAGGAGTCCAATGACTGATGGCAATCCGGCTAACATGACGTCGCGAGAGATCGTCACGCGCGCGTTGAGCGGACAGGAAACGCCCCGCGTGCCGGCGGGGCCGCTGGCGGTGCACATCTGCGCACGGTTGGCGGGCGTTTCGTTGCGGCGTTACACAAGCGACGCGCGCACGCTGGCGGATTGCGTCATCCGCTACTATGAGCGGTTCCGGCCCAACGCCGTGTGGGTCTCCGCCGACACGTGGGTGAGCGCGCAGGCGATGGGCGCGGCGGTCGGTGCGATGGGGGAGGAGCAGCCGTTCGGCGGCGTCGGCGAGCCGCTGGTGCGCACGGTAGCTGACATCGAGCGCATTCCGGAACCCGACCCGTCTTCGCAAGGGCGTTGTCCGCTGATGCTCGATGCGCTGCAGCGTGTCGTCGCGGCGCTGGGACGGGACGTTTTCGTTGTCGCGTGTTTTGATCAATATCCGTTTTCGCTCGCCGCTGCGCTGATGGGCATCAACGAGATCATGCTCAAGCTGGTGGACGATCCGCCGTTCGTCGAAGCGCTGATGCAGCGGTGCATGGACTACGGGCTGGCTTACGGCCGCGCGCTCGCCGGCGCAGGGGCGAATATGCTCAGCGGTGGCGATTCGCCAGCCGGCCTGATCGGGCCGCGATTGTATCGCGAGGTTGCGCTGCCGTTCGAGAAACGTCTCATTGCCGGCCTGAAATCCGCCACCGGCAAATCGGTGTCGTTGCACATCTGCGGCGACGGCACACCGATCCTCGCGGACATGGCGTTGTCGGGCGCCAACGTGCTGGAGGTTGATCACAAGGTGGACCTCGCGCACGCCTGCGAGGTCGTGCCGCAGCACATCGCACTGTGGGGCAACCTCGACCCTGTGGCAGTGTTGGCTCAAGGCAGCGTGGAGCAGGTCGGGCGCGTGACGCGCGCGGCGCTGGAGACGGTGAAGGCCCGCGGACGGCAACGGTTCGTCTTGAGCTCCGGCTGCGCGCTGGCGGTGGAAACGCCGCCGGAAAACCTGGCCGCTATGCTGCAGGTTTGCCGCGGCTGACATGGCCGGCGATTTTTCCGCATCGGTTCGGTGATACCTAGGTTCACCCACAATTCGCGTGCATTCACAGCATCGGCGGCGGTAAAAATCATATTGATGATCACGTCACGTCCGTTCCTCACTGTCTCCCTTGCGTTTTTCATCCTGACCATGACCGGCGGCGCCCCGGCTCGCTCCGCGACGCCGAAGTCGCCGATTGCTGCCGAACGCGTCAAGGCGGTCGCAGCGATGCTGCCGGAACTGCCCGCGGGCCTCGGCCATCCCATCCGCGACCGCGCGTCGTGGGACCAGTTCGCGCGTGCTGCGTCGTCCAAGAGCATCATCCAACGCGCGGAGGGCATCCTCTCCCAGCCAGTGCCGGAGCAGCCGGACGACCCCTATCTCGACTCCTCCCGCCCGGGCCATCGCCCCCACCGCCCGCAAACCGCCTTCCGGCGGCGCCCCGGCTCGCTCCGCGACGCCGAAGTCGCCGATTGCTGCCGAACGCGT
>CAZGGF010000362.1:0-122471 GCA_964524715.1 uncultured Verrucomicrobiota bacterium | reverse complement strand
CTTATTGAAACCGCCGACACAGCCGTGTGCGTGGTGTTCTTTGCTGACTTCGTGATTCGATTCCGCCAAGCACCGTCGAAACGCGAGTTCATGAGGTGGGGATGGATTGATTTGGTGGCGAGTATTCCGAATATCGAATTGCTGCGCTGGGGCCGATTGGGGCGTGTGCTGCGGGTCATCCGGCTGCTGCGCGGCATCCGTTCGCTGCAGAGAATCCTGACGCTCATTCTGCACAATCGCGTCGAAAGTGGCGTTGTTTCGGTGGGACTGACGGTGTTCTTGCTGGTAGTGTTTTCATCGGCCTCAATCCTCATTTGCGAGCGCGACCCGCAGTCGAACATCAGAACCGCCGAGGATGCAGTGTGGTGGAGTGTGTCAACGATGACTACGGTCGGCTATGGCGACAAATATCCCGTGACGACTGAAGGACGCGTTATTGGCATGGCGTTGATGTTTGCTGGTATTGGCTTGTTCGGCGGCCTGAGCGGCTTGGTGGCATCGTTCTTCCTCGGAGAGCAAAGGCGTCATTCGCCCGAAACAAAGGCCGTCCTCGAGCGCCTCGACCAAATTCAGTCGAAACTGGACAAACTTACCCAGCAACAGGACAAGAGGGAGTAGCAACTGCCGCATTCAAAACTCGCAGTGTTTCGCGCGCGGCGTCAACAGCGCCAGACACATCGAGCCGATCCCGTGCGATGGCGGCAACAAGCAGATCGTCACACAACAGTGAGTCGTATTTCTCAAACTGTTTCACCGGCATGAGCCGAGCCAGTTCCAGCGGCGTACGCTGGGAGTTGGCGATCCCCTGAAGGTGACCGCAAAACGCTTCCTGTGATGGCAGACGGTAACTGATTGAAACGGCATCTGTGGTGGCTTCAATCTTGCAGCTTTCGGCGTAAAGCGACAGCGTTTGCAGCCCACGCGAGCCAAGCCACGGAAACCATTGGATGATGCCAGGCCGGATCAGAACGTCGCTTCGCAACAAGCCGCTTGTCTCGGCCGTGCGCTGTGCAGCTCGCAACAGAAGCCTAGCCGGCTCATCGAGATAGGGCGGCTCAGCGGCATCGTGTAACACGGCTTTCATTTCCTGCACGATGCGCGAGTGAATCTCGCCACCGCTGCTTTGAAACTTCGGTGGTTTGCCGCCGCGTGAAACGCTCACGAATACACACTTCGACTCGACCACGATTTCGTCCACGCGCCAGCGCCGGCCGGCAAGAATCACGTTCTCTCCGACTGGTGGAACCAGTGATGACTGGAGCATCCCAATTTCCTCTGTGCCGTGACGGACGGAGTATTCCTCGCTGGCTTGAAACGCTGCGTAAAAATCGAACGACGCTGTAAGCTTCTCGCCTCCGGGTGCCAGGATGAGTTCGCCTTGCGGCATTTGTTCGATGAGTTGTGCAACGCCAAGATCGCGGAGCAACTGCGCAAACTGCGGTGGCGCGACGTTTCGGAACGGACCTTTTACGATCAGCGTTCGATGCAGATCGTCGGCCCGCATCCCTCCGGTTTGCCGTAAGCAGCTCAGGATTTGGTGAACCAGCGTGCTGAGGTGCATCCGGTCGGTATCGAGCGGTTCGAGCCATTTCGCAACCATCAGCCGTACGATGGCGATGGCGCGCAGAAGGTGCGGAAAAATCAAATCCGACAGGCCGCTGCCTGCGTGTGGTGAGTGGTCTCGAACATACATCCGCATGATTGCGGGCTGCCCTTCACGCCGGCCAGAGCGGCCAAGGCGCTGCACAGTCGAGGCTACGCTCCAAGGCGGATCGAGTTGGCCCACCGCACGCACCGAGCCGATGTCCACGCCGAGTTCGAGGGTGCTGGAGCAAAGTGCGGTGGCAGGCCGGCCGCTCTTTAACACCTCTTCGGTTTCTTCGCGCAGGTCTTTCGCCAGCGAACCGTGATGCACCATGAAGGGGTCGGCTGGCAGGTGCCGCGCGCGAACGAGTTGATGCAGACGATCGGCGAGGATCTCCAGAGATTGTTTGGCGTTGCCGAAAACCAAGTTTGTGCCGGTGCTGAATGCTTGCAGCACGTCCTCAGCAATCTCATCAAGTTCGTCGCGCTCGTCGTTTGCGGGTGATCTGCTCTCAAAACTGTCACTCGGCATTCCGTTAGCAAGCTTCAGCGATTCCTCCGGTGTCAATCGTGCCGGCTTGTCGGCGCTTGGGTCGGCTTGCAGGTAGGCTCTGATGCCAAGCCGGACTTCCTTGGTGCCGCCAGTGTCGTTAACGATTGCAACAGTGTCTGGTTGGTCTACCGCGATAAATGCACGCGCCGCGAGCGGGTCGCCGAGTGTGGCGGACAAGCCAACGACGCGCGGTTGCCGGCCCGTTGCGGCACTGAGTCGCGCCAGCAAGCTGCGCAGGTGGATGCCGCGAACGTTCGAGAGGAACGAGTGCAGTTCATCTATCACCACAAACTCCAAATCGCGGTAGATGCGTTTGAGATGCGTGCCGTAATTGATGAAGTTGCTTTCGAGCGATTCCGGCGTGATCAGCAGGATGCCGCCCGGTGCGTCGCGCAGTGCCTTCTTCTGACTGGCGCTGACATCGCCGTGCCAGCGATGCACGGGTATGTCGAGGTGAGCGCAGAGCCGCTCGAGCCGCTCAAACTGGTCGTTGATGAGCGCCTTTAACGGGCCGACATACATCGCCTGCACGGAATCGCGTGGAGCAGAAGCGAGTTTCGAGACGATCGGCAAAAACGCCGCCTCGGTTTTTCCGCCGGCAGTCTGCGCGCAGACGATGAGGTGGCCGTCGCGCTCAACGATGTGGTGGATGGCTTCGACCTGGATTGGATGGAGTTGCTTCCAGCGCATCGTCCAGAGCGCCTTCTTCACACCCGGATGCAGCAGCGAAAACGCTTCCTCGCTCATCACAGTCGAAAGCTTTGCAGGTCGTCGGCATTTTCTGGCGGCGGCACCGCGCCGCTGGCAACTTCTTCCTCGACCGACGCGGGTTTGGCGGCCTTCTGGATGAGACCGCCATCCACGAACGATTGCCACGAGCGGCCGGGATTCTGCTCAAGCACACTGAGCAATCCGACAAACGACCGCACCACATCGCGCGGCGTTTTGTAATAGTCCGCGCCAAGCACCTCGTTGGCTTTCTTCAGCACAGCCACCAGCGCGTCGTCGGGCACTAGATGTTTGGTGCTGTCACCCATCGCATGGACGTTGCGGATGTTTTGCAGCAGCACAAACAAATCTTCCGGGCTGAGATTTTGCAGCCGGACAACCGGGCCGGAAAAATCCACGACGCCTTCGCCTGCAAACCGGTTCTCAGCCAGCCGCGAGCGTAACGCTTCATAGCTGTAAAGGCCGCGACGCTTGTCTTCGATGCACTCGTCGGTGCCGGCAAGCAGGAAGCCAAGCCCCGTGACGCTCCCTTGCAGGCAGTCGTTGAGCATCGTCAGGATTGCCTCGTAGTTGGATTGGCGGGCGCGGGTGCTGGGCAACCGGTGCGAAAGCACGACCATTTCGTCGAGGTTGACGAGCAGGCCGGTGTAGCCCGCCTTCACGCAGAAGGCCGCGAGCAGCTTCAGGCTGTCGTAGAAATTTTCGTCGTCGATAATGCGGCGCACACCAAGTTGTTCGCGCGCCTCGGTCTTGGTGGAGAACTCAGCGCGCATCCAGCGCATCGCCGCGGCTTGCAACGCGTCATTGCCGGAGGTGTAACCCTCGTAGTATTTCGTCAACACTTGCGCGAACTCGAAGCCGCCGACGTTCTCTTGCAGTTCGTGCAGATCGGTAAGGATGCGCGTTTTAACATCCTCCTCTTTTCCACCGGTGGTAGTGACGGCGTGTTGGATGTTGGAAATCCAACCCTCGCAGAGATTCCTCAGCGCGTTGCCTTCGGGTTTGGATTTGATCGCGAGATTGCGCATCAATTCGGTGTAGAGGGCGCGGGCTTCGCCGCCGGAAGCCCAGAGTCGGCGTTCCATCGTCATATCGGCCTGCACGACTACCATGCGCTTCTGTAACGCCAGCGTGCGGACGAGGTTGAGGAAGAAACTCTTCCCGCTGCCGAAGCGCCCGACGACGACGCGAAATGCAGCACCCTTTTGCTCGACGCGTTCCAAGTCTTTTAGCAAGGCTGAAACTTCCGCTTTGCGGCCAACTTGAATGAGGTGCAGCCCGACGCGTGGCACCAAACCGGCCTGCAACGATTGCAGGACTGCATCACGTTCTCGGCGTTTGATTTCAGCCATGTCAGCGTGTCTCCTTTGGAATCAGTTCAGTGTGAACAGTAATTAGCTCCTCACCTTCGAGCAGAAAGTCGCCGAGGTGTTCATCGGACCATTCGTTGATCGCGTCGCGCGCGGCAACCGGCATAAGTTTGCAGTTCCCAGCAAGCTGCTCGAATTCTTTTTGCGGCCAGGTCGTTTTCTCGACCAGTCGCGCAAGGACTGGTTGGTATTTCAAATCAAGGCCAACGGCCCACGCCAAGACAATACCGGTGGGGGCGACGGGCACGGCAGTGCTCACTGCGGCCACCGTCACCGGTGCAGACGCAGCTGTTGACGGCGAAGAGGCTTCAACATCCTCGGTCATTACTTGGCCGAGGATTCCAACTACCACCGCCGTCTCGGCCGCGATCTGACGGACGCGATTCATGTCGAGCGTGAACGTCTCCTGTCGCGTGGCTGTAATCGGAGCAGCCATCTCGCCACCGCTCTCCGGCGGCGCGGGAATCACCTCACCGGCAACGGCGGCGCCTGCCTGCTGAATCGTTTGCTCTTGAGAACCAAGCAAAAGCCGGCTCACAAGCGCGCCGAGCGTGCCCGGCGCGAGTTCGAGCGCGTTGAAGGCGCGTTCCAGTGCGCGCCATTCGCGCGACGTGATCTTGCAGTCGGCCGCCGCCACGCAGACGAGCACTTCGCCTATCAGTTCGCGCTTCTCTGTCGGAACACGCTTCGCGATGCGGGCCAACGACAACTGTGCGTAGTCAGGATGTTTCAGGAGAAACTGCTCCAGCACCGCCAACCGTTGGTGCTCAGCGCGACTCAATGCCACGTTCTTCTCGATGAACTCGCGGAAGACGTCGAGTTCGTGTTGCTCGATGCGGCCATCCGCCGCCGCGATGAGCACACACAACTGCAACAACGCCGCAGCGCCGGAGTAAACCGACTCCCGGACACCGTCGTCGAGCGGCTTGAAGATCGCAACCGTCTGCTCGGCCCGATAGGCAGGCGCGCCGTAGCGAACATCGGGTTCGATCGCGTAACCGCGAGCCGCAATGGATTCAACCAACTCGCGGCTTTCAGCGATTGTCAGCTTGGCGGTTGGCGGCAGGCCGAAGCACTTCGCCAACTCGTTCATCTCCAGCAGGATGGCAGCGTCCGGACTGGCCAGGGACGAGACCAATCGTTGCCATTCCTCATTTGGTGGGGCAATGCTTGGCGCAACGAGCGGGCTTTCTCCATCCGGCGAGGCGAGGGGCGTCACCGGTTTTAAGTCAATGAGTTTTCCGCCGGTGACACCGCCAAGAGTCTTGAAGCACGCCGGCGCATCCACGTTTCGGAGATTGATCTGGAGAAACTCCTCGCGGCCGACTTGAACCGACATGACACACTTAGCCGCGATGTTGCCGGTGCCGGCATCGAGGGCGGTGACAACGCCGTTGAAGACGACATGGTCGAGCGCGCGGACAACATCAGCTTCAAACAGTTCATGACTCGTGCGGAGGCAGATCTGGCAAAGCACATCCTCGTAAAGTTGCCGCTGCTCGCGGTCGGAGAGCGCCTTTTCAACAAACTCATCTCGTGTGCGGACGAACCGCACCTCTTCCAAATGCGGCAAATCATCCGGTGCGGGAAGGTTATATTCGACGAAAATGGTTTTCGTTTGCGGCCGGTATTCCACTTGGAAATCCGGCGTGAGCGAGTCGGGATACCTTGATTGCGAGAGGACGAGGTCGCAATGCTCGGCGACAGCTTCGGGCACAAGATTGAGATAGCTTTGCTTGCGGCGCTCGACCGCTTCGTTGCGACTCTGTCTCGCGGTCTCATAAGCAGACGCTTCGTTGCGCCAAACGGCAAATTCCTGCAGGCTTTGCTCGTAGATGCGCTGGTTGATTGTTTTGGTCTCAGCAATCTTGCGCTGCCACGTCTCGTGGTCAGTTCGGAACCGCGTGTCGGCCTCCACTTCTTTTCTGCGGCGCAGCGGTGGAAACATCTTGTCGAGTAAACTCAGGCACGGAGCGTAGCGCGGATCGTCGCGCTGCGGCTCTGGCGCCAGCGTCAAATAAGGCCTCTGCACCGGCTGCGGTTTGGAGAACGCAGAATGATTCTTGAGCTTCTCCCAATCAACTCGGTCATCCACACGGAGCGTGAACCTCAGAATGCCACGCAGGGCCGCCAGTTCTTCCTGTGCTTCGCGAGTACGCTGGTCAGCGTCGCGCAGATTGTCCTCCAATGCCCGCCGCTTGAGTGCGCGATCTGTTTCACGTTGTCGGACTGCGCTCTTCTTCGCCCACAACTCGTCCCAAGCACGTCTCAACGCGTAAGCTTTGGCTTCCACGATGGCTTTGTCCGGCCCGCGGATTACGCGGTGTTTGTTCAAACCGCGATGTTCGAGAACGATTTGGTAGTAGTAAGCCATCGGCGACCGTCCTCAACACATGCTCCCTCTTGCAACAAAGCATGTTTGCATGGTGCGAGTCTAACCGTTTTCAATCTTCCGAGAAGAAAATTCTGCATTGGTTTGCAGTTGCGGCGGCGGGAGACGCAGGCGGTTTTTCTTGTGGCGCTGGGCTGGCTTGTGCTGGCACGCTACGGCGTGGCATGAACAAGCTCAGCGTCCTTATCTTCACTGTTCTGTTGCTGGCTCCGCATGCCTCGCCGCGCGCCGCCGAACCCATTGTCGTGTTCACACCCGGCGCGCGCATCCTGTTTCAAGGCGACTCGATCACCGATGGTAATCGCGGGCGCAGCGCCGACCCGAACCACATCCTCGGTCACGGCTACGTCTTCATCATCGCGGCGCGGCATGGAGCGGCGTTTCCCGACGCGAAGCTCGATTTCATCAACCGCGGCGTCAGCGGCAACACGGTGCTCGATCTGGAGAAACGCTGGCAGAAGGACACGCTCGATTTGAAGCCCGATGTGCTCAGCATCCTCATTGGCGTTAACGACAACAGCAAGGGCGTGCCGCTCGACCAATACGAGCAGGTTTATGACAAGCTCATCAGCGAAGCCATGGCGGTGAATCCAAAACTCAAGCTGGTGCTGGGCGAGCCATTCGTGAAACCGACGGGCAAGATCAATGACGGCATCCGCAAGCGGCAGGAGATCGTCGCCCGGCTGGCGAAGAAGCACGGCGCGGCGCTGGTGCGTTACCAGCGCGTGTTTGACGAAGCGGCGAAGCGAGCGCCGGCGGATTACTGGATTTGGGACAACGTGCATCCGACTTATCGCGGACATCAACTCATGGCTGATGAATGGGAGCGCGCGGTCCGCGAGTGTTGGAAATAGACAGTCACGTGAAACGTAATACGGCGCAGATGCGGCCCGAGTCCGGATCGGTGGACTGATTTCGCTGATTGCGATACTCTAGGTCGTTCGTGAATCTGAGAATGGACAAGGATGCTATGAGAATCATTCGAATTGCCACATGGGTTTCACTTTTCACTTTGGCAGTTTTGCCATTCCGCGGACTGGCGGAACCCGTTGACATGGCCAGCCGCACGGCGGAACTCAAGAGCCTCCGCTGGGGCATGTTCATCTGCTGGTCGTTCAGCACGTTTTCCGGCAAGGAATGGACTGGCGGTGTCACCGACGTAAACTTCTTCAAGGCCACCGGCTGCGACACTGACCAATGGGCGCGCACAACCAAAGCAGCGGGGATGGGCTATATCCTGTTTCTGACCAAACACCATGACGGATTCTGTCTCTGGGACACGAAGACGACCGACCGCAAGGTGACAAAGTCGCCGCTCGGCCGCGATGTGCTCGCGGAGTTGAAGAAGTCTTGCGACAAACACGGTATCAAGCTGGCGTTGTACTTCTCGGAAGGCGACTGGACGTGGCCCGGCGCGGTCGATGGCAAGGGCTGGAAAGCCGGCGTTGGCAGGAATCCGGAGATGAAGAAGGCGCAGCTCAAGGAACTGCTCACGCAATACGGCCCGGTCGAATACCTGTGGTTCGATCACGCCGTCGGCGACGGCGGCCTCAGCCATGCGGAGACGATTGCGTTCTGCAAATCGCTCCAGCCCGGTTGCTTCGTCGGTTTCAATCACGGCGACCAGGCCGGCGCGGACATCCGGCTCGGCGAGATGGGCCGGCCCGGTCCGCTTGACGACCACAGTGCCGCGGGTCCACACATGAGAGACGCGCCGAGCAAGAGCTACCGGCTGGCGGAGTTTACCTATCCGATATTGCCGGCGCACAAGGGCGGCGCGATGTGGTTCTATTCGCTGCCGATCCACGACGCGCTCTGCCTTCCTGTCGAGAAGCTCTACGCCGACTACCTCGGCGCGGTGAAATATGGCAACGTGTTCGCGCTCGATGTTGGCCCCGACTACGCGGGCCGTCTGCGCGAGATTGACGTGCAAACATTGCGCAAGGTTGGTGAGATGATTCGCGCAGGACAGCGTTGAACCAAGGATCTCCCGGTGCTTCACGACCCGAGCCATCACACGCCGATGCCGTTGGCCGAGGCCATCGAACTCGGCCCGCGCGACAAGGACATTCTGCGCAGGCTCGCCAGTGAGCTCGCCAGCATTGCTGCGTTGCCGGTGCATCGCGAGAAAGCGGTGCTCTGGCAGAAGCTCAACGACCTTCAGTCGGTCCGCCCGATGGTGTGGATCAACGAGGTCTGCTGGCACGAGATGAACGCCGGCGATGAGCTGACGCTCCGGTGCGAGCATCCCTGGGCGCGCGAGCAGGAGGTGGAGTTGCGCCGCACGCTCTACCAGTGGCGCCACCTGCCCGGCGACATGATCGTCAGCGATTATCTCGCGTGCCCGTTGGCGATCCACAGCAGCGACTTCGGCATCATGGAGGAGGTGGACATCGTCAAGACCGACGAGGCCAACGACGTCGTCTCGCGCCACTACCACATCCAGATCAGCGACTTTGCCGACCTCGACAAAATCAAGATGCCCGTCATCACGCATAATGAGCAGGCGACGGCGTTCCGATTTGCGGCGATGAACGATGTGTATGCGGGCATCATGCCGGTGAAAAAGATCGGCCAGACGCATATCTGGTTTACGCCGTGGGATTGGCTCATCCGCTGGTGGGGAATTGAAGAAGCGATGCTTGACCTTTACGAGCGGCCCGATCTGGTCAATGCCGCTGTCGAACGCATGACCGACGCGTGGATGGCAGAGCTGGACCAGTTCGTTGCGATGAACCTGCTCTCGCTCGACTGCGACAACACGCGCATCGGCTCCGGCGGCTACGGCTACACGCACGAGCTACCCGGCGAAGACTTCAATCCACACTGCGTCAAGCCGCACAACATGTGGGGTTGCTCCAACGCGCAGATATTTTCCGAAGTCTCGCCGGAGATGCACTGGGAGTTCGCGGTGAAGCACGACCTGCGGTGGCTGAAACGATGGGGCTTGAGTTACTATGGTTGTTGCGAGCCGCTCGACAAGAAGATGGAAATCCTGCGCCGCATTCCGAACCTGCGGAAGATCTCTGTCAACTACCGCTGCAACCTCGACCGCGTCGCGAGCGAGATCGGCCCGAAATACGTCTGGAGTTACAAGCCAAATCCTGCTGTGCTAGCCGAAGACGGTTGGCGGCCGGTACTGGCACGCGCCGAAATGGCGCGCGTGGCGGAGAAGGCCCGCACCGTTGGCGCCCATGTCGAGTTTATCATGAAAGATATTTCCACCGTGCGCTATCACCCGGAGCGGCTTTGGGATTGGGCGCGCATCGCGATGGAGGTGTCGAGAGAGTCATTGGAGTAGGAACAAAATATGAAAACCATGGTTTCCATTACACTGACCACAATGTTGATGATTGCTGCCGAGGGCGCGGAGACGCCCTTATTCCACGCCCAGGGCGAAATGGCTGGCGAACCGACGCAAACAACCGTCGTGCTGCAATCGCGGCTCACCGCCAGCGAGGGTTTGCGCGATGGCGACGTGCCCGGCGCGCCCGGCATTGCGAGCTTTGAGTTGTCAAGGCAGGCGGATTTCCAGACCGCGGTGGAGACGGAATGGTTGGAAGCGACGGCAGAGCGCGATTTCATCGTGAAGACAAAAGTCACCGGCTTGCAGCCCGAGACGAAGTATTACTACCGGTTGAATTTCGGGGCCAAGCGCGAAACCGCCAAGCCCGGGCCGGTGCGCAGCTTCAAGACGTTGCCGGCGATCGACTCGGAGGCGGCGGTCAAGTTCATCATGGGCAACTGCATGAACTACGCGTTCTTTCAACGCGGCCCCAAAGGCTCCGGTGAAGGCGCGGCCCCTGCCGGGGACAGGAAGCTGGGTTATCCTTCGATGGAAGCGATTCGGAAATTGCAGCCGGACTTTTTCATCGGCGCCGGCGACAGTGTTTATTATGACCATCCTGCCGCCAAGGCCGCCGCGACCCAGGAAGAGTTGCGGCGCAAGTGGCACGAGCAGTTCGTCCAGTCGCGGCTGGTGACGCTTTTTGGCGACGTGCCGGCCTTCTGGCTCAAGGACGACCATGATTACCGCTACAACGACGCCGACCCCACTGGCGACAAGTCGCCATCGCACAAGCTCGGCGTGCAGACCTTCCTCGAGCAACTCCCCGTCGTGGATCCGCTCGAGAAGAAGCCGATCACCTACCGCACCTATCGCGTCAACAGGTTCCTCCAAATATGGCTGCTCGAGGGCCGCGATTATCGCAGCGCGAACTCGATGACGGACGGCCCGACCAAATCCATCTGGGGTGAAGCCCAGAAGTCGTGGTTGAAGCAGACGCTGCGCAACAGCGACGCGACGTTCAGGTTGATCATCTCGCCCACGCCGATGGTCGGTCCCGACGACGCGGCGAAGCGCGACAATCACACCAACCCCGATGGCTTCCGCAAAGAAGGCGACAACTTCTTTGCGTGGCTCAAGGAACGCGGCATGAAGAACGTGTTCATCCTTTGCGGCGACCGCCACTGGCAATACCACTCCGTTCATCCGAGCGGTTACGAGGAGTTTTGCTGCGGCGCGCTCAACGACGAGAACTCGCGGCTGGGTCTCAAACCGGGCGATCCCAAGTCCACAGACCCCAAGGGTCTTATCAAGCAACTCTACAGCCAGACCGAGAAATCCGGCGGGTTCCTGCAAGTGCAAGTCATGCCGGATAAGACGGCGGAATTCAGTTTCTTCGATGATCGCGGCACCTTGCTATACAAGACGCTAAGGCCCACGTCGGCCAAACCGGCGTCGAAGTAACGCCCAACTCGCAGTTGTCTTCGGTTTCCGTGGCCGTGCTGGCTGCGCACTAGCGCAGTTTCCCAAGCATCTCCAGCAGCGCCGTGATGATCTTGTTAGAGGCATCCACCTCGAGGCGGTTGGTGCCGAGCCACGTTTCGTAACCGCCGAGTTTGTGTTGCTCGGGCGTCGGCAGGTAGCCGAAGTAGCCGTGGGCCAGCGACATGACGAAGGTGGGCTTGAACGGGCTACGCTTCTTCATTTCGAGGCCGACCTCAACGAAAACCTCGGTCGGAATGGTGCCAATGCCGACATCACCGATGCGCAGTGCCTGCAACGGGATTTTGCCGCGTTGCGGATAGCCATTCACGCGCATCGTCCGGTCGGCGTAGATTTCTTCCATTGTGTTCGGTTTCGCATCAGGCTTGATCTTGGCGAGGATGCCTTTCGCGCGCTCCAATTGCTCCGGCGTCGGGTGACGGAAACCGATCTCCATGTCCTGGAACGCCGCGCCCAACGGCGCGGAGTCATGCCACTGGATGGTCTTGTAGGCCTTGAACGTGGCGTCGGCGACATCGTTGGCCACGAGCCGCATCTTCTCGTAGGGCGCCATTTTTTCGCCGGGCTTGGTGAAATTGATGTTGTTGATGTTGCCGCTGGTGCCATTGCTCATGATCGCCACGAACGGCGGATCCTGGCGGTCGGTGCCGAGCAACTGCTGCATCCGGCTGCAAAACATGCCGTAGTAATCGGCCGAAATATCCGCGCCACGCACGCCGCCGACGTAGTGAAGCGAATAGTTGGCCAGCAACGCGATGGGCCGGCCTTCGGGCGACTGCACCGCGGTGAGGCAGATTTCCGGATCCGTCGGGCCGGCGGGTTTGACGAGGTTGGCGTTGGCACGCGGCGGGTTCATCCTCACGAGGTCGTTGGTGCCGCCGAAGGGGGTGACGGGGACCGTGCCGGGTTTCATGAACCAGCGGCGGTTGAACACGTGGCGCGGCTCGGCGCCGGTCGCCCAACCGATGCGCGCAGGGGCGAGGTTGTTGATGGCGCAGTGCACCACGTCGGCGATGCGACGCGCAACGAACTTCTGGTAATCGTCCAGTTCCGGACTGGTCGAGTAACGCTCGCCCAGCGCACTGGTGGCCGAGTGAGTGTGGGTGCCGGACATCACCAGGTTGGCGGCAGGCAGGCCGGTTTCTTTTTGAACGAGCCGGCGTGCTTCGTCGCACAAGTAGCGCGACAGACCGATGAGGTCGCACACAACGAACGCGAGCCGCGTCTGGCCATTGTCGAGGACGAGACACCGCGCGTGCAGGTCGTCGTGGATATTCTTTGACGGAAACGGATGAAACCCGCCGATGATGTTGCCGCCAAGGGAGGGCGTGATGTTGCTGGTGGCTGCGCCGGCGCGAAACTGCGCGGAAGGGCCGGCCGCCACGGCGACAGAGATCGCGGCAAACAAGGCGAGCAGGCCAAACAGTGACGGGAGAGGGGAACGAACGCGTTGCGAGTTCATGGGTTACATTCTGCCGCGTCGGAGGTTCATCTGGCAAGCGCAGCTTTCGGCTGATACAAAGGTGCGGCGATCACAAGGAGATGAATCGGTGAGAAAATTTTCCAATATGTTCCGCACGCCCGACGGCACGAACCACTTGCTGACGTTCGCGCTCGTATGCAGCCTCTTCCTGCTCTGGGGACTTTGCAACGGGATGATCGATGTGCTGAACAAACACTTCCAGAACTCGCTCGGCATCTCCAAGGCGCAGTCGGCGTTCGTGCAGGGTGCGTGGTATGCCGCCTACTTCCTCATGGCGCTGCCGTCGGGCTGGGTGGCGCGTCGGTTCGGCTATCGCGGCGGCATCCTGACGGGACTGGGCATCGTCATCATCGGGTCGCTGCTGTTTGTGCCGGTGACAAAAATGCACGCGTCGCAAACGGCAATGTTCGCGGCATTTCTTGGCGCGCTCTTCGTCGTCGGCTCCGGGTTGACGTTCCTGGAAACGGTGGCCAATCCCTACACGACCGTGCTTGGCCCCGTGGAGTCAGGCGTATCGCGCATCAACCTCGCGCAGAGCTGCAATGCCGTCGGCTGGATTCTCGGTCCCATCATCGGCAGCACGTTCATCCTGTCCAAGACCGAGCATGTCAACCGCAGCAACGAGGCGCTCTACCTGCCCTACTTGCTCGTCGCGGGCATCGTGGCGGTGCTGGTGGTCGTGTTCATCCTCGCACCAGTGCCGGACCTGCACGCCGAGCAGGAAGCCAGGGCCGCGTCGCGCCCGACGCAGCACGAACGGCCGCTGTTCGCAGAGTGGCACTTCGTCCTTGCCATCGTTTCGCAGTTCCTCTACTGCGCCGCGCAAACCGGCATCTTCAGCTTCTTCATCAACTACGTGAAAGACCCTGCCTACATGCCGCCGCTGCCGTCGTGGGTTGCTGATATGCTGCCGGCGGACATGAAGTATCTCCACACCGGCGCATGGCACATGACCGAATACGGCGCCGGCATACTGCTTTCGGTTGCGTTCGGCTTCTTTACGGTCGGCCGGTTCTCTGGCAGCGCGATCCTGCGCTTTGCCACGCCACACATCACGCTCGGTTTCTACGCGCTCGCCAACGTCGTGATGATGTTCCTCGTCTGGCTCGGTCACGGCTGGGTTTCGGTCGGTGCGTTGGTCATGAGCTTCTTCTTCATGTCCATCATGTATCCGACGCACTTCGCGCTCGCCATCCGCGGCCTCGGCGAGCGGACCAAGCTCGGCGCGTCGTTCATGGTCACGGCCATCGTTGGCGGCTCGATCATGCCCATCCTGATGGGCTGGCTGGCGGACCATTATTCGATGGGCGTGGGATTTCTGATGCCGCTGGGGTGTTTCGCGGCGATCATGTGCTACGGCTTCTTCTGGCGGCGGTTCTTCATGCACGACATGGAACCGCAACCGTAGACTCAACCAAACCGGTAGTGCTTGCGCACGGCCTTGATGACTTTCCACGTGCAGGACATGCCGGCGGGGAACGTCACCAAGTCGCCTTGGCCAAAGTGCACGGGTTTGCCGCCGGCGGGTGTTACCACCACGTCGCCTTCAAGCAGGTAACACGTTTCCGTTTCATCGTAATGCCACGGGAACTCCGAGGGTTCCTTTTTCCAAATCGGCCATCCCCGCACGCCTTCCGTTTCAAGCCGGTTCTCCGTCGGATTATGCTCAACTATGATTTCAGTCATGGCCATTCCCTCCGTCATTCATCCTGGTGCGCTCATGAACGTGATTGCCTGATCTTCGCCGGATGCACGATCTGCACGCGCGACGCGCGGCAGTGTGGGTCAAATCCACCGTTTCTTCCTCATCCACCAGACCGTTGCGAGCGTGGAAATCACCATGAGGCCGAGAGCCCAATAGTAGCCATAGCGAGAATGCAATTCCGGCATTTGATCCGTGTAGTTCATTCCATACCACGTGCCGACAATCATGACGGGCGTGGTGATGACGGTGATGATGGTGAGGAACTTCACCACTTCGCCAGTCTGGTTGGATGAGATGTTCAAATAGATCTGCAGGATGCCCGTCAGGGTATCGGCGTAGTTCTGCGCCAGCTCGGAGATGTGAAACAAGGCGTCATAGACGTTGCGGTAGTAAGGCACGATATGACCGCGGATCAGCTTGAACTCCCCGTGTGCAAACCGCGCCAGCACTCCCATTTGCGGCCCGATGATCTGCCGCAAGTGCAGGACTTCCTTCTTGGTCTGAACGATCTTGTTGAGGACTGCCTGGCCGTGCTGCTGCAACACCTGATTCTCCAGGCCCGCAATCTCCAGCGAGAGCTCGTCCAGCGCCGGTTTGTAATTGTCCACCAGCGCGTCGAGCAGGGCGTACGCCACGCGATCCGGCGCGCGGGCGATGTGCACGTTGCTCTTCACGGCTACTTCGGCGACTGTCTCGACATTCTTCAGCGGCACCGTGTGGTAGGTGACCAGGAAGTTCTTGCCGAGGAAGAAGTTCATCTCGCTCGTTGCGAACACGCCGTCCTTGCGGCTGTAGTCCACCGCGTGGATGACCATGAACAGATATGCGGCGAACAGGTCGCCTTCCTTGGGCAGATATTCATCGACCTTCGGGAGGGGACTTTCCTCGATGCAGTCCTTGATCGAGAGCGGGTGGAAATGGAAAACGTCTTCGAGAAAGAACTTGGCTTCCGCCGGCGTCGGATTCTCGAGGTCCAGCCAGAAAAACAGGTTGGTGTCTGTCAGCAATGACGGGATCAGAAAAGATTCCAAATCCTTGCTGTGCAGGCGGCCCTGTGTTGTAAAAGCAAATGAGCGAATCATGCAAACCCTCGCGGCGATTGCGGAACTCTAGTCGCCGGCTGCGTCAATGGAAAGTCGAAACCTCTGCCGTCGGCAACGAAAAACTCTTTCTGGGCTGCCGCCCGGCGGGGATTCCTGGATTTGCTCGCCGGGTGTTGGGAGGCGTTGTCTTGTGACGCGGAGGTCGTGGTGGATTTATTTCTCCGTCGGCCAGCCGCGTGGGCTCCATTCGTCCCAGCCATGGTAGAATATCCGCACGCTGCGATACCCCAACTGAGTCAGCTGACCGGCGACCTGGCGGCTCAACTCGCAATGTTTGCTGTCGCAGTAGATCACAATCTCCGTTTCCCGTGGCAACATCGGCGCGAATTCAGGGAAACGTTTTGTGAATTCCTCGGCAGGCAGGTTTAGCGCTCCTGCGATGTGCCCTCTGCCGAACAGTTTCGCCCGGCGCACATCCAGGAAGATCGTCTGCCCCGCGTCGAACCGCGCACGCGCTTCCTCGGCGGTGAGATAGCGCTCGTCGAGTTCGCGCAACGTCAACGGCCGTGTGATGGCAATGCCGCGCGGCGATAGCGCGTTAATCGCCAGACCGAGCGCGCCCGCCGCCAAGAGGATTGTTGCTGCTTCCGCCGCCAACCGTCGTATGTTCATTTGGCGGCGGCCTTTCCTTTTGTGCGGACGACGCCACTGAGCGAAACCTCCAGCGGTGCTTCGGAGTCGGTGGTGAAGATATGCAACGTGCGCCGCATCCAGCCGGGCGGTGGCGCTTGCCGCGTCGTCAACTCGATGGTGAACTCGCGTCCCGGCGCGTTCGTCGTCACCGTCGCCTTCAGCAGGGGATCACCGGGGTTCACGGACCTGATTTCCACCGGTTTCGACCCTGCGTTTTGCACCATCAGCGTTTTCGGCGGAAACAGGTCGCCCGGCCCGACCAGACCCAGGAATACTGCCGTCGGCGTCACGCGCACCGGACCGATCACGGTGCCAATCACAAGCAACAGCGGTTTGCCGGCGACTTTGCGGTCCGTAGTCACCTCCAAATTGCCGACGAACGGTCCTGTGCGGGCTTGTGGTGCCAGCGTCACCTTGAGCCGATATGCTGAACCGTCGCGGCCGAGTGGCGCGACCGTGGCAGTCAGGTTGGTCAGCGAGCTGGCGACGCTCTTGATCGTGAACGGCCGGCCCTTTGCATCCCTCATCGTGACCTCACGCTCAGTGGCCTGGCCTCGTTCGATTTGTCCGAGGTCGAGGACAGCAGGTGTGAAGACGTAAACCGGTTGCACATCGGCGCGGAGCTCGAGTGTCGCCATCGGCCGGGTGGGATCACTGGACTGCACTGTCATCGTCTTGTGGACGGAACCATTGAAGTTGAGGCTGTAGAACGTGACCAGCAACCGCGCAGAACCGCCGGGTGGGATTTCACTGGAGTCGAGTTCCGTCGCCGCACAGCTGCAGCCCGGAAAGACGTGCAGGATGCGCAACACGCTGGCGCCGGTGTTGCGGATGGTGAAGATGTGCGTTGCCTCCGTCTGCTGGTCCATCACGCCGAAATTGAACCCCGGCTCGTCGAACGCGATCCGCCCTGCCGGTGTTGGCGATGGGGTGGCGGCCCATCCAACCAACGGCGCCAACAACAACCATGCGCCGATGAGTGGCGCGCACAGGAGACCGTGCACTGTTGGCGACTGTCGGTTCATGGTCGTCAGAAACACGACTGGCATCTTACGCCTGTCGGCGCGCTGCGACAATGACGCGCTGAAAGCCTGCAACTCATTCTGCTGGCGAGTGTTTGTTCCTTTGCCAGTCGTGGCAGGGGGTGGGTCGGGTTTGAAAATTGACCAATGACCTGCCCACCCATTAGAGTGTGCGCCAGTAGCCGATAGGGTATGACCGACAACACCGAGATGCCAAAGAGCACGCCATCTGCGGAAGACGCGAGTGCGCCTTCGTCGCGGGGCCCGCTCATGCAACTTGGCCAGTTTCAACTCCACGAGAAGATCGGCGAGGGCGGAATGGGGTCGGTTTACCGCGGCATCCAGGTGTCACTGAACCGGCCGGTCGCGCTGAAACTGCTGCCGGGGGCGCTGGCCAAGGACAAGGCGTTCGTCGAGCGGTTTCATCGTGAAGCGCGCGCGGCGGCGGCGTTGAACCACCCGAATATCATTCAGGTCTTTGACGCGGGTGAGCAGGATGGAACTCATTACTTTGCGATGGAGTTGGTGGATGGCGAGACGATTGCCGCCAAGGTGGAGCGCAACGGGCCGATGCCGGAACCGGAGGCTGTCGCGGTCGCCATGAGCGTTGCGGCGGCGCTGCATCACGCCTGGACGAAAGCGAAGCTCATCCACCGCGATATCAAGCCGGAGAATCTCATCGTCACTTCTGACGGCATGGTGAAGGTGTGTGATCTGGGTCTGGCCAAGTCCGCCGGACAGGATTCCCACTTGACCATTTCCGGCACAATGCTCGGCACTCCGCATTTCATTGCGCCGGAACAGGCGCGAGGCGATCCGGATGTGGATACGCGGGCTGATATCTACAGCCTTGGCGCGTCGCTTTACTTCCTGCTGACCGGCACGCCCCCGTTCCAGGCGGACAGTTCAATGGCCGTGATGTACAAACACGTCAACGACCCGCTGCCCGACCCGCGCACGCTCAACTCCAATCTCAGCGAAGGCGTTGTGCGCATTCTGAAGAAGATGACGGCCAAGGAACCGGCGGACCGTTATCAGGACATGCTGGAACTCTATAACGACCTCGAGCGTGTCTACCAGGGCATCGCACCGACAGCCGTGGTCCGCGCGTCGGAATCACCGGAAGCGACGTTGCGCAAGATGCAGGGCCGGCTGCGCGTCTGGCGTGTGCTGGGCGTTGCCGGCATCTGTGCGATGGTTGTGGTTGGGGCAGCAATCTGGAAATCGCAGCAGCAAAAGAGTTCGGCGCGGCCGCATGTGAAGAAACACCCGGTGGCGGTCAAGACTAATACGGTTGCCAAGGTCGCTCCGACTGCAGTTGCCGCCACCAAAACCAACGCGCCTTCCACCGTCGCGCATCCCGTATTACCCAATGTTTTGGCGAAGCGCAAAATGGAGATGCGTGAGCGTATTCAAGCATTGCTGAAACAACAACAGATCGATGCGGACCGCAAGGCGCAGGATCAACGCAAGGCTGACGAGGAAGCTGAGCGCCAGCGCGCCGCAGCCCGCGCTGCCAACGATGCCCAGCTTGCCGCGGAGCGGGCCTATCACAATTTCCTCAACCTTTGGAAGCCGCTGGCTGCCGCACACAACTACACCAAGGCTGGCGACGTCGTGCAGAACGCGCTCAACAGCGCCACGTACGCACCGATCAAGCCGCGGCTCGAATTGCATGCGGCGTTGGGCGATGCGCTGAAGTCCGTCGACGAGAAATTCCAGCAGGCGTTGCCGTCGTTGAAAGGCAAACCGTTTGCGCTGGGCGGCCTTAGCGGCACCATCGGAAGCGCCGATGCCGCCACCCTCATGATCGAGACGCGGCCCGGCGTTGGCCGGACGTTCCAGATGGCGGGTTTGCGACTCGAAGAACGTCTGCAACTGTTGATGACTGCGCTGGGGCCCAATAATCCCGACACGCTGATCAGTGTCGGATTGCTCTCGCTCGTCGAGGGCCGGCCGGAATGGATGCGCGAGTATTTCGGCAAGGCGGCGTTGCTGGATAACACGGGTTCTGCGAAGGCCGCTGCGGAACGGTTCGAGCCGTTGCGTGTGGCGATGGAGAGCGCACCCACGGAGGCCGCTGCCGCTGCCGCCTTGGATGAAGTACAGGGCCTCATCACCGCCGCCAAGTGGCAGGATGCAGGCACGAAGCTGGCGATTGCCACCAAACAGTTTGCGGAAACGGCGACGATGAAGTTGTCTGCGGATCGGGTCCAGGAAATGAAGGAAACGCTCATGGCCGCCGAGGCCGGACCGGAGGAACTGCGGGCGCAGTTGGCGCTGAACCAGTTGCAGCAGGACGTCGAAGCGAAGAACTGGAAGCACGCCACCGCCACGTTGCGCAAACTGGACCAGCAATTTGCCCGAACCGACGCGGTAAAGAACACACGTGAACTCACTGTCTGGCGCGGGCTGGTGGACGCACACGCTCCCACTGCGGCCACTGCTGCGCTGCCGGGACCGACACTGCGACAACAGCTGGCCGCGCAGAAGGGTGTCAGGATTCATTCGCTCACGGGCCGCATGAAGAACAGGCCAACCCCTCTGTCGGACATGTTTAACCGAGTCGACTCCGGCGACGGTATCGAGTTGGACGACGGTTTCTACAACCTGCGGGGCATCCCGTCCGGACTGAAAGACGTTAGTATTTTTGCCAAGGAAGGAGCGACGCCACTGATTGTCCTGAATGTCGCCCAAAACGGCGACGGCAACATGTTTCTGACCAAATCCAACGGATGTTGGCGGTTTGAGGGTGTGATCTTTACCACTCTGGGGTTGGGGCCGCCAGCCGATCGGAACGGGCCGCCACCGGTGTCGATCGGACTGGATCGCGGCGGGAATGTGGAGTTTCACCGATGCATCATTACCGGTCGCCGCATTGATCAGATCGGCGTGCCGATTATCCGGGTTGGCGAGGCGAGCGAATTGACGCTGCGCAATAGTGTGATTGCTGCCGGTCGCGGGATTGAGGTGGTGGGGGCGCGGCGTGTGCGACTCGACCACTGCACATGCATTGGCGGCTCGATCTTCTGCCTCGATGCCACGCCGGCAAAAACAGCGTGCACGATGGATTTGGCCAACAACATCTTGTTGGCCGAGGGACCGTCGGGCTTGGTGGGCGAAGAAGGTCCCGACCGCGTGAGCCACGTCACACAGCCGCCGGAAGTGACGAAGTGGCTGAACTTCAAAGGCATCCATCACAACGTGCTGATGTTGCGCTCTTCTGACTCTCTGGAGGCATGGAGCAACGAGTTTGAGAAACGGCCCAAGTCCTCGAATTTCGTCGCGATGTCGAACGACGACTCACCGTTGGCCGCGCTGATGGACCGGATGAAATTCAACTTCCGCCTGAGACCGGAATGCCCCGCTGTTCATCTGGCCGATGATGGATATGCAGTGGGCGTACGCTGGCCCGAGGCGCAGTTCAGCCAGGTTGCAAAACAACTGCAATCGCTTCGGGAACAATCGTATATGCGTTCGCGCGGCCCGATGCCATGATCCATGGCTTCGGTGGAGCGAATCACCGGGGTGGCACGTTGGGCGACTTCTTCGGTGTTGAATCGGGGACCTGTTTGACCACTTCGCGGAGGATGGTGCGGAACCCCTTGCCCTGATCTCCCAGCATCTCTTTTTCCACCTCACGCATGATGGTGGAGACGCCTTTGATGGGGGTATCCCCTTCGAGGACGAATTCACAATGACCGATCCGGATGCGGTCCCCGGGCTTCAATTCAGCCTCGTTGACGCGCTGGTCATTGACATACGTACCGTTGCGGCTGCGGAGGTCCTTGGCGACGAACTTCTCACCTTCCAGCCAGATCGCACAGTGGGCACGGCTGACTTCCTCATCATCGACGCGGACGTCAGTTTCAATGCCGCGGCCCAGCACGACCGGCTTGGTCGTGATCGGAAGTTTGATGTCCTCTCCATCGGCGGTACGGTGAATCAAGAATGCCATGGTGTCCTCTAATGTGCGGCGGACTTTAGTGCAACGACTGCCGACGGGTCAAGACTGGTGTATCCATGGGTTTGCCAACGCCCGCACCCTCACTTCTTAAGGACGAACTTCTGGATGCGCTTGCCGATGATGTCGCCGCAGTAAAGATTGCCCTTCGAATCCACCGCCAAGCCATGGAGCCAGTTCAACTCGCCGGGCTTTTCCTGCCCATCCTCGGCCTTGGGGAACGTCCACAGCTGAAGCAGCTTGCCATCGGTGTTGAATTTCATCACGAACTGGTCCTTGGGCGGGCAGCCGAGCGGCGCTTTGGGGTACTTCGGATCCACGCGCCAGTACATCGGGGAGGAGCCGCACACCCAGATCTCGTCTTTCGGCGTTACAAACAATCCCCATGGCACGATCATGTCCTTCCACACCGCAAGCAATTTGCCGTCCGCGTTGAAAACCTGGATGCGTATGTTGTTGCGATCCGCCACGTAAAGACGGCCTTTGGAGTCGCAGACAATCGAGTGCGGCAGGCTGAACTCGCCCGGTTTATTGCCCATTTTGCCCCAGGCCTTTATAAACCGCCCGTTACGGTCGAAGCGGACGACGCGGCTGTTCCCGTAACCGTCGGAGACGAAGATGTCGCCGTTGGGAGCGATGGCCATGTCGGTGGGTTTATAGAAGTGCGTTTCATCTTCACCTGCCACTCCCGGGGTGCCGAGCGTGAGCAGCAACTTCCGGTCCGGCGAAAACTTCCGCACCACGTGAAGGCCCACGTCTGCCAGCCAGACGTTCTGCTCCTTGTCTATTCGGATGTAATGCGCGACGCAGTTGGTGCTTTCGCGTTCCCAGCCGCGCAGGTAACGGCCGTCGGGTGCGAAGACTTGCACCGTGATATTGGTGCGAGTGTGAATCCAGACATTCTCCACCTTGTCCAGGGCGACGCCTGGCACGGCACCGCAACACACATCAGGCGGCCGTTGCGGCCAGTTGGGCGCCACTTCGTACCATGGCGAGACATTCACGCGCGGGTAGACGATCACATTCGTTTTCGAGTAGGGCGATGGCGAAGCGGTTTGGGCCGACACACTCGCAGCCATGGCTGCCAGAAATGCCAGGCTCCATGTGCAACAACCGAAAAACGAGATTCGTTTCATATGATTCTCCAATCTGCCAGAACACGCTAATCTGCCGTGGAAACGGCTTCCTGACCCGTGACTTCCTCCAGTTCTTTTTCCTCGGCCTGCCATTCAGCGCCGCGGAAGGCCCTTTCCGACCGCGCAATGACGACGGTGGCCAGACAGTTGCCAATGACGTTGACGGCCGTGCGCGCCATGTCCATCAGTTCGTCCACGCCAAGGATGAGGATGACGCCTTCAGCGGGCAGGCCGAACGAGTTCAGTGTGCCCAGCAGGATCACCAGAGACGCGCGCGGAACGCCAGCCACGCCTTTGGAGGTGAGCATCAACGCCAGCAGCATCATAAGTTGCTGGGGCAGGGTCAGATGCACGCCGGCTGCCTGCGCCACGAAGATGGAGGCGAGCGAAAGGTAAAGCGTGGTGCCGTCGAGATTGAAGCTGTAACCGGTCGGAAGCACAAAACCGACGATGCGACGCGGTACACCGAACCGGCACATATTCTCCATGGCACGCGGCAGGGCCGATTCCGAAGACGTGGTGGCAAAGGCAATCGTGGCCGGCGTCCGGACCGCGCGGATGAACTCCTTCAGCGGTATGCGGCACAGCAGCAGAACCGGGCCGAGCACGAAGATCAGAAACACCGCCAGCGCGCCGTAGAGCGTGGCGACGAGCATGCCCAGGTTCTTCAGCACGCCGAGGCCGCTGTGACCAATGGTGTTAGCCATGGCAGCTCCGACGCCGATGGGCGCGAACTTCATGACGAACTCGGTGAACCGGAACATGATATCCGCCAGCGACCGGCACCACGCCACAACGGTTTCGGCCTTGCTGCCGATACTGGTAACCGCGAGCGCAAACAGCACCGAAAAGATCACGATCTGGAGCACGTCGCCATCAGCCATGGCACGGATGATGGAGGTGGGCGAAAGATGCGCGATGATATCGCCGAATGATTGCGGCTTGGCTGGTGGTTCGGGTGCCGTCAGCCCTTTGGCCACGGCGGATGCGGCGGCGGACGACTTTTGCGCTGCTGCCACCGCCTCGGCCAGCGCGCGACTGGCGGCGTCCTTGTCGGTGCCTCGCTGTGCCATGGCTGCTTGTTCAACGGCGCGTTTCGCCGCCTCGTTGGCCTCGGAGGCGAGCGTCCGGGCGTGAGCGGCCAGCATCGCTTTGTCTTCGGGTTTCTCGATGCCTGCGAGCGAGACGCCGACGCCGGGCCGTGTGATGTTGACGGCGGCCAGCCCGATGACCAGAGCCAGCGTGGTGACGATCTCGAAGTAGATCAGCGACTTCAACCCAATGCGGCCGACCTGCCTGATATCGCCTGTGCCCGCAATGCCTATTACCAGCGTCGCGAAGATCAACGGTGCGATGATGGACTTGATCAGGTTCAGGAAGAGCACCGACAGCGGTCGCATGGCGGTGCCCCATTCCGGACTCAGGTACCCGAGCAGGATGCCCAGCACCAGACCGATCATGATCTTCCAGGTTAGCGAGATCTTTGGCACGTGCGCGCGCATCTTGCTGGCCGGTAATCGGAAAGTCGAGCGGTTTGGTTGTCGTTTCCCTTCACGGCCTGCCATGGAGTTCGGCCCACACCGCTGGCAGGGACTTCACCAGGGCGGCCGATGATTTGGGCAGGGAATTCTCCGCCATCGGCACCACCGTTGTGTCTTCCACGTCCACTCTGCCGGTCTCGCGCGAGTACTTGTAGTCGGCATCCAACGAACCATCCGCCCCGAGTTTCACGGCGTCTGCGGAAGGATTTGGCACAGAGATGAAGAACGCGCTGCGAGGCTTGACCGGCCCGGTACGGGAACCCTTTGCCCGGAGTCCCGCCCCGACCAGCGCGCGAAACAAATCCCGGGCTGTGAATTCCGCCGGGTTGATGAACTCCAGCTTTTCCACGCTCGTGTTCTTGAACGGACGCCCGCCATCCGGCGCTTGATAGTCCCGCACGCGATCAAACGCCTCGGCGATCTCCCTCTGTGCCAGCGGGAAATGCGTGCAGCCCATCACAACCATGGCTATGGGCGGTCCCGCCTCAGCGGCGGCATTCCTCACCAGTGAACTCACATCGAACCGGGCGTAGTTGCGCACGGAATTGAGCTGGCAGGTCTCCGGTTTGCCTGTGTCGCCGATCATCCCATTGCGGTCGAAGTCACAGACCGCAAGCCATGGGGCATCAAGACCGCCCAAAGTGGGTCCCTGATACGGCACCGGCCGGTGATTCGCCGTTTCCTGCCGGACGATGAATGCCGGGTTGTCCTCGATTGCGCCAGCCAGCCCCACGCTGCCTTGTTGCACAACTCTCGGCAGCGGTTTGCCTGCGAGGCTCGCGGCACGCGCGAGGGCTTTGGGGTAGGCGTTGCTCGCGCAGGTACCCATGGTCGCCAGCACGGCCACGGTCCTGGGCTGTCCTTCCCGCGGCAACCGCTCCGCCACCGCTCGCGCGCCGGCTTCCACCACCCCGATCACCGGCATGTCGATGCCCCATGCCTTCAATGAAGCGCGGATGCTCTCGATGCCATAGGCCGTGGCCGTGTTGCACGCGATGACGATGGCCTTGACCGGCGGCTTGTCAAAACGCGGTTGGGCGGACGCCACAGGCCGGTAGCGCAGTCCCAGCAGGAATATCGCATCCTTCACGGCCAGTTCCTTGAGAAACGCTTCCTTGCCGCGCGATGGGTAGTTTCCATACGGCATATTTGCCTGGTCGCCGAAGTAGATGAACCGCTCGCCCGCGAAATCCGGCACGCCGTCGGGCTGCGGTTGGAGCGTCTGGTTGTTGAACGCATCGAGCGTCAACAACGCTTCCAGCACTGTCAATCCGCCGATCCCGGAATCGAAAACACCGATGGGCAACGACGACCGGTCGCCCTCGATCGCAGCGAAATTCAGGGACCACGCGGCTTTGCCGTCGCAATGCGATAGCACATGCTTCACCAGCGGCTGGAGCGCGGGATGGAGCGCCGCCTCATCCGCCAACACCCGGACGACGACCGTCAGGCAGACCAGAAGGCACAAGGTGCGTTTGCCCATGGAGCGATTCCATCACATCGCAACGCCGCGCGCCAGCGAGAAGCCGGACGGGCGAACTCGGGACGGCGGCTTCGCTGTTTCCAACTGGTCACGTTGTTGCGTTTTGACCATGGCAGGGGACCGTTTTTCTTCAACTCACTGTTTCGCACGGTTGCGTGGCGGTTGGCACGAGACCGGCTATTCCATGGAACTGGAAAGGAACGAGACCATGAGCATTCGCAACAAGAAGCTGGATCGGCGTTACCGGGTCATGGAGGCACGCAGTTCGATGGAACTGCGCGAGACGATGACCGATTCGCTCTTTGAGGCTTTTCGCGCTGGCCGCCTGATACCGGCCCGGGCAGTCGTCGCAACGACCTTCCACTGGCCCGCACCGCCGGGCGAGCGTTGAGGATGCGCAGGGACGGCCTTGCGGGCACACTCCAACTCTTTTCGTTTTCAACGCAGAAGGAATCCTTCCCACTGCCTCGATTTCGCGAGGCGGTCGGGTGCGAGTCCTGTTCGACTTGGTACCGGGGAAGCGGCGTTCTTGAGCGAGATTACTCCCACTCGATGGTCGCGGGGGGTTTGCTGGAGATGTCGAGACAGACGCGGTTGACGCCCTTGACTTCGTTGATGATACGGTTGGAGAGGCGCGCGAGAAGGTCGGGGGGGAGACGGACCCAGTCGGCGGTCATGCCGTCCTGGCTTTCCACGGCACGGATGGCGATGACGTTGTCGTAAGTGCGTTCGTCACCCATGACGCCAACAGTGCGAACGGGGAGCAGGACTGCGAAGCTCTGCCAAATCTTGTAATACCAGCCGCTGGATTTCATCTCGTCCACAACGATCCAGTCGGCTTCGCGCAGGATGTCGAGCCGCTGGCGGGTGATGTCGCCGAGGACGCGCACGGCGAGGCCGGGGCCGGGGAACGGCTGGCGCCAAACAACCTCGCGCGGCAGGCCGAGTTCCTCGCCAACGCGGCGGACTTCGTCCTTGAAGAGCTGCCGCAGCGGTTCGAGGAGTTGGAACTTCATCCGCTTCGGCAGGCCACCGACGTTGTGGTGGCTCTTGATCATCGCGGCCGGGCCACCGGCCGTGGGGACGCTTTCAATGACGTCGGGGTAGAGCGTGCCCTGGGCAAGGAACTTGGCGTTCTTAACGGACTTGACGCTCTTCTCGAAGACATCAATGAAAGTCTTGCCGATGATCTTGCGTTTGCGTTCGGGATCGGTGACGCCCTTGAGCCGGTTGAGGAAGAGTGTGCTGGCGTTGGCGGTCTTGAGCTTCATGCGGAAGTTCTTGCCGAAAACGCGCTCGACGCTCTCGGCCTCCCCTTTGCGCAGGAGACCGTTGTTGACGAAGATGGGCGCGAGCTGATTGCCAATGGCCTTGTGGATGAGCGCGGCGGCGACGGCGCTGTCCACGCCGCCGGAGAGGCCGAGGATGACGCGGTCGTTGCCGACGGTGGCGCGGATTTCCTTCACGCTGCGTTCAATGAAGCTGGCCATGGTCCAGAGTCCCTGGCAGCCGCAGACGCGGAACATGAAATTTTTCAGAATCTCGCGGCCATGCGGGGTGTGGACGACCTCGGGATGGAACTGGAGGCCGTAGAGGTTGCGTTCGCGGCATTCCATGGCGCCGAAGGGCGAGTTGCCGCTGCGGGCGATGGCTTCGAAGCCGCGCGGCAATTCGGTGAGCTTGTCGCCATGGCTCATCCAGACGGTCTGTTTCGAATCGAGGTTGGTGAAGAGCGGACAACTCGGAACGGTGACGTCGAGTTCAGCGCGTCCGTATTCGCGTTTCTGGCCGTGGGCGACCTTGCCATTGAGGAGGTGGCCCATCACCTGCATGCCGTAGCAGATGCCGAGCACGGGGATGCCCAGGGCGAAAATGCCGGGGTCGGGCATCGGCGCGCCCTTTTGATACACGCTCATCGGGCCGCCGCTGAGGATAATGCCGTTGGGCGCGAGAGCGTCTATTTCCGCCGCTCGCGTGTCCGGACGCATGATGGTGGAGAAGACATTGAACTCGCGGACACGCCGGGCGATGACCTGCGTGTATTGCGAGCCGAAGTCGAGGATGATGATCTGCTCTCTAACGTCGCTCATGGTTGATGATTCGTGATGGCGGATTATTATCGTGAAAGTTTCGGCCGGGCAACGATGAATGGATGACAGGTCACACGTCGCGAACAACTAGAACCGCTGCGGTTCGTTGACGGTGCCACAACGCGGACAACTGGACCGTTCCAGTTCGCTGTGGTCCAGATACGGATGCGAGCATTTGGAACAGCTGAAAATGCGCGTTGGCATCGGCTCCGAGCGCATGCCACGCCTGCGAATGGCATTGCAAGCGCCAGCGAGGGCGATGATCGCAAGAACAGCGAGCAAGTAAAACACCACGGCCGTTTCAAAATAAACGGAGATCATCGCATGTTTCCCTTCGTGGCGGGGGGAACCGCCTCGTTGCTGCCGACCCAGTAGATGCTCACTTCACCCCAGTCGAGCACATCATCGGCGCGTTGGACGGTCTCAAACTGCCACGTCTGGACCTGCTGGATGCCCCGGCTATCGGCGGTGGCGGAGCCGGAGCTTTCCGCAAGCAGTGCGAAACGAACCGCCCCGTGGTTGTCCACTGCCACGCGCAAGACAGTGGCTTGCTGTGGCGCGGGCCCTTCGATGCGCAACGACCCGACGGCAGGGAGGGGAGCGCGCGTTGACAACGGCGGGCTGAAAACGACGCGCGTGACGGTGGGGGCGACGGCTGTCTCCGTTTGTTCCTGCGACGAGGGCGTGAGCTTGGCGATCAAGGATTCGACAGGACGTGTGGTGGCTGGCAGCCGTATTGGCTCCGTTGGCGGCGGCGCCAGCAGGGGGCGCGACGGTTGGTCCACAGACGGCATTCGATATGGAAAATGCGGCGGTGGCGCGAGAGTGGATGCGGAGAAACCATGGGGCGATGCCAGCGATGTCTGGCTGGGATCGCGCACCGCTGCCAGGCCGAGGGCTGTTTCGTCGACCGCGCCGATATATTGGACGAATGGTTGCGACGGGCCGTGCACCGTCCTCGCGAATGTGCCCACCCGGAACGAGAGACCCGCCGCCACATGCAGCGCGAGCGAGACCAGCAGCAGGCACGCGAGCAATGGCTGCTCGACGAGAAACCGCGCGACGACGGAAGGTCCGGTCTTCATGGCTGCGGCGTGGAGGAGGTTGCGGGCCGCGGTCGCAACTGCGGCGTGGCCGGCTGATTCAGCAACGGCCGCGTCGCCAGCAGCACGTGATGGACGCCGGCGGACTTGGCAAGGTCGAGGATCTGCATGAGCCGCTCGTAACTGACGCGCTGGTCGCTCTTCAGCACGACGCGGATGCCGGGAAATCGCCGAACGGTATCTTCGAGACCGTTCTTCAGCTTCTCCAGGTCCACCCGTTCGTCATTGAAGAAGATGAGGTCGTCGCGCGTGATGGTGACCATGACGGCGTTGTACTCCGGCGCGCCGGCCACCTGCGTCGAGACAGGCAGATTGAGCATCTCGACGTTGACGCCCGGTTGCAGGACGTAGGAGGAACTGATCATGAAGAACAGCCCTGCCAACAGTGCCACGTTCACCAGCGGCACAGCGCCGATGCGTCCTTCGAAGACTTGAAGATTGCGCTTGAACCTCATGCGGCTCCGGACGGATCGGCGTCAACCGTCATTGCCGGGCTGGCCATTGGTTGGTTGACCATTGGCTGACGGCTCCGGGGTTCGCGTGGTGAGAAAGCCGACGATCTCGGTCGCGGCGCGTTCCGCGTCGAGCACCATCTCGTTGACGCGGCTGACGAGGTAATTGTAGGCGACGAAAGACGGGATGGCGACCGCCAGGCCGGCCGCCGTGCAGAGCAGCGCCATCCAGATGCCGTCGGCAATGTCGGCCACGTGAACGAAGCTGCCCTTTTCAACAATGGTGCGGAACGAAGAAATGAACCCGACCACGGTGCCAAGCAAGCCCAGCAACGGCGCCACGTGTGCGACGGTGGCCAGTGCCTTCAGATTGCGCTCCAGGCGCGGTATCTCCTGCAAACTGACTTCCTCGATGGCGTCTTCGATCTCCTCGCGCGAGTGATCGTAGCGGGTGATGGCGGCCTTGACGACGCGGGCGACGATGCCGGGTGTCTCGTCGCAGATGGAGAGCGCTTCCACCAGCGCGTTGCGCCGCAGGGCGTTGGTAATGCCGGCGAGAAACTCCGACGTATTGATGGTGTGGCGATGATAGTGAAGCAAACGCTCGAAGAAAATCGCCGCGCTGACCACGCTGCACAGCGCGATCAGCCACATCAATACACCACCTTTGGCGAAGAGGATAATCATCAGTCTCCACCGCCGTTATAGTCCATGAACCGCCCTTCGGTCAACGTGACATTCCGAGTCTTTCCGAAGTTTGTTCGATCATCAAAGCGGCTTTTGGTCGCCAGCCATGGTCAACCCATGCGATCAAGAACACCAGTCGGCGCGGGTCGCGGAGATCCGGTGTTCAGAGAGCATCGAGATTGTGGCCGACGCTTCCGATTGTGCCCGCAGTCAGGACGGTTTTGACGTGCACGCGGCCGGCGCGTATGCTGCGCGCCAACAAATCGCCGGAGGCAAACCATCATGCTGACAACACTTCTTGCTGCTGCGTTCTTCTTTCCCATTGTCGAATCCGGCGAGCCACGAGCCGCGCTCGCGCCCGCCGCTGCCGACGCGCCGCCCGAGGTGCAGCGGGCCACAGCGGAGTTTCAACGTGTTCTGAAGAAGATGACGGGTGCGAGCCTGGCGCTTTCGGAGTCAGCCACAGGCCCGCGCATACACATCGGCCGCGACGCATTCGTTGAGAAGGCGGACCTGAAACTGGACTCGCTCGACAACGACGGGTTCGTGATCCGGACCGTGGGCAGCCGCGACCTCGTGCTCGCAGGCCGCAACCCGCACGGCACGGAGTTTGCCGTGTATCGCTTCCTCCAGAAACACGGCGGCGTGCGCTGGTACTTCCCGACGGAACTTGGCGAAGTCGTGCCGCAGCGTGCGAGCTTTGGCGTCGGGCGTCTCGCCGAACGTCACGAGCCGTCATTCAAGTCGCGGCAATGGAGTTCCGCTGTGCCATTCGACAAGGGCGAGTGGGAACGGCATAACCTCTGCCGGGCGCGCTACAGTTTCCATCACAACCTGCTCCATGTTTTCGTCCCGTCGAAGCTCTACGACCAGCACCCGGAGTGGTTCCCGGAAATCAAAGGCAAACGCTTTCGTCCAGCCAGCGACAACGCACACAACTGGCAGCCGTGCCTAGCCAACCCGGAAGTCGCGCGTTTTGCCGCCGAGGTCGCGCGCAAGTTCTTCGACGCGAACCCGGCTGCCACCAGCTTCTCGCTCGGCATGAACGATACAGCGGCGTCGGGTTTCTGCGAATGTGCCGCCTGCCGCGCGCTAGACCCGGCCGACCCGGCGCAGCAGAAAACGCCACGCGGCCTGCCGAACTACTCGAATCGTTTCTATATCTTCATGAATCGCGTGGCGGAAGAACTTGCGAAGACGCATCCCGATAAATTCATCGGCTGCCTCGCCTATCACGTCACCGAGCCGCCACCGACCTTCGCCGTCCATCGGCGCGTGATCCCTTACCTGACCGCTGGCCGCGCCAACTGGACCGATCCGGCCATCCGGGCCGGCGACCAGAAACTCATCCGTGGTTGGTGCGCGCAGGCGCCGGTCGTCGGCATCTATGATTATTACTACGGTTCCGGTTTCATCTCACCGCGCATCTTCACCGGCCTGACGGAGGAAAGCCTGAAGTTTGCCCATCGCGCCGGTGTGCGCGGTTTCTACGCGGAGATCTACTCGACGTGGTCGCTTGACGGGCCGAAAGCGTGGGTTGCCTCGCAACTGCTTTGGAACGTGAACCAGAAAGCCGGCAAGCTTGTGGACGATTTCTGCCGCGGCCTCTTTGGCAAGGCCGCCGCGCCGATGCGCGAGTATTTCCGTTTTCTCGAAAACCGCTGGATGAAGCGCCCCTCGGGCTCAACGGTGATGTGGGCCGGTTTCTTCGATGCGAAGCAACTCGATCTCTGGCCCGCCGATGCGTGTGCCAAAGCGCGCGCGTTGTTGACGAAAGCCGAACAAACCGCCGCGAACGACGATGAAACCGTCCGCGCCCGCGTCAAGCTCTACAGCGATGGCTTTCGCCAGACGGAACTGTGGTCCGCGCTCTATAACGCCGAGAAAACGTTGAACTCACCCGCAGATTTGCAGCGCTACCTCACCGCTGCTTGCTCGCTTGCGACACTCAAGCAGGAGATCATCAAGCCGAATCCCCTGCACCGCGGCACGATTCCGTTCGAGGAGCGGTCGCGCAACGCGCCCGGCACGCGTGTGAGTTCGGCGCTGATCATGATGGCAGACCAGCCGGACGCCGAGCCGCTCTTGAAACAGTGGGCCGCGCAGACGGGCGACGCGGACGCGGCTGTAGCCGCGCGCGCCGCGCTGTTGCTGCGCGCCAACCCCGAGCTTGGCAAGGAACTGCTCGCAAATCCGGGTTTCGAGCCGGATGGCCCGCGCTGGAACACGTGGGTTCGTCCCGACACGTCCGGGAAAGTCACATTCTCTGCCGACGCTGCGCGCTCTGGCAAAGCCGGCGCGGTCATTCGCTCTGCTGCCGCGGCGTGTGTGATGCAAACGTTGCCCGCCAAGCCGGGCGAGATGTATCTGGCGACGATTCACATTCGCGGCAATGCCGGCGCGAAAGGCATTGCATCCCTCGTCATCAAGTTCAAGGACGCCGCCGGCAAGTGGCTGCCCGACAGTGCTGGTTGTTCCACGATGGTGCCCGCTGCCGCCGCGGTGGATTGGACGCGGCTCGCCGTGGTCGCCCGAGTGCCGAAGGGATCTGCAACACTCGTCTGGATGGCATCCGCCAAGGACCAGGGCGATGACGAGACGATCCAGTTCGACACCGCAAGTCTGAAACGCGTGCCGCAGTGACCGGTTGTGCTGTTTCTTCTGCGCCAGTCTGGTTGGAGATGGGTTGTTGCGCGACGCGATGCAAATCCAGAACCCGGGCTTGCGGGCGGTGTGCTTCGCGCTGTAAAACAACCTCCATACCGCCATGATTCCTTTCAAGTTGAGACACGGATTCATCTTCCTCATCTGTTGCGTCACTATATGCGCCACGGTTCTTTGTGCGGCAGCGGAACCATGGCAAGCCGCAGTTTGGACGGAGCCGGGCCTGCAATCACGAGTTGCGGCTGATCCTGTCGCGATCCGCGAGGCGCTCACCGGGGCGGGATTCGATGTTGAAATGCTCAGCACGGCGGATCTCGTCAAACCAGCGAAGCTCGACGCCGCGAAGCTGCGGTTCATCGTACTGCCTTATGGTGGTTGTTACCCGGCGGCGGGCCATGACGCGCTCGACCGCTATCTGCGCGCGGGCGGCGGGTACATTGCGTTTGGTGAGGAACGGTTCCGGGACTTGCTCTTTGCCGTCAATGATCGCTGGATGCCACTTGATGCGTGCGTCGCACCGCCGGTCTCGACATATGCGCGCCTTGCGCTGGAAGTGAACAATCACGGGGAAGGTGGACCGCTGATTGTTACGGGTGAAGGCACCACTGCGTCGCCGTTCCATTTTGAGACAGCCGATCTCAAGAGCTACCAGTATGCGGGATTGAAGCCTGGCCCGCTGCCGGCGCGCGGCGCGGTGATCGTGTTCGAGGCGCGTGGCGACGCGGCGACACCGTTTTTGTGCCTCGAATTGCAGGAAAAGGACGGTTCGCGTTGGAAACTTGTCATCCCGCTGGAGACCACGTGGCGCGAATATCGACTGCACACCGCGAGCTTTGTTTCTTACGCCACGCCCAAACGCGCCAACGATGGGTTTCAGCCCGCGAACGCGAAGGCGTTATGGTTCGGCCTCTTCAAGCAACTCGGCGGCAGCGGCCCGCATTGGTTCGAATTGCGCAATCTCGGAATCTGCGAAGCCAGTGTGTCATCGGAGGATGCCGCCAAAGCCGGCGTGGCGCTCGCCGGACGCGAACTGACCGCACAGTTCTTCGGCAAACTTCTGCCGGCCCCCAGGAAAGAATGTCCTGACCCTTTCCGTGATGGCGCGTCGTTCGCTGCGGCCTCGATGAAGTGCGTGAGCTGTCATCCTCTGACGGCTGGCATCAAATACATGCCGGGCAACTTGAAGGGCCGCCTCCTGACCTGCAAGCCGGTCACAGCGCGCCAATCTTCCAAAAAACCCGTGATGTTGTTCCGGGAAGCCGCGTCGTCAATGCGGTTCGTGCCATTGCTCGAAGCCCGCGATGCCAAACGCAACGCCCTCGGCCCGGCCGTTGGATTTGCAGTTCACCGCTCAGGCAGTTACGCAGGCGGCATCTGGGCGGCATTCGGCTTCGACAAGGTGGATCTGGCGGCGGACAAGCAGAAGGCGTTGAGAGAGCTGTTCCTGCGCGTCGCGCGCTACGTTGCGGAGAGGGCTGTAATTGAGGCCGCGCCGCCCGCTTTTGCGGTCCGGTCCGACCGCGCCGAAATCACGTTCGCGCAACCCTTGCGCAATCGTTCTCCGGAGGCCGTTGCGATCAAGCTGGCCCACGTCCTGGCTCAAACAAATGCTGCGCCTGTGAAGCTCACAACGACGGCAGCGGTGTCGCCGTCCGGGGCGACCAACATCGTGTGGCACTCGGTTCCACTGGAAGGCTTCAACTGGCGCGCGTTTCGTGCGCAAACGGATGTCGCCACCATGCGCGGCACACTCGACCGCGTCACGTTCAGCGTGGATGCGCGCCGCGCATTGCGCGACGTGTGTGATCGTTTCGTAACGCAGGGCCGTGAGAACGGGAAATTCAGCGGCGTCGCATTCATTGACCATCGCGGGGCGCGGGCGTTGCTGGCGGCCTACGAGATCTTCGGCGAGCGCCGCTATCTTGATGCCGCGCTGGCGTGGGGCCGTGCGATGGTTGCGGAACAACGGCGGGACGGCGGCTACCGGATGGGCTACGGCATCACATCGCGCGGTGAGGAATGCTATGTTGCCGACGGCGGCGAGATCGGCCTCGGTGTGGCGAGGTTGGTGGCCTATGCGGACGGCGCCGAACGGCAACGGTTCATGGACAGCCTGCGCGCTTACATGGGCTACCGCGAGAGTTTCCGGTGCGCCGAAGGCGGCATTGGCGTTGGCTGGTGTCTTAGCGATTATGGCAAACGGCCCATTGTGCCGCTGAAAGAACCGAAGAAGGTCTTTGCGCCAGAGATAAACACCTACACCATCGGCTGCACGCTTGGCGCGGCCTATGTTTGGGCGGCGTTGACAGGACGCCCGGAGGACGCGCTGGCTGCGCGCAAGGATGCCGACTGGCTCATGGCGCGGACCGAAAAAATGCTGGCCGGCGCATTTGCCGAGAGCTACGTGCTGGCCCACGCGCTGGAGCGCGACGCGGCCCAGAGGCAGCGTTACGGGGAGTTTTTGCGCAAGCATTTCATCGAGCCGATGGCTGCCAACGACACCGCGTGGTGGCTTGGCGGGGGAGGGCGCACATCGTTGAACCTCCACGCGTTGAGCTACTGCCAGCAGCGCCTAGGCAACGACCCGCGGATGCTCGCACAGATGGCCCGCGCAACCTGCGCGATGTTCGCGAAAGAGTCACCGACCTCGGTCTATCACTTGCTCGCCAAACCGAAGCTGAACCACGACGAGTGGATTTACCTCTGCTTCGGCGGCGTCAGCCTCGCGGATGTGGTCGAGCCGATGAGCTCGCTGAAGCGTCTCGAAGGTGCGGCCGGCCGGTGAAAAACGGAGAGGATGAGGTTGAAATAAAGATGAAAGACAACTCCTTCAAGGGATGGATGAACAGGTTTTCCCTGCGCACCGTCCGCGCGGGCGCATGCGCCGGCATGAGTATTCTGCTGCCGTGTCTCGCGCTTTCGGCTGAACCGTTCACGCTCAAACTCTGGCCCGAAGGCGCGCCCGGCAAACTGGTTCCCCTCACCGAGGCGACGCGCAAGCTCATTGCCTCCTACGGCACCAGTTCGAATCGCGTGACCAACGTCACTGACCCGGAGATCACGATCTATCGTCCGGAGAAACCCAACGGCGCTTCCGTCGTCGTCGCGCCGGGCGGCGGCTACATGTTCCTTTCCTACGCCCACGAAGGCACGCAGGTCTGCGAATGGCTCAACTCCATCGGCGTCACGGCGGTCCTCTTGAAGTATCGCACGCCGACTCGCGACGAGACGCCCGTCTATGGAAAGCCCGTGCAGGACGCGCAGCGCGCCATCGGCATCGTGCGGCATCGCGCCGCGGAATGGGGCCTCGATCCTCGCCGCGTCGGCCTGCTCGGTTTCTCGGCGGGCGGGAACCTGCTCGGCCACGTCGCCTGCGACCGCGGGCCGCGCACCTATCCGCAGCGTGCCGACCTCGACGACCCGCGTGGACCGGACTTTGGAGTGATGATCTACGGCGGGGCGTTTTTGAACAAGACCGACAAGACCCGTTTCATGGACGGTTTCAGCGTGCCGAAGGATGCGCCGCCGATGTTCTTCCTCGTTGCGCACGATGACAAGACCAACCCCGTCGAAGCCGCGATGCTTTACCTGGAATACAAGAAACTCGGTCTCCCTGCAGAGTTGCATATCTACACGAAAGGCGGCCACGGCTTCGGCATGCGCAACAACAAACATCCCATCAGCGACTGGCCCGCCCGTTGCGCCGAGTGGATGAAGAGCATGGGATTCCTCGGCAACTGAAGATAGAGGAGAGAGGCTTTAGCGTGCGTTGGAGTCTGCGCTTTGGCGTGTCTGCCTTGTTTGTGAGTCAGAACAAGCTGAAGCTTGAATTCCAACGGGGGCAACACTCGTGGTCGCCCTGTGCGCTTCCTCTTTTCCTCAGACCATCTTCCCGCACAGCACTGGTCGCTTCTTGGAGCCGATGCTGGCGACGAACTCGATGGCGACTTTGTTGCCGTCGAAGCGGCAGGTGACTGTGTCGCGGTGTGGGGTCTCGTAGTAACGCCACGTCATCTCGAAAGTGTTTTCATCCTTCCATGTGCCGCTGGCGACCAGTTTGTGTTTGGTGCCGGGCTTGGGAGTGCCGCCGGAGATGAGGCGCGGAGGAGTGCCGGGCAGAGCGGTCTCGCCGCGCTGCCAACGCTCGATGCCGCAGGCGATGGGATAGGAGGCGCGCGCATCCTTGAAGGCGACGAGGCAGCCGTCTTTGCGGAACACGAACGACGCGCTCGTCAGGCCGAGGTCGTTGGTTTCGATCTTGAACGCCTTGCCGGAAACGCGGGCAGCAGTGGGTGACAACGATCCACTCCCTGGACGCACGCAGTCAATGCAGATCGCAGGCCCGGTGGGCGCGCCGGGCGGCGTCAACGCCAGTGACGAAAGTGTTTGCTGCAACCGCTCCTGCGTCTGCGGGTCGGCGGGCAATGATTTCTCCTTCATGGCGGGCAACAGATGTTCCCAAACGATGTCGAGCTGGGTCTGCATGTTCTTGCTCTCGCTCGTCATTACGACCACCGCGTCCTGGCCGGGCATGACGATGGTGAACTGGCCGAACGCGCCGTCGCCGCGATAGGCGTTATGCTGTGCGCGCCAGAACTGGTAGCAGTATCCTTGCAGCCAATCGTTCTGCGCGTTCGGGCGGGCCGGCTTGGCGGGCAACGGCTGCTGGATCTTGAACGTCGTTGCTTCCTCGACCCATTTCGCGGGCAGAATCTGGCGGTCTTTCCAGAGGCCCTTTTGCAGATAGAGCTGGCCGAACTTGGCAAGGCCCTCGGTCTGGATGCTCAGGCCCCAACCGCCGGTGCAAATGCCACGCGGGCAGGTTTCCCACGTCGGGCCCTCGATGCCGAGCGGGTCGAACAGCCGCGGCTTGAGGTAGGTGATGATTTTTTGCCCGGTGAGTTTTTGGACGATGGCCGAGCACATGTAGGTGGCGGCGCTGTTATAGACAAACTTCGTCCCCGGCGCGTGTGGGATGGGCCAGTCGAAAAACGCCTTGACCCAGTTCTCATGCTTCACAACCTCGAAGGTCGGGTCCTTGGCGTGGCCGACGGCCATGGAGAGCAGATCCTTCACGCGCAGCGCCGCGAGATTGTCGCTGACCTTGTCGGGCAGGTCTTTCGGGAAGAACGAAACGACCTTGTCGTCCACAGTGAGCCGGCCTTCCGCAACGGCGAACCCGACGGCGGTGGAGGTGAAGCTCTTGCTCATCGAATACATCGTATGGTTGAGCTGCGGTTCGTAAGGCGACCACCAGCCCTCGGCGATGACGCGGCCGTGGCGGACGATCATGAAGCTGTGCAGTTCCTGTTTGGCCGCCGCCATCGCGTCGAGAAACGCGAGGATGCCCGCCGAGGCGACGCCTTCCGCTTCCGGCGTGCTGCGCGGGAGCTTCTTGCCGCCGGAGGAGCGCGCGGCTGCCGTGGAGCAGGGGATGAAAGAGATGAAGCCGAGGCCGGCTGCGCCGCAACCGAGTTGTTTGAGGAACGTTCTGCGGGTCGTTGTCATGGCGGAGAGGATTTCCCCGTTGCAGGCGAAATTCAAGCCTGCGCCGCAGGCATCAGCGCGAGGATCAACACGGCACTGACAGGAATGCCGGCGTTACGGTCAACTTCGATTTCAACTTCGGTTTGCGATTGAACAGAACCGCCAACTCTGGCACTACACTATGACGCCGATATGCCATCCGGCGCTGACGCCATGAACAAACTGCTTCTCGCAACCTTCCTTGCTACCGCATCTCTCTCGCTCGCTGCCGCGCCGAAACCCGGCCCTCCCCACATTGTCGCCATCGAGACGCGCGACTTGAAAGTGGAGTTTGCCGGCGACCGCGCCTGGACGATCCACCGCATCTTTTTCAAGGGCGAACTGGTCGCCGACAAGAACGGTTTCTACGGGACCGTCTTTGCGGCGGAAGGCGGCAAGTGGATCGGCACGGGGCACAACGAAGGCGGCATCGAGCAGGTCAAGAGCGTCACGCTGACCGTGGATGGAAAACCGTGCGAACTTGCCGACAAGGCCGTCTATCGCGGCCAGCGCGCGGAGATTCACAAACGCTCCATGATGGGGCCGCTGGCGCTGGAAGCGACCTACATCGTGACCGACGACTGTGTGCTGGAGCGGCACCGCTACGAGGTCACTGCCGATGTGAAAATCGGCACGCTCTACGCCTTCATGCATGCGTGGCTGCCACGCACGACGGAGTGGATCGCTGAAAAAGCCGACGGCACGATGGTCGAAGGGAAGTTCGACAACAGCGGCGATTTCAAACTGAAGATGGATGCGAAGTGGACGGCGATCTACGACCCCGTGAACCGCCGCGCCATGCTCGCGTGGTATCCGAAGCCGCTCGTTGGGCAGAACCTCAAGACGGGTTATTGGGACAAGACTGTCTATCACAAGCTCTACAACCAGATCTACTCGCACACGGCGGTGGCTGGCGGCACGAAGTTCGAGGCGGAAGTGGTTGTGCGCGGCGTCGAGGCCGATCCTGCGTCGTGGAAGCAAGCCGCCAAGGCGCTCGCTGCGGAAACGAACGCCCGCTACGAAAAGAAAGAGATCAAGTTTTGAACCTGAAGGAGATTGAAGCCATGAGCATTGAGAATCTGTCCCGCCGCCATTTCCTGAAAACCTCCGCTGGCATGGCGCTGCTCGGCGCGGCTGCGCAATCGTTCAACATGCGTTCCGCGCGCGCCGCCGCCGCGTCACCGTTGTCGCCGCCGAACGAAAAGATCCAGAAGGCCCGCGATGTCGCGCTGTCCGTGTTGAAGCCAAGCCCGAAGGACCTGGAGCACGGTCTCGAACTGCACACCAACTCGCTGGTGTTCGAGTCCTATGGCTTCTCACCGCGCAGCGCTGTGGATGGCGACGCGTTCCGCGCGGCGGTCGAGGCGGGCGCATCGGACACGGAGCTGGTGGATTTACGCGAGGAAATGTCCATGACCCGCTGCGCCACCAACGCGGCGGAGCGTAAGGAATATCTCGAGGCGTTTCGGGCCGCAGGCGTGACATGCGTCTTTCAGAACGCCGGTGAGGAGGGCAATGATCCGACGCGGCTCATGAAACGGCTTGCGCGGTTCACCTACACGACCGATGTCATGCGCGACGAGCTCTTCAAGGCGGTGAAGCCGGACGATATCGTCGCCGCGAAGAAACAGAACAAGCTCTGCCTCTACTTCACTGCCAATGGCGTGCCGTTGCGCCAGCAGTGGAACTGCGTGCGCGATGAGTTGGGCTTCATCCGCATCTTCCACCAACTCGGCATCCGCATGATGCATCTGGCCTACAACCGCCGCAATCCACTCGGCGACGGCTGTGGCGAGGCAACCGATGGCGGGTTGAGCGATTTTGGCCACGCGGCCGTCGAGGAAATGAATCGTGTCGGCGTCATCGTGGACGTGGCGCATTCGGGTTGGCGCACAAGCCTTGAAGCCGCCAAGGCGTCCAAGAAGCCGATGGTCGCCAGTCACACGACCGCCGCGGCGTTGCACAAGCATTTCCGCGGCAAACCCGATGAGGTCATCCGTGCCATCTGCGACACCGGTGGGCTGGTGGGCGTCTGTTGCATCCCACGATTCCTTGGCGGCGCGGGCGACATCAGCGTGTTCCTCAACCACATCGAATATCTCGTCAAGAAATTCGGTCCTGACCACGTTGCCATCGGCATGGATGTGGGCTATTCGTCGCGCAATGAGGAAGCCGAGCGCAAGAAGGTGCCCAAGCGCGCCGACGGCCGTTCGGCGCTGTCGGTCTCGGGCGCGCGATGGGAGCATCTTTGGCCGCCGGACACGACCAAGGTCGCCTCGCATGCCGAACAGAGCATGGCATGGACCAACTGGCCGATGTTCACCGTTGGCATGGTCCAGCGCGGTTTCAAGGATAGCGACATCCAGAAAATCCTCGGCGGAAACATCCTCCGGGTCGCTCGCTCTGCGTGGGACAAGCAGGCGTGAGATTCCAGCGATGAGGAGAAGCCAACTTCGCCACAGCCCAATCAACGACAACGGAAGCCCGTCAGCGACCTGAAGGAAAAGAGATCATGCGCGCAGTTCCTCGACTGATGTTTGCCCATTTACCGACGCCGATTGAGCGTTTGCCGCGGCTCTCGGCGCACTTGGGCGGGCCGGAGATTTTCGTCAAACGCGATGACGAGACCGGCCTGGCTTTTGGCGGGAACAAGACTCGCAAGCTGGAGTTCCTGGTGGCCGAGGCCCGCGAGCAGGGCGCGAACACTCTGATCTCTGCCGGAGCGATGCAATCCAACCATTGCCGGCAAACAGCCGCTGCCGCCGCGAAACATGGTTTGGACTGCATCCTGGTGTTGACCGGCAGCGCGCCAAAACAGCCGACGGCGAACCGGTTGCTTGATGAATTCTTCGGAGCCGAGATTGTTACGGTGGCCGACCGCGCGGATCGCGATCGGGTGTTGCGGGAGACGTTCGATGGCGCGGCACGCAAGGGACGCAAGCCGTATCTGGTGCCTTACGGCGGGAGCAGTCCCACGGGCGCTCTGGGTTATGTGTTCGCGATGGAGGAGTTCTTGAAACAGGGCGTCCGTGCTGACTGGATGGTGTTCGGCACGTCCAGCGGCGGCACTCACGCCGGGCTGCTGCTGGGCCAGCGGGTGTTTGGCTACAGCGGGAAAGTGCTCGGCATCAGTATCGATGAAAAGACAGAGTGGCTGAAGGACCACGTTTCGGCGCTTGCGTCAGACACTTCGGAGAAACTGGGCGAACGGTTGCAGTTCAAGCCGGAAGACGTGCTGGCGACCGATGAGTATTGCCGGGCCGGCTATGGCGTGCTCACGGACGCGGAGCGCGAGGCGGTGAGATTGGTGGCGCGGCTCGAAGGCTTGCTGCTCGACCCGGTCTACACGGGTCGCGCCGCCGCAGGGATGATCGATTTGATCCGCAAAGGTGTTCTCAAGAAGGGCGAGACGGTGTTGTTCTGGCACACCGGCGGTCAGCCCGCGCTCTTCGCGGAGAAATACCAGTCCGATTTGCTTTGAGAATGCCAGGCTTATGAGATGAGCAGAGTCACAAGGAAAGAATGAACAGACTGTTAACGTTTCTCAGCATCGCTTTTTGGACTGCCACGATTGGAATCGCAGCCGACGATGCTGGCGTGGTGATGCTGGAAAACAGGGCTTTGCGGCTGGAGATTGGGAAATCGCCCGTCCCGCACATCGAGCGAATGGTCCACAAGGCGAGCGGTCAGGCGGTAGTTACTGCGCCGTCCAACAAGAGCCTTTTCTCGATCATCCTTGCGAAGGAAGACGGCAGTTCGGAGACAATCGAAAGCACCGCGGCAGGCGGGTCGGACATCAGTACAGCAGACAAGGTTGTCCTCAAGTTCACGAAGTTCCCCAAACTTGATCTCGCTGCCGAGGTCACGGTGGAGTGCAGCGAAAAGAACCCACTGACGCTCTGGTCCATCCGCGTCATGAACAACACGGGCCGGCGTTTGAAGGCGGTTCGGTTTCCGCAATTGCTCGCTGTGCCAACCATCGGCGACGGCAAGGACGATTACCTGGTGCTGCCCGCATTGGCTGGCGCGCTCATCGAGAACCCGGCAGAGAACTGGCACAACGGCCGGAGTGTGACGATGCGTTATCCGGGCGATATGTCGGCGCAATTTCTCGCGTATCAGGATCGTTCGGCGGGCGTATATCTGGCGGGCATGGACACGGCGGGCCATCCGATGTTGTTAGGCATGTTGAAACAAAAGGACGGGTTCCGATGCTGGCATGAGTTCACGGTAGTCAGCGATGGGCCAAAAACGGCGGGGGGCGTGTGGCAGAGTCCGTATCCGGTGGCGCTTGGCGTGACGCAAGGGCGTTGGTGTGACACGGCGGACATCTACAAGCAGTGGGCCGCGCGGCAGAAGTGGTGCGCGAAGACGCTCGCCGCTCGCCGCGACATTCCCGCGTGGTGGAAGGACGGACCGGACGTGCATGTGGTGGAGGTCCGCACCTACGACAACAAGCGGACCTGCACCGGTTCCTATTACCCGAAGCTCCAAGAGCATCTCCGCGTGTTCCGTGAGAAGATTGACGGCCCGATCGTCCCGATGCTCGCGGGCTGGGAGAACCACCGGCGCTGGACCGCGGGCGATTACTTTCCGGTCTTCGAAGCGGACAACGCGCGGCGGGTCATCTCGCAACTGCGGCAGGACGGGTTTCGGTCGTTCTTCTATCTGTCGGGATTGTTTTACACGTATCAGAACGAAGGACGCGACGGCGGCGAGATTCCCGCTGCGCAGAAGCACGCGGCGGCCTGCGTGCTTGACGAGAAGACGGGCAAGCCGAAGGAATACGTGCTCAACGAATCCAGCCCGTCGGGTGACTGGAAACGCCATTCCTACCAGTTTTGCGTGAGCGCGCCGCAGACGAAGAAGTTCTTCTGCGATGTGATTGACCAAGCGCACGCGCTCGGCGTGGACGTGTTGCAGATGGACCAGACGGTCTCTGGCGCGGGTGATGCCTGCTACTCAACCTCGCACGGTCACACGCCGGGTGTGGGGCTTTACCAGAGTCGCGAGTTCTGGGACCTGCTCGATGCAATGCGCCAGCACGGCAAGCGACTCTCGCCGGACTTCGTGCTGTTCCACGAGGAGCCGCATGAGCAATTGATCCAGCACCTCGATGGTTTCCACATGCGCGAGTATTACGAAAAGCGCTGGTATCGCGGCCATCCCGGCGCGGTGGGCATTCCGTTGTTCTCCTATCTCTACCACGAATTCGCGGCGGGCTACGGCGGCGACAGCGCCGGGCTGAGCAAGGAAAACAGCCGCTGGAATGTACGCTGCCATGCGATGAATCTCGTCGCTGGCCGTACGCCGGGCGGTTCCATCTGGTCATCGCACCAGAACATGTTTGACGCGCACCCGGACCAGATTGCGATGATCCGCAACCATAGCCGGCTCCTGAAGACGCGGGCCAAGGAATTCCTGATGCTGGGCAGGATGTTGCATCCGTTTGAACTGGATACGCCGAGAGTTGCGATTGGCATTCCCACGCAACGCAACGGCAAGTGGGTGCGCGAAGACCTGCCGACGCCGGCGATCCTCACCAGTTCGTGGCAATCGCCCGACGGCAGAATTGGCCATCTGTTCGTGAACATCGCCGAGACCCGGCAGCCACTGAAGGTGAACCTTGACACCCGCAACGCGCCCGCCGTGAATTCATACAGCGCTGAAATCCACCGTTCGACAGCCGGCGAATCGTTCAAGCCGCTTTGGCAAAATGTGCGGATGCCGAAGGAGTTCGCTGCTGAACTGGAGCCGATGGAAGCGGTGTTCATCGAACTCCGCGGTTCGAAGACGACAGGAACCGGGAAATGATGCCAGAGCCGGGCATATAGATGGGCAGTTTGACACGCGCGTTTCGCGAGGCGTGGATAATCCGAATGACCGCAGTGACGTGAACCTGAAGGAGAAAAGAACAATGCAAATCAACAAGCAGCACGATGATCGAATTACAGTGACCGACCGCCGCGGTTTTCTGGCGCAAGTTGTGGGTCTGGCCGCAGCCACCGCGCTGCAACCGAAGCCTGTCGTCGGAGCAGCGGATGCGGCGGCGCAAGCGCCGATGCCGACCATCCAACTCGGCAAGCATCGTATCAGCCGCCTCGTCGCCGGGTCCAATCCGGTTCTCGGATACTCCTACGCGGGCCAGCATGCGGACCGGCATATGAAGGAATACTTCACGCCGGAGCGGACGATGGAGTTTCTCCAAAACTGCGAGCGCGCGGGCATCACGACCCACCAGTTTGCCGATCCCGATTTGGCGTTGCCCTATATCCGGCCGTTGCGCGAGCGCGGCAGCAAGATGACGTTCTTCTGCCTCTTTTCGCAACGCGAGAAGATCAAGGATGCCGTCGAGCGGGCGCAACCCATTGCGATGGTCCACCACGGCGGCGCGACCGACCGGCTTTTCGCCGACGGCAAGTCGAGTCAGGTGCACGACTTCGTGAAGGCGGCGCACGACTGCGGCGTGCTTGCCGGCGTCTCGGCGCACAATCCGGACTGCATCAAGCGCGTTGCCGACGAAGGTTGGGAAGTGGATTTCTTCATGACCTGCTTCTACTTCCTCACGCGCAAGATGGTGAAGAAGGACACGGAGATTCCCATGCTCGACTTCGGCCTGCCGTTTTTCCGCGACGATCCGAAGGCGATGACGCAGGTGGTCCGCCAGGTGAAACAGCCTTGCTTCGGTTTCAAGATTCTCGGTTCCGGCCGCCACTGCTCGAACCAAAAGACCGTGCGCGCCGCGTTCAAGTTCGCCTTCGAGAACATCAAGCCCACCGATGGCGTCATCGTCGGCATGTTCCCGTGGTTCTTCGACGAGGTCAGTGCTAACGCGCAGTTCACGCGCGAGCTGGGAAAGCTGGCGTAGCGATGCAGATGCGATCGATCTGTTGCCTTCTGGGTGCTGCGTCACTGTTTCTGGCAGCCTGCACCGGTCCTCCCGTCGCTCGGGAGGGAGCCGGGGCGACGCTTGCCGACGCCGGCCGTTCTGACTATCAAATCGTAATCCCTCGCGTGGTGTCTCCGTCGGTCAACTACGCCGCGCAGGAACTCCAGGGTTACTTGAAGAAGATCACCGGCGCGCGGCTGCCGATCGTCGCGGACACGGCGCCAGTGCAGCCGCGCGAGATTCTGGTGGGGAAATCCAGCCGGTCGGATCTGTTGAACGTTGCCATTGATTGGGCTGCGCTTGGGAATGAGGGCTATGTCTTGCGCACGGTCGGCGAGAAACTGGTGATTGCCGGGGGTGAGCCGCGAGGGACGCTCTACGGAGTCTATGATCTGCTGGAAGACCATTTCGGTTGCCGCTGGTTCACACCGGAGATCGAGCGGGTCCCGCAGATGCGGCGGCTTGCGCTGCCGCGGCTGGATAAGCGCAGGACGCCGGTGTTCGAGTATCGGGAGACCTACACATGGGAGAGTTTCGATGGCAACTGGATGGCGCGAAACCGGCTCAATGGCGCGGGCGGACGTGGACGGTTATTGGAACGGCAGAACATCCGCCCGCCGGTGCCGGAACTCGACGCGCGGCACGGCGGCAGCATCCGGTTCGGGTTCGGGTTCTTCGTTCACACCTTCGACACACTGGTGTCATCAAACGCATTCTTCGCCACGCATCCGGAATACTTCGCGTTGCGCAAGGGCAGACGAAAGGCAACCCAACTCTGTTGCACCAACGAGGACGTCATTCGGATCTGCACCAAGGCGATCCGCGCCGGCATGCGTCAACAACCCGACGCGACGGTCTTCTCGCTCAGCCAGAGCGACAACAAGGAGCCTTGCGAGTGCGGCCGTTGCGCGGCGCTGGCGAAGGCCGAGGAGAGCGGGATGGGGCCGTTGCTGTATCTCGTGAACCGCGTCGCGGAAGGCGTCGAGAAGGAGTTCCCGGGCAAGATCGTTGAGACGCTGGCGTATCAATGGTCGCGCCAGCCGCCGAAGACGATGCGCCCGCGTTCGAATGTCGTCATCCGGCTCGCGGACATCGAGTGCTGCTTCTCGCATCCGTTGGCGAGCGGCTGCAACGAAGCCAACCAAAAGTTTGTGGCAGACTTGCAGGCGTGGGCCAGGGCGTGCAACCGGCTTTGGATTTGGGACTATACGACCGATTACGCGCACTACCTGTTGCCGCTGCCGAACAAGCGGCTGCTCGACGACAACATCCGCCTGTTTGCCGCGAATCACGTTACGGGTGTCTTCGAGCAAGGCACCTATGACACGTTCGACAGCGAAATGGTCGCGCTGAAGGCGTATCTGATCGCGAAGTTCCTTTGGAACCCGGACTACGACGAGGCGTTGGCGATGCGCGAGTTTCTCGTAGCCTACTATGGCGCGGCAGCGCCGGTGATTCAGCGGTATCTCGATCTCATCCACGACTACGCCGAGAAGCAACCGGTTCACGTTGGCATCTACGCCAAGCCAACGCACGCCCATCTGACGGTCGAGCTGCTGGCTCGATCCAACTCGCTCTGGGACGAGGCCGAGGCGTTTGTGAGCAGAGACGCCGCCGCGCTCGACCGTGTCCGCCGCTCGCGAATGAGTGTGGACTATGTGATTGCCGAACAAGCCAGGAAGGTGGCGAAAGTCGCTGACAGCAAACGCACTGCGTCGCAACGCGAGCTGATCGTGCTGGCCCGGAAACGATTTGCGGCGTTCATGCAGACCTTTGAACGCAGCAAGCTGACGCGCATCCGTGAGTGGAAGGATGTGGACAAGGTGAATTATCGCAAGACGCTGGCCGCCGATCTCGGCATCCAGCCCGGCGCGGACAGGCGAATAAAATAATCTCGCCCGTCCGTGCAGGGTTGATGCACTCTCGGCGAAGCATTGGAGCCATTTCTATGAATGCACACCGAAATCAGGCACTCCTTCTGACCCTTGTCTTTATCGCCGTTCGCTGCCTCGCCGCGACCAATGCCCCTCCCAGCCAGTCAAGCCATTGGCTCAATGCAGCGGACTGTGGCGCGTCCGGCTCAACGTTTGAGACAACGGCGGCAACCGCGGACGGCTCGAAACAGATCACGGTCGCAAAGGTCGGCGATTTCAAGGTCGGCCAGGGCGTCATGGTTTCGAAATGCAACCCGCAGTTCACGCGCTGCATCCTGAAATCACCGGATAATCCCTACGGCACCAAACCGCTGGGGAATGCGGCGGAACTGCGCGGCTATGACGGCAGCATCGGCAGTTGGGCGGTGTATCTGGTCGAAGTGAACAATGCCGCCCCGCTCACATTTCGTTGGAGCGATGACATGGCGCGCACTTGGAAGGGCACAAACGTGTCGGTTACGTTCGACTGGCAGCCGCTTAGCGGCGGCGTGGAGATCAAGTTCAAGAAGCAGGAGTGGCAGCCCGGCCACATGATCACTTTCAACGGACGGGACCCGTTGTTCAGCAAGATCGAGAAGATCGAGGGTAACGTGCTGACGCTTGCGCACGCAGCGACGCGGACGGTGAAAGGCGCCGTGGTTCGACATTGCGATTCCGACGCGCTGCGGGCTGCTGTCGCGCAGGCGGCGAAGGAGAAGCGAAACGTCTTCATTCCCGCAGGGTATTATCGGCTGACGAGCGGCCTCTCCGTGAACAAGGTTGCGGCCATGGTCATCGAAGGCGCCAGTGGCGCAGAGACGGTGCTCGACATCTCGGAGGGCTACGGTTCATGCGTGAGTCTCCACGGCGGCACCGACGTGACTGTGCGCAACCTGAGGATGGTGGGCCACACGGGATTGGGGGAGGGGCCGGGCTGGCATAGTTTCAAGACCAGCAGCGGCAAAGCCTGCTGGCCCGTCGGCCTGAAGCCGTGCTCGGCCATGCACATTTCCAATACCGAGCGCGTGCTGGTCGAGAACTGTCACGCGAGCAAGATGAATTGCGAGGCATTCTACTGCCAGGGCAATTCCCGCAGTGGCACCAACGCGCCGGCGGCCTACACGAAGTCATTGACCTACTTGCGCTGCTCGGCGACCAACTGCGACGGCAACGGCTTCAACAATAACGACCTCGCCGAGAACACCAGTGTGCTCCACTGCCGTATCGTGGACGTGGGCGGTTGCACGTGGGAAGGCGCGTCGCGTTTTGTCCGGTTCATCGGCAACTACGTCCGCAACTCCGGCACCATTGCGATGGGCAACATCGGCAGCCGCGCCGAGCATCTCGAACAACTCGGTTCCGGCCAGCACATCGTTGCCGACAACGTGTTCGAGGGCCGCACGTTCTACAACAACCGCCCCGGCGGCTACATTGTCCGGGCCACGTGCGGCGCCACGCAGGTGATTGTCCGCAACAACCTTTTCGTGAACTACAACTCCTGCGGCATCGAGATCATTCCCGGCGGCGACGAACGCCATCTGCCGACCAGCAACTGCACCATCACCGGCAACATCATGGACATGACCGCCATCGGCGAACCGTCGCGTGTCCGCACCGCCATCCACGTTGGCTCTTCCGATGTCATCATCAGCGACAACCAAGTTTACACGCGCGGGGCGTGCGATACCAACGTCACCGCGATCCGCCTGACCGAGCCGGCCATCAACCTCATCGTCCACGACAACCTCCTGCGCAACTGCGGCACCGGCGTCCTCAGCGACGCCGCCTACGCGCTGGTCGGCGAAGTCGTGGATCCAACGACCTTCAAGGCGGGCCGCGGCATCATCCCGATGGAGCGGCGGTTGTCGCACCGTTATCGCGGCTTCAATCTCGCGTGGTTCCGCGGCACGAAACCCGACGGCTTCTCCATCATCGAGTCCTTCGACCCGGAGACGTTCCACTTCAAACTCAGGCAGCCGCGCGCGATGAAGGTCGCTGACCGCTTCGAAGTCTTCGCGCCCTCCGCCAACTGGAACCTGCACGACAACACCATCATCGGCTGCGGCCAGCCTGTCGCGTTCAATGGCCACGGCAGCGACACATCGTTGTTTCGCAACAACCTCGTCGAGCGCGGCGGCGCCACTAACGCGACGAAAGCCATCGTTGTCAGCGGCCAGTTCAAGCTCATCGACAACAACATCGTTGGATTCGATGGGAAGGAATCGGCGCCCAAGCCGGGATCGAAACCATGACATTTGACGGTCGCGGCAGCCACACCAGCGAGGAGACCACACCATGACACGATTGCAGCACAACGACAGTGACCGATTGACACGGCGAGAGTTCCTGAGCCGGACGACCGCCGCAGCGGCTGGCGGCTGGTTTGCATCGCAGCAAAGCGCCCTGGGCGCGCCCGTGCCAGTCGGCGCTCCCCCGACGACGGGTTGGCAGATTGGCTGTTACACGCGTCCGTGGGCGGCCTGCGAATACGGCGAAGCATTCGATGCCATCGCGGAGGCGGGGTTCAAATACATTGGTTTCTCGGGGATCAAGTCGGCCACCAAACGGGTGATCGCGTCGGCCACGCCGCTGGAGGAAGCCGCGAAGATGGGCGAGGAGGCCCGGAAGCGCGGTCTGCAAATCCCCAACGCCTACGGCGGCGCGTTCGCCAGCGACCGCTCGGTGAAGGACGGCGTGGAGAGTTTGCGGCGGATGATTGACAACTGCGCTGCCGCAGGCGCCTGGTCCATGATGGTGGGCAGCCTGGGCACTGAGAAGACTTACGAGAACCACTGCAAGGCGATTGCAGAAGTGTGCGACTACGCCGCGGAGAAAAAGGTGGGCATCGTGCTGAAGCCGCATGGAGGTTTGACCGGCCCCGGTCCGTTGCTGCGCAAGGCGTGCGATGCGGTGCGCCACAAGAACTTCACCGTGATGTATGACCCCGGTAACATTTTCTTTTACTCTGACGGCAAAGTGGACCCCGTGGAGGATGCCGCGGTGCTCGATGGCATCGTCAGCGGCATGTGCGTGAAGGATTACCAGCATCCGAAGAAGGTGGCCGTCACGCCCGGCACCGGACAGGTGAAGTTCCCGGCCCTGATGGCGCGGTTGGCCAAGGGAGGTTTTACTCACGGACCGTTGATCATCGAAACGCTCGTCCCGGGCGACGCCGCACAACTGATCAGCGAGGCGCGCAAAGGCCGCTTGTTCGTCGAGCGGTTGGTGGCCGGCAGTTGATCGCGCGGGCGCAAAGGAGTCCATCACTCATGTCGCAACAGCTTGAAGGACAAGTGGCCCTGGTCACTGGAGCGGGGCGGGGCATCGGCCGGGCGATTGCCCGCGCGTTGGGCGCGGCTGGCGCTCACGTCGTGGCGGCGGCCCGAAGCCGCGCGGAGATCGAGACAGTGGCGCGGGAGATTGTCGCCGCCGGTGGCCGGGCCATGGCCTTGCCGCTGGACATTGCGCAGGAAGACCAAGTAGGCGCTGCGTTCGCGCAGGTCAGGGAAAAGCTGGGGCGGCTGGACGTGCTGGTCAACAACGCGGGCATCGGCCGGTTCGGGCCGCTGGTGGATTTCGCCAGCGCGGACCTGAAGCAGGTGGTGGCGGTCAATCTGCTTGGCACGTTCTGGTGCTGCCAGCAGGCCATGCGCCTGATGATCCCGCAGCGCCGCGGTTACATCATCAACATCTCCAGCGTGGTCGGCTTCAAAGGCTATCCCAACCAGGCTGCCTACACGGCCACCAAGCACGCCGTGATGGGCTTGACCAAGTCGCTCGCGGTGGAGGCCCAGCCGCACGGCATCCGCGTCAGCGCGATCCTGCCCGGCGGCGTGGACACGGGCATGGTCGGCGACGCCCGTCCGGACCTGGATCGTTCGATCTTGATGCGGCCTGAGGACATTGCCCAATCGGTGATGTTCCTTCTGTCGCTGTCGGAGAAAGCGGCCGTTGATGAGATTTACATCCGCCGTCGAAACAGCCAGCCGTTTTGAGGGATGAAGAACGACGATCACAATTCCTCTGGACGAGCCGGAAAAAAAGTCTCAACGTCCCCTGCGTCGCAATATAACATGGTAAGCACGCCCATGTCAGTCTCCGAGGAATTTGAACATTTCCGCGCGAGTTGTTTCGATAACTCGTTTGGCGCAAGGAGAGACGGACTAGACGTCGAGGCGGCTCTGTCTCTTTCTGGCAATGAGCGGGCAACTGCTGAAGCGATGATTGTGAATGCTTTGGAACAGACCGATGACAGTCGTCCTTTCATCGCGGCTGGCGTCATGCGGATCAGCGCTGCCGCGCCGATCATCAAGAATCGCCTCCGTTCCGGATTCCGTTCGAGCTATAGATGTCTGCGTGTGCATGCTGCTCACGCGTTGTATCAGATAGAGAAGTGGAGCGAGGCCGCCGCTGCAATCATTGACATGTTGAACGACACTCCAAAGGGCTATCAATGGACAAGAATGATGGCAGTCGAAGCCCTCGGCGATTTTACAGAAGATTCTCGATGTCATGCAGCTCTCTTCGCAGCGGTTGAGGACGAAGACGATTTCATTGGGTTTCTGGCTATTCAGTCGCTCAAGAAAGTCTTCTGCCGAAATTCGCACGTCAGCGCGCTCCTTGAAACCCTGCAAGAGACGCAGGTCGAACCCAACCGATGGAATCCACAATTCTTGCGGCAACGGTGCCTCGCGTTCTTGGATCTTGAATCGGCAACCGGCATCCGAATGCCTACTGTGGCAATGGAGAAGCATGACAGGGTTCAACAAGATAGCGCAACGGACAGCGGCACGTCGTTGCAGTTGCCGCTGTTCCCAGAAAGTCTGTCAACAGAATCAGACCCGAGATCTCCATCCGGTGGTTTCAACAAAGCCGCTGATGATAAGACGACGTAATTGTTAAGGATGAACGCCATGAACCCACCACAACGAATCACTCGCCGCTGTTTTCTGGGCACTGCCGCGGCAACCACCGGAGGACTAATGATAGCCAGCGCTCGCAAACTCAACGCCGCCACCGACGAGTTCCCTTCCAACGATCACTTCTGGTATCGGGCGCAGCCGGCGGGGCCTTACATTGACTCGCAGTGCGACAACAGGGCGTTCGGCCACGGCGACGGGCAGGTGATGCTCTCCGAGGACAACGGCCGCACATGGCCGCACCGCATTGCGTTCCCCGAGGAGAAGCACATCACGTTCAGCCACATCCTCAAGAACGGGAACGTTCTCTTCAGCACGCGCGAGAAACTTTTCCTCAGCACCGACAAGCTGAAGACGATCCAGCCGATCACGGTGAAGGACACCAACGGCGCGGATTACCTGCCGCACACGCCGAAGAATCCCAACAACCCCGGCTGGTATTTCCATACGCTCGCGGGCGTCATCTCGTGGGACGTGAACGGCAGGGAGATGATGGTGTGGGGGAACTACTGCAACGTGGTCGGCGGCGCGGTCCCCGTGAACATCTACTACTCCACCGACAGCGGCCGGACCGTGAAGATCGCGTATGCTTTCGGGCAGAATCCCCATTTCCACGACAACGGCTCGCCCGGCGGTGGCAAGACGGGCACGGTGCTGGGCAACCCCGACAATTCGCTGCTCTGCCGCCACGTCCACACGGTGGCGTATAACCCGCCTGAAAACGCGTTCTACGCCTGCACGGGTGATATCAATCGCGGAGCCGGGCTAGAGTGCCACTGGTTGCGCGGCACCTACGACGAGAAGAAGGACAAGTGGCAGTGGAAGCTCCTCATATCGGTGGACTCAAACTCGCGTTACAAATGCGGCGGCATCAATTTCGTGGACGGCAAGTGCTACTGGATCAGCGACGCCAACGCTTTCAGGCCGTGGAACCAGGGCGACTACGATCGCGGCATCTTCTGTTGCGACCCCGCCGACATCACCAAGCCGGAGAAGCACACGATGCTGTTCAACCCGAAAGTCGAGTCCGGCAACATGATCATCCAGGACGGCGTGATCCTGGCGTCGCACTGCGCGCCCGCTTCGTCGATGAAGACCGGCATCATCGTCTCGACCGACATGGGCAAGACGTGGGCGCAATACGACCTCAAGGAATTCGGCCCCCGCTCGGCCACCCGTTTCCACGCGAAGAACAGCGAAGGCTGGTTCCGCATGGACCTGCGGAAGGGATGGATTGATTACGCCGAAGCGATCTTCATCAAGCCAAAACCGCGAGTTGGTGGCGGGAAGAAGTAATCGCTGTTTCCCGCTGTTGGAGACTCAGTTTTTTTCAGCGTCGACGCAGAATCTCCGTGACCCGCCTGCGGCGCGGCGCAGCCTGAATCCGGACGGGATTCGATCATTCAGCCCGGGGTTGCGAGGCGCCAGCTACCCCGGGACAACGACCATTTCGCATCTCTTAAGGAGATGAATCCTCTTGGGAGGATGATACAACCCCGTTTGGGGTGGGATTGGTTTTCTTTCCTATACCCGACTAGGTCGAAGGCACCGGTCAACGCCGGGCTGAGTGATGCCCACCCCGTTGGAACGGGGAAAAAGTTATCGCATCGCTCCCCGAATTCGCTTCTTCGATATCTGGCCCTACTGGCGTTGGTGCGAAAAGAAGTCTGGATGGAACAATATATATGTTCCGAAAGCGATAATCAGGCATGCCACAACTATCGCGGGTACTCCTCGCAACGTAAAAAGATCAGGGCCGCCTCTGATAGCAATGGGGATTTCTCTCTTCCACAGCAAATAACATCCACCAGCGATTATTCCGCCAGACCAAATGTAGTGGAAAACGAGGTGCTCGTTCATGAATTGCCGGATGGTGGGGTTATAGGGCAACACGGAAGGGCTGGCAAGGCAGTTGCGATGTGGAATAAGGACATAAGCTGCTGGTGTCACGCCCCAGTGGCGATGCCGGTGGTGAAGCCGAAGCCAAGGTCGACGGCGCTGACTTCGCCTTCCAAGCATGGCTTTTTTCTTGTGGCGTGCGGCAGCAGCGCGGTGGCAAACTGCGGTCTGCCATCAACGACGCAACCACTGTTATCCCAAAGGAGCCATGAAGAAGAACACGGAGAACTCAACGACCGGCGCGACGAGGAGGACGTTTATCAAGACCACGGGGCTGGCGGGCGCGGGATTCTTGCTGCCGCCCACCATCTCGACGGCGGGCGCGGCGGGGAAGGATGCGGAGACACTGGCGTTGAAGGGCGGCGCGAAAGCGGTCACGGCGTCGCACGAGGACGGCACGACCTGGCCACGCTATGGAGCCGAGGAGGAGAAGGCCGTCCTGGATGTGCTGCGGAAGCCCGACTATGCGCCGAATGATGCACTGGAGGCGGATTGGAAGAAGCATTTCAAGCTGCCGTATTGCAAGGCGCACTACAACGGCACGAGCGCCATCACGGCGATGTATTTCGCGCTGAATCTTCCAGCTGGCAGCGAGATCATGGTGCCTTGCTCCACGTTTTGGGCCACGATCACGCCGATGCGGTTCTTCGGCCTGGTGCCGGTCATGGTGGACATCAATCCCGTCACACTGAACTTCGACATCGAGGACGCGAAACGGAAGCTGACCAAGAACACGAAAGCCGTGTTCCCCGTGCATTACTTGGGCATGCCTGCGGACATGGATTACATCTCCGACTTCTGCAAAGAGAAGGGCCTCATCGTCCTCGAAGACGCCTGCCACGCGCACGGCGCGTCCATGCACGGCAAATTCATGGGCGCATGGGGCCGGATGGCGTGCTTCAGTTTCCAGGCCAGCAAACCGCTCCCGGCTATCGAAGGCGGCATGGGGAACTATCAGAATCAGGAGGACTTCGAGCGGGCCACGATACTCGGTCACTACGAATGGGCCTCCAAGCTGAAGGGGCCCTGCAAGAAATACGCTTACGGACTTGGAATGAAACTGCGCATGCATCCGATGGCTGCCGCGCTGGCCAAGTGCCAACTGGCGAAACTCGCCGAGCGGAACGCCGCGTTGAAAGCCCAGGTCCGCCGGCTCAACGACCGGATCACCAGGCTGCCGGGTCTCCGTGAACAGCAAAACCGCAAGGACGTGGACCGCGTGTATTACGCCGCGAACCGGTTTTATCTGGACGAGGCCGAGGCCGGGATGTCACGGGCGGCGTGTGTGAAGGCGCTGCGGGCGGAGGGTGTTTCTGTGGGCGTCGCGGGCGCACAGTTCCTGTGCAAGAATCCGATCTTCCACGAAATTGAATGGTGGCATCACATGCCCGTGGTGGCGGACCAGTTTCCCGGCGCTGCGGCGGTGGACAAGCATGGGATTTCACTTCCGTTCTTCACCAAGGAAATGCCCGAACTCAACGAACAATATATCAAGGCTTTCGAGAAAGTCTGGGCGCACCGCAAGGAACTGACGAAAAGCTGAGCGTTGAAGAGCCGTTGATTCGAGCCGCGGGCCGGCGTGATGAAGCAGCCGGACTGCCACGGCAAGGACCCATCGCAGAAGATCAGACAGCTATGAGACTCAATATTGCATTTCTTTTCCTCACTTGTTGTTTCGCAGAGGCCAGCGCGGCGGATTGGATCAACGCCCGCGACTTGGGCGCGTCGGGGTCGAAATTTGAGACGACTGCGAAGACCACCGATGGTTCGAAGCAGATCACCGTCGCGAACGTCGGCGATTTCAAGGTTGGCCAGGGCGTGATGGTGTCGAAGTGCAATATCCGTTACACACCGACGCAGCTTTGGGGGACGGGCGAGCCCTATCGCAACCGCAAGCCAGTGGAGAATTCCGTGGAGGTGCGCGGTTATGATGGCAGCGCCGGAAGCTGGGTCATCTACATCGTCGATATCGAGGCGTCTGCTTCGCCTGCGTTCCGGTGGACCGACGATCTCGGCCGGACGTGGCACCCGAAGGTTCCCATTACGCACGACTGGCAGCCGCTGGGCGGTGGCGTCGAGGTGAAGTTGAACAAACGCGACTGGGAGAGCGGCTACGTCATCGCGTTTGGCGCGCGCGACCAGCTCGTGAGCCGGATCGAAAAGATCGAGGGCAACGTCCTGACGTTGACTGACGCGGCCAACCGGACGGTGAAGGACGCCGTCATCCGGCATAACGACACGTTCGCGCTTCAGGCGGCCGTGGATCAGGCGCTCAAGGAAAAGCGCGGCGTCCATGTCCCGGTGGGGCATTACCGGCTGGCGCACAGCATCCGGGTGCGCAACGCCGCGGCGCTCACCATCGAAGGCGCGAGCGCGGTGGACACGTTGCTCGACATCAGCGAGGGCGAAGGGGCGTGTTTCACACTGACGAGCGGGACGGAGGTGAACATTCGCAACTTTCGCATGACTGGCTTCATGGGGTTCGAGGAGCGGGACAAGGCGGGTTACATCAGGACTCGCGGCTCGACCTACATCTGGGGCTTCGGCCTCAAACACTGCAACGCCATCACCATCGGCGGCACCGAACGCGTGCTGGTTGAGAACTGCCACGCGAGCCGGATGTCGGGCGAATGCTTCGTGTCAGGCGGCCCGAGCCGAGGCACGGTGAGGCCCGGCCAGTCATATTCCCGGTGGATCACCTACCTGCGATGCTCTGTTACCGACTCCGCGCGCAACGCGTTTAACGACGTGATGTGCGGCACCGAGAACACCAGCGTCCTGCAGTGCCGCATCGTGGACGTGGGCGGTTGTTCGTGGGAAGGCGCTTCGCGTTTCGTGAAGTTCATTGGCAACTACGTGCGCAACGGCGGCACCGTGGCGATGGGCAACCTCGGTCCCGCGAATCGCGACCACACCTATCCCGATCTTGGCGCCGGCCAGCACATCATTGCCGACAACGTCTTCGAGAGCATCACGCCCTACGGCGGCTGTGCCATCCGCTCCGCCGTTGGCGCGACGCAGGTCATCATCCGGGACAATCTTTTCGTCAACTTCGGTTCGTCCGCCGTCGAGGCATCCGGCGCGACCGATCCGCTTCATTACGCTTCCGGCAACACGATCATCAGCGGCAACATTTTCGACATGACCTGCGTCGGCCCGAAACCGGTGTCGCGGACTGCCATCAACATCAGCGCCAACGATACGATTGTCAGCGGGAACCAGGTGTATGTCCGCGGCGCCGCCGACCCGTCGGTGACCGCCATCCGGCTTCGCGAGCCGGCGTTGAACATGAACGTCCACGGCAACCTTGTCCGCAACTGCGGCGTCGGCATGGTCGCCGAACGCGGGGAGGCGTGGGTCGGCGAAGTCATGGACGATCGCACCTTCACGCGTTCTTTTTCGCCTCCCGGCCTGCCACAGGAACGCATTCGCCCCCGGATGTGCGTCGGTTGGCGTCTCGCCTGGCTGGACAAGAAATCCAAACCGACCGGCGCCACCTCTGTCATCGAGTCGTTCGATCCTGAAACGCTCCGCTTCAAACTGCGCGAGCCGCACTCGATGAAACCCGGCGATCGTTTCGAAGTGATCGTGCCCTCAGCCAATTGGAACCTCCACAACAACACCTTCACCGGCTGCACACGGCCTGTCGTGTTCAGCGGCCACGGCAGCGACACGTCGCTATTCCGCGGCAACCTTATTGAGCGTGGCGGCGCCACGAATGCGACGCAGGCCATCATTGTCACGGGCCAGTTCAAGCTGATCGGCAATCACATTGCCGGTTTCAGCGAGAAAAAAGAACCAGCCAAGTCCGCCCCCTAGGGCAAAGCGTCTGTGTTCGTGAATGGATGGAGTCCACTTATGATTCGATCGTTCCTGGTTTTGAGCGCACTGGCGGCAGCCGTTCAGGGTTCCGACAGCTTTTGTGACGGACGCAACATCGAGGTCGTGGGCGGTTCAATCCAACTCGCGCGCCAGTGGGGAGAGGTGTTTGCGGAGCGGTTTGAGAATGGAATCAAGGAATGGAAGGTCGAGAACTATCGGAAGGCGCTCGACATCGGTGTAGTGGGCGAGGGACGCGCGGGCAACTGCCTGCGGGTCGCGAACCGATCCGCGAAAGGTGACACCGCATTCGAGGTCTCTTCGCGCCTGGTTCGCGTGCGGCCCGGCGCCGTTTACCGGTTCCGACTTCACTGGCGCGCCAATGTTTCGCTTGGCACGTTGAGCGGTCACAAGGGGCACTGCCTGACGCAGCTTCAGTGGCGCGATGCGAGCGATCAACCGCTGGAGCCAACGCCGTTCCGGTTCGGTCCCGCAACGGCCGAGTGGCGCGAGCTGAATCTGACGGGAATCGTGCCGGCCAATGCCGCGAGTGTCGTGGTTCGCATTGGGTTTGACAGCCCGAACCTGAATCCCGGCGAATGGCTTGCGCTCGACGACATCCAATTCGAACAGCCCGTCGAACCGGCGATCTTCGAGCGGTGTGGGTCGATGACCTCGCGCCCGTTGCGTGTGACAGGTGATTCACGTTCCGTGACCTGCAACGCCGAGATCCCCGCGGGAACGGCGATACGACTTCGGGTCGCCAGCGCGCCAGATGAACAGGGTGGCCCGGGTGATTGGTCTGAGCCGGTGGAACTCGATGCGTGGAGGCAGACGCAGAAGCATCAGCCGTGGGTTCGTTACAGCGCCACGCTGGAAACCGCCGATCCAACGAAGACGCCCGTGTTGAAGAGGGTTTCCATCGGCAACACTGCCGACGGACCGTGGCAGGGCCGCGATTGTCAGCCGCCAAGCCTGGCGGCGCACAGCGCGACTCGCACTGCCGACGCGAAGGCCCCCATCTGGTTTCGGTTTGCGGATGAGACCGGAGTGGACCGCAAGACAGTGCGTCTGGCGCTTGATGATAGAGATGTGACCCGCGAGTTGGCATTTGCCGGTGGCAAATTCGTTTACCGGCCCTCGAGTCCACTCAAGCCGCCCGCCGTTGACGGCGCGTTGGCGCGCTGGCGAGTGAGCAACTACAATGGCGCGCTCACCATCGACCGCACGGCACGCCGGACGCCGGACGCACCGCCGGGATTTCACATCACGCGGCAACCGGACAGGATCGACACGTCTTTTTCAGTTCAGTCGCCCGAGATTCCCGTCATCCCGCGCGCGCACTATCGGCTCGGCTATTGGACCCGCCATTCAATGGATCTCAAGGCCGCGATGAGCAGTGGAAAAAAACACGGCGGCAGCGTGACATGGCTCGACACGAAGGGCGTTGCTGTTGGACAACCGACGATGCTGGAGTTAGGCGCGGCCAACACCGGGTGGCACCAGGATGTCTACGAGATGGATGCGCCCGATGGCGCGTCCAACGCCGTCATCAGCTTCGGGTTCGACCAGCCGGATATCTTCGGTGGCGCGTTCGTGGACATCGCGGAGATCGAGATGGCCGGACCGCGCCCGGCGCGGCGCGATGATTCGCCCAATCTCCATCGCATGACGGTGAGCGCGTCCGATTTCGCCGGTAATGCGATGCGGCGCGACTTCTTCCTGCTGGTGCGCTCGCCGCGCACGCGAAACGTTGTTTCGCTGCGCGACGACGGCATGACGCTCGTGGACGGCAAGCCCTTCTTTCCGATTGGGCTATATGCCGTTTGGAAAAAAGCGTTCAACGACGACAGTTTCGAAAAGGCGTTCGGCGACCTGCGCGCGGCGGGCTTCAACCTCGCCCACACTTACAACAGCGCGCGAAGCCCCGCGTTCGCGGAGTTCTATTCGGCAGCGCAACGCCACGGCATCAAGCTCTTCGTCGCCTCCGGCGGCGGCGCAAACTGCAAGAACGCTGAAAGTGTCTTGTGGGATGTGTTGCGTGAAGAATCGCAGCCGGCGTTGTTGGCGTGGTATCTGGCCGACGACACGGCAAGCCACATCGGTGACGACGAACTGTGCGCGCTTTCGGATGCGATTCATGACGTGGACCCGGCGCATATCACCGTGCAGGCCGACGGCGTTGGCTCGCCGCCGTCCTCGCGTTACACGGACTACGTGAAGTCCACGGACGGTTTCCTGCCGGAGATCTACCCGATCCGCGACAACGGCGACAAAGGCGTGCCGCAGGTCATTGCCGACATGAAAACCATCGCAAGCGATCTGGCTCGGAACGGCACGCGGCGCAAAACCATCTGGGCGCTCATCCAGGATTTCGAGGGCTGGGGTTGGCCACGGTTTCCGACGCGGGCGGAGTTGTGGGCGATGAGCTATCTCTCAATCATCCACGGCGCGCACGGCATCACGTGGTACACCTATGGCGGCACGGGCAAGAACCACGGCGTCACACACACGCCGGAAACGTGGCGGAACATCTGCGAGTTGGCTGGCGAACTGTCTCAACTGCAGGACGTGATGGTCGAGCGCACGGGGCCGCAGCCGCCCCCGCCGCAAATCCTCAGCGGCCCGGCGAAAGACGCGCTTGGTTATCCGAGCATCAGCGCGTTGTTGAAAGAACACGCTGGCCACAAATACATCCTGGCGGCAAACTCAGCCAACGCAGATGTTGTCGTGCGTTTCTCCGCCGCCGGGGCGAAACGCATCTTGTTGCCTTTCGAGAAGCGGCAACTCCGATCGGAAGAAGGCGGTTTCACGGATACGTTTGGTCCTTACGGCGTGCACATCTACCACTGGAAATAATCCTATTATGTCAATTCTACTGAAGTCCGTCATCGTGCCGTTTGTGTGCGTTGCACTGTTGTCGAGCAGCACGGTTTTTGCCGAGACGAACAACTGGCTCAATGTCCGCGATTGTGGCGCATCTGGCTCCGCGTTCGAAACCAAGGCTGCCACCACTGCCGGCTCGAAGCAGGTCACTGTCAAGAATGTGGGCGATTTCAAGGTTGGCCAGGGCGTGATGGTGTCCAGGTGCAACATTCGCTACGTCAACCCGACACTCTGGGGGCCGGGCGAGCCTTACATCGGCGCCAGCAAGGACACGGGGCTGGAAATTCGCGGCTACGACGGCAGCGCGGGCAGTTGGATTGTTTACCTGTTGGAGATGGACAGCGCTGGTCCGACGTTTCGCTGGAGCGATGACCTCGCGCGGAGTTGGAAGGGCACAAAGGTGCCGGTCACATACGACTGGCAGCCGCTCGGCGGCGGCGTTGAGGTGCGATTCAGCCGGCGCGACTGGAAGCCGGGACACATGGTCAGTTTCAGCGCGCGCGACCAGCTTGTCAGCGTGATCGAGAAGATCGAGGGGAATGTTCTGACGCTCCGAACCGAAGCGAATCGCACAGCCAGCGACGCCATGGTCAGACACTGTGATAGCCTGGCGCTCCAGGTGGCGATTGACCGCGCCATCCGCGAGAAGAAGAACGTGTTCATTCCGGTTGGTCGATACCGGCTGGCCAACGGCCTGTTCGTGCGAAACGCGAGCGCCATCGTCATCGAAGGACAAAGCTCAGTGGACACGATTCTGGACATCTCCGACGGACAGGGCGCGTGTCTCGCTCTCGCTCAAGGCACGGAGGTGACCGTGCGCAACCTCCAACTCGTCGGCCACACGGGGCTGGCGGAACAACCGGGCGCGTTCAAGACATCGAGCGGGTTCTCATTCTGGGCCTGCACGCTGAAAAGCTGCAGCGGCGCCAGCATCAACGGCACTGAACGCGTGCTATTCGAGAGCGTCCACGCCAGCCGCATGGCCAGCGAGTGTTTCATCTCCTACGGCCCCTATCGCCGCGGCACAGAAGAACCGAAGCAATACACGAAATCAGCAACGTTCCTGCGTTGTTCAGTGACCGACTGCGCCGCAAACGCCTTCAATAACTGTGACTTTGCCGAGAACACCAGCATTCTGCATTGCCGGATAGACGGCGCGGGTTGGCACGCTTACGAAGGGTCGGGCCGATTCGTGCGGTTCATTGGCAACTACGTGCGAAATGCCGGCCCCGTCACCATTGGCGATATCCCGCACACGCTGCCGCGATTGGATCATTATCACGATCTCGGCATCGGCCAGGCCATCGTGCGCGACAACGTCTTTGAAGGCATCGGCCGTTGCGGCGGTGTCACGGTGATCTACGGCACCACGCAGGTCGTGGTGGCCAACAACCTTTTCATCAACTACAACGGCAACGCCATCCACGCGGCGAGCGCCACCGTCCACAACAACTACCCATCGCGCAACATCACGATCAGCGGCAACATCATCGACCTGACCTACGCCGGCGAGAAACCCGCAACGCGCATCGGCATCAACGTCAGCGCCTCTGACACGCTCGTTTATGACAACCAGATCTATGTGCGCGGCGCATGCGACCCGAAGGTGACGGGTCTTCAATTTCGCGACGGCGCGCTGAACGTGAACGTGCACGATAACCTGATCCGCAACTGTGGCCGCGGCATCACGACACAACGGCTTTCCGCGAAGATCACCGAAGTCATCGACTCGCGCACGTTCCGACAGATCGGCTTGCCGCTTGAATGGCGCACCTCGCATCTCTATCGCAACTGGACGCTCGTTTGGCTGAAGGCGAACAAGCCGGCGGGACAATCTGTGATTGATGGCTACGATGCGACGGCACTTCAGTTCAAGCTGAAGGAGCCTCACGACATGCAAGTCGGTGATTCTATTGAGGTCTTTCCGCCGTCGGCCAACTGGAACATTCACGACAACATCATCACCGGCTGCCAGCAACCGGTTGTGTTGACCAGCCACGGCAGCGACACGTCGTTTTTTCGAAACAACCTCATTGAGCGCGGCGATGCCACCCACGCGACGCAGGCTGCCGCCGTTACCGGTCAATTCAAGTTGATCGACAACCACATCAGCGGCTTCGACGGGAAGGGAGGGCAGCCAAAAAAGGAGTAAGGTCATGATTGAGCGATGGGTATCAATCTTATTGATGGGCGTCTTCTGTGGTTTGCCGGTGAGAGCGGCAGAGCAGGGGACGGTGCAGGAGTCTGACAACCTCGTGAAGAAGCCCGGCTTCGAAGCTTCGGAGGCCGCGCTAAAAAATGCCTGGCAGCCTCAAGGTTCAGGTTACGTGGTTGATCGCGCCGAAAAACACACTGGAAATCAGAGCATCCGTCTCACGGCCACTGGAGAGGGCGAAGGAGCAGTGGCGGTCTGCTCCCTTCCGGTGGCGCGCATCAAGACACCGACCACGTTGCTGATCAGTGGTTGGAGCAAGGCAAAGGATGTCACCGGGTCGCCGGATGGCAATTATGCGATCTACATCGACGTCAATTTCGAGGACGGCACAAATCTCTACAGTCCGAATGCGCCGTTCAGCGTCGGTTCGCACGATTGGGAATACCGCTCGCTGAAAATCCCCCTGCCGAAACCTGCAAGGCGCGTGTCGGTGTTTCTCTTGTTGCGGGGCAAACATGCCGGTGTCGCCTGGTTTGACGACATCCATGCAGCGCCTTGCGCGGAGGGAATGCCGCGCTACGAAGGCAGCCCGCTGGCGTATGTGATCCCGCGCGAAGTGGAGGAGGCGCGCCGCAAGGTCGCCATCATCGAGGAAAAGGCCGCAACGCTGGAGCGGTTGATCGAGACTGCGAAAGCGAGGCAAATCCCCGCCGACGCCCAGGTGGTCAGCCTTACGGTTGCACGGCTGTTCGCCGGATTCATTCTCAAGGATGCCTCGCTGGACGCAAGCGACTATCCGGCTGACATGATTGATTTCCGCATCCTTGGTCGCGAAGAAGCATTGCGGAGGATTCACGCGTTGCCCGGCTTCGAGGCTGCGCAGACGGGAGAGATTCTCGACCGTGCCATCGGGCAAATGCAGCGAATGATCAAGAGCCCGGCGCTCCGTGTGAAAACGCCGCCGGCCGGGCTTCAACGTGTTTGCGTGCGTGATGGCGCATTTTCCGATGGCAACAAGCCGGTGTTTATTTCCGGGATTCTGGGTTCTCCGCTTCGATCGGACGACGGTTCCCAAATCGAAACAGTCAAGGCTCTCGGCGCGAATCTGCTGGGACCGCTGCACATCTCGCACGGATGCACGCGCGGATGGGATGCGTTTGACGAATCGTATTTCGAGAAGCATGTGATTCCGGTTTATCACGCAGCCGAAGCCCAGGGGATGCTGGTGAACCCAAGCCTTTGGAATTATCGCGCGCCGTCCTGGCTGGCGAAGCTTGCGCCGGACATCGATCTGGAAGAGGACAAGGGTTGGTTCCGCGACTGCATGGACCTGGATCATCCGCTGACCGGACGGTTCAATCGCATGTGGTTCAAGTATGCGGCCGCGCAACTCAAGGCGCTGCCCAACAATTTCTGTTACTCGTTGATGGGCGAGGAGTGGTGCCATCCGGGATTCCGCGGCAAACACACGGCGCAGCAATACGAGAACTGGCTGAAGGCGAAACATGGAACGATCGCCGCGCTGAATCGTGCGTGGGGAACCGGCTACCGCGATTTCCAGGAAGCCGCGGCGAAGAAATCATCCGCGGCGAAGGGCGGACACTATGACCGTCAGACGCTTGCGCCCAGCGGGAAAGACCAGATGCAGACGCGACAAACCCGGGGTGAGTTTTATGACTGGAATGCATTCAATGAAGATCGCCTGACGCGGTTCAACCAGTCACAAATTGACGGCATCAAGCAGTCGGACCCGGACGGTTTGTGGACCTGCTGGCCCGCGGCGGGTTGTCTGGTTAGCGCGCCGCTGGGCGGCTTCGACCCGGCGTATGGGCGGAACCGCGAGGACATTATTCGACAAAGCTCGGTGTCAGGTTGGGACGGCGGCATCTTTGCTGTCGAGGCCGGCCGGTCCACACGACGCCTGCCCGAGTCGCATTGGGCCAAGTACAGCCTCGGCTGGCGCGACGAGATGATCTACTACGACTTCGCCAAGTCACTGTGTCCGGAGAAACCTGTCTTCGATCCTGAACTCCATACGCTAACATCGGTCTATCACATTTCGCCTCTGGGCGTGCCAGCGGACTATTTCCGTACGACGCTGTGGATGGAGCATCTCCACGGCTTGGGCGCGCATTTGCTCTGGTGGTGGGGAAGAAGCCCGGAGGGCACACCGCGCTTTGGCGAGTTTCTCGGCGGACTGCTGACCCAGCCGCAATTGTTGGAAGTCTGGGGGCATACCGTCCTCGAACTGCGACGGCTCACAGATACCATTGCGCTATTCCCGCAACTGGAGCGGAAAGTGCGCATCTTCTACAGCGAGCCATCCGCCATCCACGATCCCAAGGCGTATCCGCTTCAAGTCCGCGATGCCTATGAAGCTCTCTACTTCCTCGATTACCCGGTGGGCTTCGTCACTGAACGGATGATTCGCGAAGGGAAGCTGGCTGACTGTGCGCTGCTGGTCATCCCGACTGCGAAACACGTGCCGGAGGATGTTGTGGCGAGGATTCGTGAGTATCACCAACGCGGAGGCCGGTTGGCGGTCATTGGAAACGAATCGCTGCGCTGCGACGAGTATGGCAACGAGCGTACGCAGCCCGGTTTTCTCACAGAGAACCTGCATCTTGCCGGCTCGACGCCGGAGGAATATGCGCCGCAATTGGACAAGCTGCTTGACGAAGCCGGCATCCAAAGGCCTGTTCGCGTGGTCGGAAAAGATGGCAAGCCGGTTTTGGGGGTGGAGCTTCGCACGGCTCAGAAAGGCCGGAAGCGCATCGTCTATCTGATCAACGTCAACAAGCAAGCCGTTGAGATCATGCTGCAAGCGAAGAGCGCCATTGGGAGAGTGCGCGACCTCGTGACAGGCAAACCCATGACGCTCAAAGGCCCGCTCACTCTTGAGTCGAGAAAGCCATTGCTGCTAGAGTTGCCCTAGGCCACATCTGCCATGAACATCACCTTTCTCCGCACATTCCAATCCACCTTCATCTTCTTTACGGTGTTTGGCCTCGCAGTTGCATCGGGACAAACCAACACATGGCTCGACGTCTGCGACTTCGGCGCGTCGGGGTCGAAGTTTGAGACGATCGCGGCAACCCGTGAGGGCTCGAAGCAGATCACGGTCAAGAACGCCGGCGATTTCAAAGTTGGCCAGGGAGTGATGGTGTCGAAGGCCAGCCCCAGATTCACGGGAGGCAAGCTGTGGGGGCCGCGGAAGGATTACGCAAAGTCACGTCCCGTTGGCGACCTCGTCCAGATGCGCGGCTATGATGGCAGCGCGGGCAGCTGGGTCGTATATGTGCTCGATGTGCCCGCCGGCGCGTCACACACCTTTCGCTGGACGGACGATCTCGGCCGGACGTGGCACGAGAAGACGCCGATCACCGGCGATTGGCAGCCGCTTGGCGGCGGCATCGAGGTCCGTTTCGGCAAACACGATTGGGAATCCGGTTACACAGCCACCTTCATCGCGCGCGACCAGCTCATCACCACGATCGAGAAGATCGAGGGCAACACACTGACGTTGAAAGATGCCGCGACGCGCGCGGTCAAGGACGCAGTCGTTCGTCACAACGACACCGTCGCGTTGCAGTCCGCTGTGGACCGCGCGATCAAGGAGAAGAAGAATGTCTTCGTTCCCGTTGGCAACTACCGCCTCTCGGGGCCGGTCACGGTCAACAACGCCGCGGCCATCGTCATCGAGGGCCAGAATGCGCCCGGCACCGTGCTTGATCTCAGCGAGGGGGAAGGCTCGTGCTTCCACGTGAAGGGCGGCATCGACGTAACCCTTCGCAATTTCAGCATGGTTGGCCACATGGGATTCGACGAAAGCGACCGGGCGGGTGTGATGCGCACGTTGGGTGGCACGGCCGTCTGGGGCTTCTATTTCAAACACTGCAACGCGGTTGGCATCAGCAACACCGAGCGCGTGTTGGTGGAGAACTGCCACGCGCGACGGATGTCAGCCGAGTGCTTCTACTCGGCCGGCTCCAGCCGTCGCGGCGCGCGCGAGCCGCGGAGCTATACCAGGGCCATTACCTACCTGCGCTGCTCCGTCGTGGATTGCGCCCGGAACGCTTTCAACAACAACGACATGGCCGAAAACACCAGCGTGCTGCAATGCCGCGTCGTGGACGTGGGCGGTTGCACGTGGGAAGGCGCTTCGCGGTTCGTGCGGTTCATCGGCAACTACGTCCGCAACTCCGGCACCGTCGCGATGGGCAACATCCGCAGCCGCGCCGAGCACCTCGAACAACTGGGTTCCGCCCAGCATATCGTCGCGGACAATGTGTTCGAGGGCCGCACTTGTTACGGCGGTCGCCCCGGCGGCTACATTGTTCGCGCCACCGACGGCGCCACGCAGGTGATTATCCGCAACAACCTTTTCGTGAATTACAACTCGTGCGGCATCGAGGTTGTCGCTGGCGGTGACGAGCGCAGCCTGCCGACCAGCAACTGCACCATCGCCGGCAACATCATGGACATGACGGCCATTGGCGAACCGTCACGCGCCCGAACCGCCATTCACGTCGCCTCTTCCGATGTCATCGTCAGCGACAATCAAGTTTATACGCGTGGCGCGTGCGACACCAATGTCACCGCGATCCGCCTGACTGAGCCGGCCATCAACCTCATTGTTCACGACAACCTCTTGCGCAACTGCGGCGAGGGCATCGCGGGTGATACCGCTTTCTCCACCGTCACCGAGGTTGTGGATTCAACGAGTTTCATTGTCCGCCGCGGCAGAATCCCCCTGGAGCGGCGGTTGTCTCATCGCTATCGTGGTTGGAATGTTGCGTGGTTTCGCGGCACGAAGCCTGACGGAGCCTCCGTCATCGAGTCTTTCGATCCCGAGACGCTTTGCTTCAAACTCAAGCAGCCGCGCGCGATGAAAGTGGGTGACCGTTTTGAGGTGTTCGCGCCCTCGGCCAATTGGAATCTCCACGACAACACCATCACCGGTTGCGCACAGCCGGTCGCACTCACCAGTCACGGTAGTGACACGTCGTTGTTCCGCGACAACCTCATTGAGCGCGGCGGTGCCACCAACGCGACGCAGGCCATCGTCGTCACCGGTCGGTTCAAATCGACCGGCAACCACATCACCGGTTTTGATTCAGGGCGTGACCACGAGAAGAAATGAACAAACAATCCAGGAGTTGATCCCATGAAAACCATGACCACAAACATTGTTGCCCGCCGGCAGTTTCTGAAACAAATGGCAGCGGTTGCCGGAGCCACTGCTTTCCCGCAGATAATCCCGTCGTCGGTCTTGGGGAAGGACGGCGCAACCGCTCCCAGCAACAAAGTCACCTTGGGTTGCATCGGCATGGGTATCCAGGGATTGGGCAACATGCGGACGTTTCGAGGGAATGCGGAGGACGTTCAAGTGGTGGCCGTGTGCGATGTGCATGAGACCCAACGGCTCAATGCCAAGAAGGCTGTGGATGAATGGTATAAGAACACAGCTTGTGCAGCCTTCAAGGATTTCCGGGAACTGATGGCGCGGAAAGACATTGATGCCGTGCAGATTACCGCGCCCGACCACTGGCATCCGCTGATCGTCCTCGAAGCCGCCCGGCAGAAGAAACACATGTATTGCGAGAAGCCCATCGGCTGGAGTTTTCGCGCTGCGCAGGCCGTCCGAAAAGCCGTCAAGGAAAGCGGTGTTGTTTTTCAGTTCGGAACCCAGCAACGGTCCGGTGGCAATTTCCGGCGTGCGTGTGAACTGGTGCGCAACGGAAGAATAGGCCGGTTGAAGACCATTCTCGTTGGTGTTCCGGGCAGTTGGACGTGCCCCATTCAACCCACCGAGCCTGTGCCCAAGGAACTGGACTATGAGATGTGGCTCGGACCTGCGCCCATGGCGCCCTATTGCTACGAGCGATGCCGGCCCCACGTCCAGGGCAAAGGCTACAGCGTCTGGTATTCCATATCAGACTACTGCATGGGAATGATCGGCAACTGGGGAATTCATCATCTCGATATTGCGCAGTGGGGAAATGGCACCGACCTTTCCGGGCCGACAACGATTGAAGGGAAGGGGGAATTCCCGAAAGGAATGCTCACCGATGCCGCAACACACTGGCAGGTCGAGAACCGGTATGCCAATGGCGTCACCCTGATCCACATGGACGATGGCACAAGCAAGAAGCATCCCATGCAGGCCAACGACCATGGCCATGGTGTGATGTTTATCGGCACCGGGGGATGGGTGCACGTGGATCGACGCAAACTGGACGCAAATCCGCAGTCGCTGATCAAAGAGAAGGTGGGTCCCAACGAAATCAATCTTTTCAAGAGCGACAACCACCATGTGAACTTCATTGATGCTGTGAAAGGAAAAGCGCAGCCGGCGGCGCCCATAGACATCGCTTTCCACTCGGACGCGATGTGCCATTTGCAGCAGATCGCGATCAAGCTGGGGCGGAAACTGAGATGGGATTCGGCCCGGGAGGCTTTCCTCGACGACGACGAGGCCAACCGAATGCTGGACCGCCCGATGCGCAAACCGTGGGCCATCTAGGTGAGACGGCGGGCTGTCTCTGCAATATTTGGGATTTGCCTGTGGGGTCAGCTTTGACCTCCGGCTTCAATCGGATATGGAGTTGAACGGGTCGCGATTGACGATTGGCTCTCTTTGAGCTTGCCGCACGACATCGGCGCGCTAGGATGCACTCGATTCACCTACCGGAGATAGACTCATGAAAGCATTCGCTTCTCGTCGGCAGTTCCTCAAGACAGCTTCGGCTGGGGCCGCCATGGCCTTCACCGCTGCCAGCTACGCCAGGATCGCGGGCGCCAACGAACGGATTTCGCTGGGCCTCATCGGCTGCGGCGGTCGCGGCTTCGACGCCCATATGAAGGGCGTTCATCCTTACGACAAGGCGCAGAACGTCGAGTTTACCGCGGTCAGTGATCCCTGGCGGCAGCGCCGCGAGCGGGCTGCGGCTCGGGCCAAGGAATGGTATGGCCGCCCGGCGCGGCAGTTCGTTTCTTATCAGGACATCATGGCTCTGGACGACGTCGACGCGGTGATGATTGCCTCGTGTGATCACCAGCACTGCCTGCACTTGGAAGCCGCCATCAAGGCCAAGAAGGACGTCTATGTGGAAAAACCGCTGGCCATGAACATGGAGGCCCTCAACCGCGTTTTCGACCTGGTCAAGGCCAGTTCCCAAGTCGTGCAGATGGGCACTCAAGTCCGCAGCTATGCCACCAGTGCCGGTTGTAAGAAACTCTTTGAGTCTGGTGCCATTGGCAAGGTCTCGCGCATCGAGCAGTGCCGCAATGGCGCCAAGCCTTATTGGTATTCGTGGATGAATCGGGCCGAACCGGTCAAGGCCGAGGATGTGGACTGGAAGGAATTCCTCATGGATCGGCCCGTGCGGCCCTTCGACGGCAAACTATTGACCGGCTGGTATGGATTCCGCGAATTCACCGACGGCCCCATTGCCAACCTGGGGTGCCATTTCATTGATCTGAACAACTACATCGTCGGCTCGAAGCTTCCCTTGAGTTGCGTGGCCCAGGGCGGCACCTTCACTTGGAAGGATGAGGGCTTCACCTGTCCCGACCACTGCGAGGCCACATGGATTTATCCCGAGGGCTTCCTGGTGCACTACTCCACCAATTTCGGCAACTCGAGCGGCAGTGTGCAGAAGATTTACGGCGACGAGGGGACGATCGATTTGACCAACAGAAAAGGCCCCACCTATTCCTTGGCCGGGGCCATCAAGCCCAGCAAGCTGCCCAAGGTGGACACGGTCGTCGAACCGGTCGAGATCCCGGACCACTTCCTGGACTGGCTGCAATGCCTGCGCACGCGCAAGACGACCAACGCGCCTATCGAGGCTGGCTACTACCATTCCGTCCCTGTGATGATGGGCGTCCGCGCCATGGACACCGGCAAGCGCCAGATTTTTGACCCGCAAAAGCGCGAAATCCGCGAAGGTTAAACAACCTTGCGAGACTCCGGAACGCAACTGCGCAGCACGGCGCGGATGTTGCTGCTGTGGTTGCGCGGGAGTCTGTGGGCGGGTCAACTCTGATGACAACATTGGGCTGCTGCATACGATGAAAGAACTGACTCGCCGCAACTTCATGCTCACTGCTGCCGGACTCGGCGCGTTGGCGACCTCGCGCTCGCATGGGGCGCAACCGGAGCGGCACACGACCCCCACAGTCCGGGCTGCGTCGGCATCCGTGAAATTGACCGACGACAACATGGCGGAGTTGCGCGCCACGAAAAAGGTCTTTGACCGGCCTTGGGAGGGAGAGTTTCGGGCCAATGCGTTGGTGATCGACGCCCAGCAGCGGATCTGCCTCGTGTCGTTGGATTCGATGAACATACGACCGTATGTAACGCGTCCCGCAGCCAAACGAATCGCCGTCGCCACGGGCATACCGGAAGATAATATTCTTATTTGCGCGACGCATACCCACCGTGGCCCGCGCACAGGCGACTTCGTCGGGGCAAAACCGGACGCGGAGTATGTTCGTCGGTTGGAGGAGGGGAGCGTTCTGGCTGCCGTCAAAGCGGTTGACGCGATTGACAAAACAAAGGCCGCCGCTCAGAGCACGGTGTTGTTCGGCCAGAGCCAGGAGGCCACGGTCGGCCGCAATAGCCGGCTCTTGCTCAAGGATGGCCTCATCGGCTGGGATGGTTACGAGGAGCAGGACGTGGTCCGGCCAACGGGTCCGTACGACCCGGACTTGTATGTATTGGCTCTACGACGCGCGGACGGCAAGTATGGCGGCTTTGCATTTAACCATTCGGTACACAACATTGGCCACGTCCGTAAAGACTGCATGTCACCGTGCTTCTACGGTCTGGCGGCGCTGGAGATCGAACGGCGGCACAGCGCCACAGCCTTGTTCCTGCCGGGTGCGTTCGGCTCCACGCACAACGCCACCTATAACAATAGCGGTGTCCCCGCAGAGGAGTGTGTGCACCGCGTCGTCGCTGCGATCGAAGAGGCGCTGGGCCGTTTGCAGCCGGTCCTGCCCGGTCCCGTCCAAGTGCTCAACCGGCAGTTCACCTACCACGTGCGCCGCTTCGACGAAGCGAAAGAAGCCCTGGCGGTAAAGTCCTATCTGGAAAAGTATGCGCCGCGTCGCGCCGTGAGTCAGGGCGAGTGGTTCCGCAAAATGCGGGAAGAGATGGCACCGCATCAAGGTGAGGCGCGGCAGGCGCGCCTGCAAATCATCCGATTGGGCGATATTGCATTCGTGGGTATTCCCGGCGAGATGTTCGCCCGCCTCGGGTTGGAACTCCGGCGCCGGTCGCCCTTCCGGCACACATGCATCGTCGGGCTGGCCAACGAGCAGATCAGCTACGTTCCGGATCGCCAGGCCTATGCCGACGGCGGTTACCAGACATGGGTGGGCTGGCACAGCATGTTGGAGGCCGGCACAGGGGAAGCAATGGTCGATCAAGTGGTGACGATGCTGAATGAACTCTACGATGCAGCGCCGCCGTTGCGACGAGGCACATCCTGAGTTGGCCCGGCGCGCAGGGCAGGGCAGGCCTGGTCATTCAAACCGCGCTGACACCACAGAGAGGGATCGTCATCCAGCGATCCGCTTGAGCAGCGCGATTGCCGCGGCGGTCAATTCTCTCGCGGCGGTGGGCTGAAACGGAGGGTTGTCCACAATTTTGGGCACGACCAGTGCCGAATACTCGCCAAGTTGGTAGGCCGCAGGGTCGGGCAGGTAGCCGATTGAGCCATCGGCGCAGCCCACCACGAGTGTATCGTGAAATGGCGAGCCACGGCGGATTGCCAGCCCGTAATAGCTGTAGAGCTCGGCCGGGTGCAACAGCATCCCCACCGGTCCGAGTTGGATGGCGCTGAGTGTGATCGGAAGATGCTTGAGATTCCGATCACGCTTCTGATTTCCACCATACCAATCGGCGGCGAAACCCGCATCGACCCATCGCCCCGATTTGCACTTGCTCGGGTCGCTGCGATACTCGTCAATCCATTGCTCGAACCGTTCCATGTCGAACGGCACGTTGAATCGCGTGCTGCACGTGCGCAGGCAATTGACGCGCTGCGGGCTGGCGGCCGCAATCGCCTGTTTCAAGGCGGGAGTAATGGCGGCCACGGTCTGCCGGATCTCGCCGCGCCAGTCGCTGCCGTCACCGGGGTTTACGTCGCCGATGTGACCTTGAAGGAATGACGGGCGCAGACCCAACTGGTTGCGGATCTCCCGGGCCACCTCGCCCGGCCAGTCAGGCCCGGCCTGTTCATCGGCATAACAGACGGCATGCGCCGAGAAGTGATACCACACCAGGTCCGGCTTTTTGCCTGCCCGGCGGAATACCAGGGCGTGGAGCATCGTATCTAGCCAGCGTTCTGCGTCAGTGGATTGGGGGCCGAATTCAGCATCGGTACGGACCACGCCTTTTTTCACGGTGCGATTGTGATTGCCTCCCGGCACGCGGCACTTGCCCAGCGACAACTCCGCCGGCGCCAGATCGGCCTGAGCTGCGACGATCGCCTCCACGGTGCGTTGCTCCACGGTGGCTACGAACTCCGGGGGCATCGCACCCCATTGCCGTATCTTCTTGAAGGTGGGCATGCTGTGATCATGCGTGGTGGCTACGTGGATGTTTTCGACCGGGATTCCTGTGCGCTTGGCGGCAGCCTGCTGAATCCGCGCGGTCATCGTCTCGCTTACGCCAAGTGCGTCGAGCGAACAGACAACCACCCGGGTTGAACCCCACGCCAGCACCAGAGCGCGCACCTCGCACGGTTGACGAATCTCTTTGGCCCGCCGCTCCTGCCCCGGTGGCTTGTGAAAACCGGCCAACTCGACGCCCAAGGGCGGCGTGATATCGGCCACGCCCTCGCCCGCGCTCAGGCTGTCTGCAGCCGCTGCCTTGGCCGAGGTCGCACCAAGAGCTGCTGTCGCACCCAGCATTGCCGAGAAGAACTGTCGCCGTTGCATATGCGTATCCGGGGATTGATGTATTGTTCTACTTCGATTGCGTTGGGCAGGAATCGCACAGTTCGCGGGCCACCTTCTCGAAGAAGGCCACGCATTGGGCAATCTCGCCCTCGGCCTCTGGCGACCGCAAACCGTATTCGATTCCCACCACACCGCGAAATCGTTGCCGCTGAAGTTCCTTGAGGATTCCGCGGATGTCGCCCTTGCCCGTGCCGAATGGCATGCACGCTCCCTGTTCGTTCACGTCTTTCAAGTCGAAGGTGAGAACGCGGCCTTGGAACTTGGCGAGAGTTTCGACCGAAGGAAGCCCGGATCGGGTCCAGTGTCCCGTGTCGCAACAGGCGCCGATTCTCCGGCTTCGTCCCTGAAAGATGCCCAGCAGCGTCTCGGGACTCCAATACTTCGACGGCTTGGTGTGATTGTGCACCGCGAGGTTGATTTGATACTCGTTGCAGAGCTTGTCCAACATGTCGAAGGCTTCGACGGGAGGCTCGCCGTCGAGCATTTCCATGCCCATCTCGCGGGCGAAATCGAACACTCGGCGACAAACATCTTCGTGCGCCAAGTCCCGGCAATAACACGCGACCAGCTTGATTCCGGCATCGCGCAGGCGTTTCTTCGTTTCCTGGCGCTCGGCTGCTGACATTCGTTCGCTGAAGATCGCTTCCGGCGTCTTGGGGTCGAGTTTTTGCCAGTTGAAGCCGACGATCCATTTCAATCCCAGCGCCGCCACCTTGTCGATCGTCTCGTAGAACGTGAGCTTGTTGAAACTGTATGCATTACAGGCCAGACGCCAGCCGAGCCGTTCGGCGTGCGGAGCGCCCTTGGGGGGCTCCGCGGCCAGGAGGCAGGTGGGCAGACTCGACAATCCTATTCCGGCACCGAACACGCTGGCGGTTTCGAGAAACTTGCGACGGGTGATGGTCGTGTTCATAACAAGAGTTTTTCGCACAAAAACACCGTCAGCGGAAGCCGCTTTTTCCGCAGCGGGTTCAACATCGTCTCGACCGCAGCAAACTGGACGCGAGTTCAGATACGAACGGTCAGAATATCTTCCACCTGACAAACTCGTGCCAAAGGAGGTAGCCCATGCACGGGAGCACGACAAGAAAAGTGGCTGCGGCTATCCATCGCGTCGTTGTGGGCGTCAAGGCGGTGTTCGGCGAACAAAACCGCTTCAGCGCGAGATAAACCAGCAGGCTGACAATGCCCGCCGCGAGGAACGCAAAGCCCTGCGTCCCATACCATCCCTGCGAGATCACGCCCTTCTGGTTCACGCATTTCCAGGTGTGTTCCAGCGGGTAGTAGCGCGGCACGGTGATCGAGAACCAGATCGTGGAGCAATAGAACAGGGCGGTCAACGCGATGAAGACCGAGCCGACGAGATAAGTGAGGTCCGCCTTTTTCACGACCAGGATCCTTTCAGTATGGTGAGCCAGACGCCGATGATGACCTTATACCAGACGATGATGTTCAGCAGGAAACAGAGCGGGATGTAGAGCGCCAGCTTGCTGCGATCTTCCGAGGGTTGGAACTGCTTTCGCAGCAGGTAATACACCAGCAGCATCGCCGTCGCCAGCGCGCCCCAGTGCTCCTTCACCTCAAACAACCCGGTTGCCCACGGCAACTGCGGATCGAAGTATGGGCGCATGTAGACGCGGTAGGTCGGATAAATGATGCAGCCGATGACGTAGCAAACCAGATAGGACCAGAAGAATATTCGCGCGTTACGCTTCTCCAATGCCTGGCGTTCGAATCGCCCGCGGCAGTAGGCGATCACGCCCTGGAGATTGTGGCTCATGCTCCCGATCAACACGAACGTGGCCAGCAGATGCACGATCAGCAGGAACGTGTAGCAGTTTTCAAGGAAAACGGTTTTCATGGTTTCGTCGGCGTTTCTTGCGGATCACTCACCCTCACGGTTATAGCCGTGCTGGCGGAACACTGCCTTCACCTGCGGCTGATTACACCAAGCCAGGAATGCATCGCGCAATGCCGGGTTCTCGCTCGTGGTCAGTCCCACCACGGTCACGCGCGTTGCGGGATATTGGATGCCAACGGGCACGGCTTCCAGTTTGCCTGCATACAGGCGCATGACGAAGTTCCAGACAACCACCGCGTCCAGTGGGCCGACAATCAGCCCGTTGGCAACCTCGGCATGAGTGCGGCCTTGCAGCACCACGTTCGCCATCACGCCGTCGTAGAGATTGCGTTGCCGCAACGCGTTGACGAACAGTTCGCCGCACGTGGAATACCGCGGGTCACCCAGGCCAATCTTCAGGCCGGACTTGGCCAGATCCGCGACAGAGCGAATGCCTTTCGGGTTGCCGGGCCGGACGGCCAGCACCGGTTCGAGCCACCCAACCGCCACCGCGTTCGCGCACCGGCCGGCTGCCTTGAGCTTTTCCTCAAACGGGTCATGGCAAACGAAAACATCGCCACGGGCGCCCGCGAGGATCTTGGGCAGCAACGTTTCCGAACCTCCGAGGTCATACTCGATCCGCGCTTTGCGTGTTTCGCCAAACTGCCGGCCCGTCTCCTGCACCGGCGTCGCCATCGAACTGCCGCAGAGCACCCGCAGCGTGGCTTGTTCGCGCGAAGAGGGCTTGCCACAACCCGTCAGCAGTCCGCATGTGGGGAAGAGGAACAACAAGCTCAAATGGATCGCGAGCCGCTTCATTGTGCATTTGATTGAACAGTTTCAGCCGTGCCAGTCAACTTCCTTTTCAGTATTTCAGACATGAAAAGAGACTTGAACCTGCGCATGGCGGGGCTACAGACTGAAGTGGCATGCGTTGGCATTGCCACGCAGGATTACGAATAACCATGTTTTGAGAGATGTGTGGCAACTGGAACAAGCAGATAACCTGGAGAAAAGATCATGGCTGCGAAACCCGATAGCAAACAGACCGTCATCAATGTCCTGAACAAGGCACGCGCTTCCGAATTGGCCGCGATCCTGCAGTACATGTCCCAGCACTATGAACTGGCCGACAGCGATTACGGCCAGTTTGCCCAGCAGCTCAAGCTCATTGCCATCGACGAAATGCGCCACGCGGAGATGCTGGCCGAGCGCATCCTCATCCTCGGTGGCACGCCCACCAGCCAGCCCGACATGCCGGCGAAGAAGAAACTGCCGGTGCTGGAGATCATGAAGTATGACGCCGAACTGGAAGAGATTGCCGTGCGCGACTACAACGAAGCGCACCAAGTCTGCCGCGATAGTCGCGATTCTCTGAGCGCGAAGCTCTTCGAGCAGCTCGTCACCGAAGAGCAGATCCATCTGGATCATTTTCAGGACATCATCGGACACATCGAAGAACTCGGCAGCGCCTATCTCGCCACGCAGGTCGGCGGCGCGGCCGAAGGCGCCCCGGCGCTTGGTTTTGTGGCCAGTCAGGGTGGCGCTCCCAACGCACAAGCTTGAGGCTGGAATGCAACATTGACCGCGCCGGCCGGCTGTGGCGGACAGCGAGCGGCTTGTTGTGCCTCACCGTGGCGGTGGGTTGCTGGTGGTGTGGCCGAAGCAGCGTCGCTGGCGTGCTGTTGGCGTTGGCGACGTTTCAGTTTTTCGAGGCCGCCAAAGGATGGTGTGTGATGCGGGCGATGGGTTTTCGCACGAAGTATTAGTGCGAGGATCGTGGCCACCCCATGAACTTTAACAAACTGTTGGAAGTGGAATTGAATTGATATGAACGGACTTGGATTGGTTGTTATTTCGGCTTTGGTGTTGGCGCTGGCATATCGGTTTTACGGGGCATTTTTGGCCAGCCGCGCATTGGTTTTGCGTGCCGATGCCAAGACGCCCGCGCAGCAATTCGAAGACGGCAAGAACTTCCACGTCACCAACAAATACGTCACTTTCGGCCATCACTTCGCCGCCATCGCCGGCGCGGGGCCGCTGGTGGGGCCGGTTCTGGCGGCGCAGTTCGGCTATTTGCCCGGCATGTTGTGGTTGCTGATCGGCGGCGTGCTCGCAGGCGGCGTGCATGATTTCGTGGTGTTGGTCGCCTCGATCCGCTCCAACGGCCGGTCGCTGGCGGAGATTGCCAAGGAAAACCTGTCGCCCCTGTCGGGCGCGGTGACGATGGTGGCCATCCTGTTCATCATCACGACGGCGTTGGCGGGGTTGGCGATGGTCGTGGTCAATGCGCTGGCCGATAGTGCGTGGGGGACGTTTACGATCCTGCTGACGATCCCCATCGCAATGCTGGTGGGAGTCCACATGGAAGTCTGGCGCAAGGGCAAGGTGAAAGAGGCGTCCATAGTAGGCGTGGTGTTGGTATTGCTGGCGGTCGTGGTTGGCGCCTGGGTGCATCACTCGGAATTCGCCCGGCTGTTCACCTACTCGAAGGGGCAGCTTTCCATCGGGATTACGGTGTATGGATTCCTGGCGTCGGTGCTGCCAGTGTGGCTGTTGCTGGCGCCGCGCGATTACTTGTCGTCCTACATGAAGATTGGAACCATCGCGCTGCTGGCACTTGGCATCATCGTCGTCTGCCCCGAAATCCGGATGCCGGCAGTCACGGAGTTCATCAACGGCGGCGGGCCGATCATTCCCGGCAAGGTCTGGCCGTTCGTGTGCATCACGGTCGCGTGCGGCGCCATCTCGGGCTGGCATTCGCTGATCGCGTCGGGCACGACGCCGAAGATGCTGGCGCACGAGCCGGAGGCGTTGTTCGTTGGCTACGGCGCAATGTTGATGGAGACGTTCGTAGCGGTGATGGCGCTGATCGCAGCCACGGTGTTGCTGCCGAACGACTATCTGGCCATCAACGTTGACCCGGCCAAGTGGTCGGCTCTGGGCATTGTGCCGGTGGAACTCGACCATTTCTCGAAGATGGTCAACGAAGACCTCGCCGGCCGCACGGGTGGCGCAGTCACGCTGGCGGTCGGGATGGCGCACATTTTTGCGAAGCTGCCCGGCATGAGTCATTTCATCGCTTACTGGTATCACTACGCGATCATGTTCGAGGCCTTGTTCATTCTCACCACGGTGGACGCCGGCACGCGCGTCGGACGTTACATGATCCAGGAAGTGCTTGGCCGCATCCACCCAAAGCTGGGCGATGTGAACTACTGGCCCACGGTCCTGCTCACGGGCGGACTGATCTCGGTCGCGTGGGGTTATTTGCTCTGCGCGAACGACATCACCAGCATCTGGCCGATGTTCGGCGTTGCCAACCAATTGCTCGCCACGCTCGCGCTGGTGGTGGGCACCGGCTATCTCGTCAAGCACGCCACGAAACCTGCCTACGCGCTGATCACGGCGCTGCCCGCCGTGTTCATGGCTGCCACGACGCTGGTGGCTGGCTACTCCAACGTCTTCGACAATTTCATTCCCAAAGGCCAGGCGGGGAATGTCAACGGCTACATCAACGCCGCACTCACTGTTGTGATGATCGTTTGCGTGATCATTGTGCTGGTGGATGGTGGATGGCGGATTGCCAGGAACCTGTCGCTGCGTCGCGAGCAGCTCAGGACGGCGGCATAGCAAACGGTCAGGCCATGACCGCGACCCCCCCAACGCTGACGAGTATGCCGTATGGAGCGGCGTCAACCGCCGGCGGCCAGATCTACTTGCCTGCCGGGAAACGGATGTCCACCTCGATGTTCTCGTCGGCGGGCACGCCGATGCCCTCGGCGTAGAACCATCCGGAGGGTTGCGTGTAGGTTAGTGCGTGGATTTTGGACGAGCACTTGCGCCCGTCGGCCAGTTCCAGTTCGATCCAAAAACGGCGGACTTTGAAGCTATCCGCAGATGGATTCTGGATTTTGAAGATGTTCTCCTTGCCCAGCTTCGCGATGGCTTCGGCGAGCAGTGGGATTGAGACCGCTGGCGACCATATGCCCTTGGTTTCGCTGCCCTGCGATCCGGGCAGTTCGCCGATCGAGACGCTGTTAAGCTGGCCCTGCGAAATATACCCGCCGCCGTGCTGGAGACCGATGCTCTCGAAATGCAGCCAGCCGCGCTTGGCGGCGCGCAAGTCGGCGATGGCAAGGTTGGCGACGGGATGCGGCGCCGGTTCATGGCGCAGTTGCGCCGCGTGGTCGTGCAACGTGGTCTTCAAGACAGGCTCGCGGTTCTCGATGCGCGGGTTCGCCCAGCACGCCCAATCGCCGCTGGAGTTGTTGGCCGGGCCGACATCGCTGATGAGTTTGATGCGGATTGTCCGGCCGGCCCATCGCGACAGGTCGGCTTCGAGCGGCGCCCACGCGTGTTCGGCCCACTGTTTTTCTGCGACGATGGTTTCTTTGCCGCCGGTTTCGACCACAGCAACGCGAAACAGGACGCCGTCACCGCGGTCGCTGCCGTCACGTTTGCCGATGTCGCAACGGAACGCCGCCGGCTTGCGCGGGAGTGTGACCGGATCGTAGAACGCAAATGCAACTCCGGTGCCGCCTTGGTAGGGCGGGTGCATGAAGAGACCGGGCTTCGTCTCGTTGCCGCAAGTCATGTGAACGTCGGGATGCACGTTTGCGCCGGACTTGCCGTCGAGTCCGGTGGGCGAACCCTTGCGAAAACACTGGCCGGTCTCGTATTTCTCCGGCATGGCTGCGATGGACTCGATGGATTCCTCGGTCAGCAACCACCACTTTTGCTCGTGGCGGAGGTCGCCCGCGACGATCTTCATCGACACTTGGCGGGCTTCCTCGCGGACAGGTTGCGCAAAGTTGAAAGAGAGTTGCGCAGGCTGTTCCGGCACAAGAAGAACTGAGACGGTCTGGTTCATCTCAGACAGCGTCACCTCGGCGCGCGTTGGCTGCGCGAGATGTGGCGTGATGTCGAGCTGCAACTTGTCATTGAGCGAGAGCTTCACGTCGGCCAGCGGCACAACGGTGAAATCAATCCACATGTCCTCAAACTGTTGCCACAGCCGCGCACCGGGTTTCGTATCGGCTGGCACACGGAATTCGTGCCGCTCACGTCCGAGCACAACAACGGTCTCGCCCGGCACCACTTCGCTGCGCGGGCAGGCGAGCGTCGCGGCCGGTTTTGCGGCGGGTTTCAACACGTAACTGAACGCGTTGGTCTGCGGCATGACGTAAACCAGCCCGCGGCTGAAACGTGTCTCCGCAGTGCCGATCTCCTTGCCTTCCTTGTCGAGCGCAACGGCGGAGGCGGTCTTGCCGTTGAGCGAAATGCCCAGCGACGTGCACTTGCCAGCCGGAATGACCTCCACCGCGCCGCCGTCGCGCTTGTGGACGATCAGTTGACCGTCGCTGGCAGCTTTCGAGAAGCGGGTGAACTGCCCGCGCCCGTCGGCGTAGAGATAGGCCGGCGAGTCCACATAGTCGGCGCGATGACCGTCCACGATGGCGCTGAGCGCGATCAGTTTGCCGTCAGCACTGCGGGCGAACCAGCCGTTCGGCGGCAGTGTCAGCGTAGCGCTGGCATTCCTGTTGGTGTTGTTGCCCCGCGAACCGAACAGGGCCGTCAGGGCTGCGGGTGGCACTTCGATGCGCCATGTTTCGCTGGGATGGCCATTGACGGTTACGCGCAGGCCGTTCGCGTAACGCGTGGTGACCTGCGAGCGGCGGAAGGCATCGCTTGCAACGGCGGCGGTGACATCAAGCAGTTGGCCGCGCTCGTCGGCGTAGCGGATGTCGGTGGCGGTTTGCTGCGCATAGGCGGCGTGGACTTGCTGGAGCGTGAAATAGCTGCGGATGGCGTTCTGAATGCCACCTTCCATCACCAGAAAACCCGTGTGCCCGAACGCCAGCGTCGCGGCGAGGAAACGGTCGAGATGCGCGTCGCGGTCGGCCGGTGTCTTGCCGAGGTTTTCTTCGCGGCCATAAAACATGCCGGGGTTGCCCATGCCGAAGTTGCAGCAGAGTGGGTGCAGTTTGCGCAGGTCGAAGTCCACGAGCCACGGGTTCACCGGCAGCTTCGCGGCCTGATCCTGGCCATAGTTGCCGTCGGTAAGTCCGCAGTAGAACCAGTGGTGGTTGCCCTCGCTATAGACCGGCCCGTTCCACGTCGCCTTCTGGTGGAGCATGATCTCGCCGTAGGCGTAGAATGTCGCCGCGAACGTCCCCCCGCCCGGCACCCGCGCGTCGTAGTCGCAATAGGCCCACGGTGTCACCGCCGTATGCACATCGCAGTAGGCCGTCGAGAGATGAAACTTCTGCTGGATGATCGGCGTCAGTTTCGCTTCGTATTCGACCGCGCGCGTGGGCTTCGGGTTGTAGCAGCGCGCCCAGGCGGGCCGCCAGTCGCCATTCGACAGGCGCGTGACCATGTCCTCGCTCCAATGCTCGTTGACCGGCGCATAATCGGTGTAGTTGTTGTAAATGCCGTAGCGGAAACCGAGCGCCTGAATCTTGCGGGAGTATTCGGCCTGGCTCTCATCGCCGCCCCGCTTGGGCGCCGTGCGCGTACGGAACGTGAAGCTCTCACCGCCGTCGCGCCAGCCGGTTTCGTGATCGGTAATGACCACCTGGGTCATGCCGTAACGCGCGACGTTCTTCCAATACTCGTAGTCGCTCTCGCGGTTGCTCGCGCCATGCGCGCGCCACAGCCGATTGCCGGCGACGTGCATCCACTGCGACTTCGGGTTCGGGATGTTGGGCAGCACCTCCTCAAACCGCGGCGAGATCGTCAGGAAAAGCCGCTCGAAGCAGTCGTTGCGCTTGCCGTCGGTTTTGGGCTCGTAGCGTGTGCCACCGTTGTAGGTGACGCCGTTGGCTGCGACCGTGTTGACCGCCCAGAGCAACGACGCATTGGAGCGGTAATAGTCGGGCAGACCGAAGACGAAGAGCGGCTTCTCTTGCGGGCCGGCGACGAGCACTGCGGGGCGCGGCCCGCCGTAGCTCATATAAGGCAGCGTCACGAGGCGCGGATTCTCGACGCCGATTGCCTTGCCGAAACGAATCTCACCGACCTCGCCGCCGGGACACTTCACATCCACCACCAGCGACTTCTGCCAGAGCCGGAACGTGTAGGCAACTTCCCCGCTGCGCTCGCCAAGCCGGCAGCGCCAACGCGAGATCACCGTGTCCCGGACGCGCTCGCAGCCAAGCGGTTCGAGCTTTTCCGGCGCGAGTGCTTTGCCTGGTTGGGCTGACGAAAAGAAAATGCCGCCGTCCGCCATCGGTTGAAACCAATCCCCGCGTCCCGCCCAGCGCGCGGTCACATCACCCAGCGTGCCTGTCTTCGGCTCATAGCGATACTCCAGATCGCCGTCCTTGCCGCGATAGCGGAACACAAACGCATCGCCATCTTTCGTCAGTGTGGTCCTGAAACTCTTCGTGAGGTTGTCTGGCAGGATCGTTTCCTCGCGGGTCGGGAACGGCAGCTTGCCGGAACCGGTATTCGTGCCGTCGCCTTGGCCGGGGAACATCTCAATGCCGCGTTTGCGGCGCGGCTCGAACGCCAGCGGTTTCAACTCCTCTTTATAGATGGCGAGGTTGTCGAGATAGAGCGTGCGGTCGTCCTTGTTGCGGCCGTTGCTGATCTGGATGCCCTCAAGCGTCGGGCCGTCCTTGAGCAGGTCGAGCTGTTCGACGGTGAGCTTGCGGTGCATCACCCACCACTCCTTCCAGCGCACGCTGCTCATTGTGACGCGCACCTCTGCGCCGCCTTTTCCACGCAGGAGCACGGCGAACTCCACCGGCGGCGTGGTCTTGTCGGTCACCCACGCCCAGTTGTTGCCGTAAACCCAGAAGTTGATGCAATCGAACGACTGCGGCAACGCGATGGGCTTCGGCGGACGGAGCGTGACACGCGGCAGTTTGCCATCGGCACGATAGACCAGCTTGCCAACGTATTTGCCCCAAAGTTGTTGTTCACGCGAGAGCGTGAGTGTGGCAATGGCGTCCTTCGTCTCCACTTTCCAGCCGTCGAGGTTCTCGAAATCAATCAGCGGCGCGTGCGTGTCCTCGGTGCGGTTGGCCCAAACCATCTCGTAGGGCCGTTCGCCAACGGTTTCTGCTGCGAAGCTGTTGGCGGCCAGCGCCAGCGTTACCAGGAATGACAATTTCGTTTTCATTTCGACTCGATGTGTTCCGTGCTCACAACCAACCCTTGTTCGTCAAAGAGATTGAGATAGAAAACTGTCGCGCCGGCGGGCACGGCGGCTGTGACTCTGCGCCGGGCCGGGTCCAGGTTTGCCGGGGTTGTCTCCCACAACCGCTTCTGCCAGACGCCGGTGTCCTTGGTGAAGTTCAACTCGGCCTTCGCGATCTTCGTCTTTGACTCGAACGTTGCCCAGGTCTCGTCTCCTTTGCGGCCCTGAGCCGTGATGCGCGCAAGCGGCTTGCCCTTCTTGAGGATGCTGTCAGCCAGCGCGCGGATTTCCTCCGGCCCTTCACCGGCCGGGCCGTGGCCGTGCCGCATGCGGACGCGGATACAGAGCGTGCGTTTGCCGGGCGGCAGGCGATAGGATTTCTGGAGCGAGTCAAACGGATAAGCGAAGTCATTCGTGCCCGTGACCCAGAGCATCGGCATCTTTGCGCGCGACAAATAGCGCGACGGGTCCCAGAGCTTCAGCCACTTCGCAGCAGTCTCCTTGCCCATTTGCTCGAAGTTTTTCAGCCACGCCGAGTTGTCGCCGAGGAAACCGCAGCCATAAACCGGCGACGCAAAGCGAAAACGATCGTCCACGCCGGCGATGATGCAGGTGAGATAGCCGCCCCACGAAATGCCTGTAAGGCCGATGCGCGTGTTATCCACGTCAGGCATCGAGCGCAGCAGCGTGTGCGCGAGGACGGCGTCGGCGACGGCGTGATAGGTCCACTGATCCTGGATGGGTTCGTTGATCTGGTCAAAACCGCCCCAGCCGGGAGGGCCGCCGGCGTCGTGGCGCTGCCACTTGCCGTAGGAACCTCGCGGCACCGCGCCGCAAGTGTCCATCGCAATGGCCGCATAGCCGCGATCGTTCCAGCGTTTGACCCAGTTGGCGAACGCCGTGCCGCCGCCACCGTGCACGAGCACCATGCCGGGCACTTTCTCGCCACGCTTGTGTTCTGGCACACCGATGAAGGCGAACACACGCGTCGGTTTGCCCTGCCACGGCAGGCCGTCGAAGAAAACCGCGCGCACGCCGTTGGTCTCAAAGCCGGGCGCGGGATAAGTCTGTGGCGCTTTTGAAAGCTGGCGCAGATTCCACGGCGGGGCGGCGGACTTCTCGGTGGTGGCAGCGACAGCCGTCGCCACAGTGAACAGGAAGAACAGCCCGATGGAGTGAGATATTGGATGGTGCATGGCAGCAACCGCTAAATGACATGTGCGCTGCCGAAGTTCAAACTCAAAACGGCGGCGATGTGCCGGAGTTCACTCCGCCACGACCATGCCATGCATGTCCAGCCGCGGCACGGTCACGAGCCAGCCGTCCTTCGTTTGCGTGGCCTTCAGCTCCGTGTTGCCGGGAACGAATTGAAACCGATGCAGTTTTTTATCGCGGAAGGTCAACGTGATGTCATGGATCGGGATGACCTCGCGGCGTTCGTAGAGCGATTCGCCGACAACGTTCTGCGAACGGCCAAGGGAGGAAACGTCGTTGAGCAGGTGAACCACGAGACGGTTGCCCTGGGTGTGTGTCATCGCCTGCACGAGGCGCGGCGCCGTGACCTCGACTGGCGGCGGAGCAGAGGCCGTCTCGCGCAACGCTAGTTCCATCATCCGCGCCCAGTGTTCGTGGCCGAATCGGAAAAACGAGGTGGAGATGTCGTCCGGCAGGTAGATGACCTTGCCCTTGCCGTAGGTGCTCTCGATGATTGCCGGCGTGTTTGTGCGTTTGACCTCGCCGGTTTTCTTGTCGGCCGTGGCCGTCGCAATTCGCATCGGGCTGGCGCTGCCTTTCGCCGGCTCGACCAGAAGCATCCGGGAGTTGAGTGGCAGACCGTAGCTGATGTTGGTGAGTGGCTGCGTCGCGCTGTGCCGCATCAGCGTTTCGCGGATGACCGGGTCCGAGGACCAACGGTGCTGCGGGGCCAGATGCAGATGGGCGCCGTGCTGGTGCTTCACATCCCAACTGATGACCACGCGCTGGCAGTCAAACGCGCCGGTCTTCTTCGCATTGAGCACGTCGGCGAGGCCGAAGGTGTCGCGCGGCTTCGCGTGCTCGTCGTAGAGGGATGTTTCATAGGTCGCGACGAGGCCGCCGCCGTTGCGGACGAAGCGGCGAACGGTTTCCATCTCGGCGTCGCTCATCGCGGCGCAGTTCGGCATGAAGAGCACCTTGCAACCGTCGAGTTTGCCGCGCTCCAGGTCGCGGTCGGTGACGAGCGAGACGGGCAGATGGCGTTCCATCATCGTCTGGAATGCGCCGTAGACACCTTTGACGTAGCGGTTCTTGGGGTCGTTGCGGCCATACCACAGCTCGGTTTTCTCCGACACGACCAGCCCGCACCACGGATGGAGACGGTCGTTGCGGAAGTGCTCGTCGCGCGCGGCGATGTCGGCCATGTAGCGCGCCATCACGTCGCGGCCCGGCACCGATTGCGCCGGGACAGAGCCGTTAGCCATCATCGCCAGCACGCGAATCGCCGCTTCGGTGTAGCCCACCGGCTGCGTGCGCATGTAGCTTGGCGAGGACCACATGAACGCCCGCTTGTCCTTGCAGAGGCCGCCGAGGTGCCAGCTCATGAAATTGTGCAGCGCCGGGAACGCGAAGAACGAGGGGTCCACCGTGTCATACCAGCCGGTCTCCTCCAACATGCCGTCCACGACTTCGGCGACACGGATGGAGTTGCGGATGTTGTGCGACGTCCGGTCGGGCTGGCGATAGACCCACGCGTTCCAGGAATTCACCAGGAGCGCGGCTTCGGGATTTGCCGCCTTGATGGCGTGGTTGAATTCCAGCATCGCGCTTTCGATGGAGCGGTACTTGAAGTTTGTCCATTGCTGCCACAGCACGCTGTCGAAATCCTCCTTCAACGGCGGTTCCTGACCGGTCTCCTTGCTGAACTTCGCCTTGCACGCTGCGCAATAGCATTCGTCGCTGCGCGCGTGGAACATGTCGAAGAAGATGCCGTCCACGCCGACTTCCTTGACCAATTCGACGATGCGATTGCGGACGAGGTCGCGGTAAGGCGTGTTCATGCAGAGGTAAGAGGTCGGTTTGCCCTTGCTGTTCACGCAGCGCCAGTCGGGATGCGCTTCCGCGACCGATGCCGGTTCGCGCTGCGCCCAATAATAGGGGATGTAGCGGATGCCGTGTTTGCGGCAAAGCGCCACCACCTCGCGTGTGCGGTCGCGGTCGCCCATCTTCGGGTCGGGTTTGCCGAACGCGCTCTTCCAAGCCAGTTCGTTCCAGTGCTCGCCGCTGTGCGCGCGGGAGATGAACAACTGCACCCCGGCCTTGGCGCAGTCCTCGATGAGTTTCTCCGGCCAATCGCCGAGCGTCTGGATGTTTGGCAGGTCGGTGTAGGCCACGCGCGTGATGTCGTAGAACCACTTCGGCGTCGGCGGGGTTTCGTCGGTGGCGCACAGGCCAACGCTTGAGGCGAGCAAAAGAGTGGTGAATCGTAAACGGATCATGGCATCCTTTTTGTTGTCGCGGATCAGCGAGAATAATCTTCGCCTTCCTCTTATCTGTTCCTGTGGCTGTTCGTAAACACGAATCTCCGCCGTGAAGTTGGGTGGTGATAGCGATGTTCATCCGCGAGTGAACCGCGGGTCGGCGAAATCCAGTTCTTGTCCGTGTGCGGATGCCGCCGTAATATCGTGCCCACTTATGAAAAACGTCTCCTCTTTCATACGGGCACTCTTTGTGGGGTTCATACTGCTCTCGTTTTCCTTCGGCGTTCACGCCGCTGAACTGGTTCATGCCAAGGATGGCTCCGGCGTCTCCGGCTACAAGGATACGCCCAAGCTGCCGTGGTATGGCTGGCTTGTGCACGATCCCGACCGGCCCGCGCCGAAGCGAATCGACCCCGGCCCCGCGCCCGCACCCGCGCCGCCGCCGTCAGACGCAATCTCGCTCTTCAACGGCAAGGATCTCGCGCAGTGGCAGACGAACACCTGGAAGGTCGTGGATGGCTGCATTGAAGCGGTTTCAGGCAGCCTCACGACGAAAGAGGAATTCGGGAGTTGCCAGATTCACATCGAATGGATGTGCCCGGCCAACTTCGAAGGCCCGTGGTATAACCGCGGCAACAACGGCGTCATGCTGATGGGCCTCTACGAGATCCAGATCTTCGACTCCTACAACGAGAAGCTCTATCCCGATGGCCAGGCCGCCGCCATCTACGGGCTGAAACCGCCGCTCGTGAATGCCTGCCGCAAGCCGGGCGAGTGGCAGAGCTACGACATTGTCTTCACAGCGCCGGAGTTTGACGGCGACAAGCTCGTGCAGGCCGCACGTGTGACACTCTTCCACAATGGGGTGCTGGTCCAACTGAACGAAGAGATTCACGGCGAGACCGGCCACCGCATCGTTGCCCAATACAAACAGAAGATCAGCAAGGGCCCGCTGCGTCTGGCGGGGCATCACTGTCCCGTACGATTCCGCAACATCTGGCTGCGGTCGTTGTGATTGCGCCGCGGCGCTGTGTCATTGAAGCAGTCTGAGCGATAGCGGAGCGTGCTATTTTATCGCTGTCTCGATCAACTCCAGCCATAGGTGCAGGATGAGCGTATGTGCTTCCTGAACCCGGGCGCCATCGGGGCTGGCGATGATGATTTCGTGGTCAGCGCGACCCATGGCTTTGCCACCGCTCTTGCCGAGCATCGCGACGGTGACCATGCCGCACTTCTTGGCGGCCTCCAAGGCGTTGAGGATGTTCGGCGAGTTGCCGCTGGTGGAGAAGATCACGAGCACGTCTCCCTTGCGGCCGAGTGCCTCGATTTGGCGGGAGTAGATCTCGTCGAAGGAGAAATCGTTGGCGATGCACGTCAGCGCGGTGGCATCGCAGTTGAGGGCGACGGAGGCCAGCGCGCGACGGTTGCCCTTGTAGCGGCCGACAAGTTCCTCGGAGAGGTGCATCGCGTCGGCAGCAGAACCACCGTTGCCGGCGGTGAGTATCTTCCCGCCCACTTGCAGTGCGCGAGTCATGGCGTCAGCGCTGGCGCGGATGGCAGCCTCGTGGTTGAGCACGCTGCCGATGACACGGCTCGCGTCAGTGATGAGAGTAGCGAGATTGACTTGCATAACAGGAGTGTTGTCGGCCCGCGCCGCCACCGTCCAGCAAAAGTTTTTGAGAACGGAATTGCTGTCCGCTCAACACGTCGAAAGACGGCCAAGACTGCCAGACTCCATGCGACTTCTGTGAGCAGCGAGCGTTAGGCTCTCGGATGCGTCTTGTCGTAAACCTGCTTGAGCCGGGCGGACGTCACGTGGGTGTAGACCTGTGTCGTGGAGAGGCTGGAGTGGCCGAGGAGTTCCTGCACGCTGCGCAGATCCGCGCCGGCATCGAGCATATGCGTGGCAAAACTATGCCGCAGCTTGTGCGGAGTCAGGTCTGCACCGATGCCGGCGATCTTCAGATAGGCCTTCATTTTACGCTGGACCTCGTGTGGTCGGAGGCGGCGCAAGTGGCTGTCGAGAAACGCCGGCGTGTCGCGCCCATGCGGGGCCTGCGGCGGCAGCTTGGACCAGTAGATCTCAATCGCATCCAGCGCTGGCCGGCCCACGGGGCAGAGCCGTTCCTTACCGCCTTTACCGCGCACGATGATGACCTCGCTAAGCGCATCAATGTGTCCACGGTTCAGGTTGCAGACCTCATGAACGCGCAGGCCGCCGCTGTAGAGTGTTTCGAGGATGGCTTTGTCCCGCCACGGCACGAACGCCGCCGGCGGACGACCGGGACCACGCTTCTTGTCGTCAGATGCGGACTCGGCGATCTTCAACGGTGCGTTGAGGAGATCGTTCACTTGTTGGAGTGTCAGAAATCGTGGGAGGCGCTTCTCGCGCTTTGGCATGATAAGACCACTGAGCGGGTTGTCCTTCACGGTGCCGCGCCGCATGAGGAAGCGGTAGAACGACCGCAGACCCGCGATGCGCAACGCCACCGTTGCACGTTTCAGCCCCGCTTGCATCAGCGCCATTAGATAGCGCCGGCACTGAAATGGCTCGATGGAGCGCCAGTTGATGGGAGGCAAAGAGGAAGGAACGGGCGAGCCCTCCGTGGTTTGCGGAAGTGAACCGCTCTTGGCTTCTGCCACTGTTCCCTTGCCGCCTGCCGCCTGCCGCTTGCCGCTTTCTGCCATCCACACTCGAAATTCGCGGAGGCACTGTTCGTAGTTGCGAAGAGTGAGGGCCGAGGCATTGCGCTCAGCCTGCAGGTATTGCAGGAAATCGCGAACCAGTTCGTCGGGCCAGGCAGCTACTCCGACGGTGGCATTTTTTTCGTGGTCTTGCACTTCGGGTAGGCCGAACAGGCCATGAACGGTCCGAACCGGCCACTGCGGATGGTCATTGGAGCGCCGCATTTCTCGCATTTCTCATCGGTTGTCGCCGGTGATTGCGAATCGGCTGGGGCGACGGGCTCGGTGCTTGGAGCCGTCGCGCTGGCTTTCTTCTGCTTCAACTGTTCCGCCGTCGCTTCCACCGGCCCGTGCGCGGCCGGTTCGGTTGCGGGCGTTTCGCCAACGAGTTCGAGGCCGGGTGGCATCGGTTTTGCATTGCGGCATTTCGGATAACCGGAACAACCGAGGAATTGTCCGCGCGGCCCCTGCCGGACGGCCATCGGTTTGCCGCATTTCTCGCACTCGATTTTAGTCAGCATCGCCTTGGGCTTTGCGCTCGGCGCGACACCTGCAGCAGCTTCGGCTTGGGGTTGGCTGGCGGCTATTTTGGCGCGGGCGGCGGCGAGTTCTTCCTTCAACTTGTCCGACAACGGTTTGGTGCTCTTGCACTTTGGATACGCGGTGCAGGCAAGGAACGATCCGCGGCGGCTGCCCTTCAACGCCATCGGCGCACCGCACTTGTCGCATTTCTCCTCCACCTTGATCAGCGATTCGGCTCGCGGCTTGGGAATAATCTTGCCGCTTTCGTCGCGGGTGAAGCTCATCGCATTGCGGCACTTCGGGTAGCCGGAGCAAGCCAGGAACGGCCCGCGGCGGCTGGACTTGATGACCATCTCCGAACCGCATTTCTCGCACTTGATGCCGGTTTCTTCCTTCTTCTCTGGCACGATGGCCCCTGTGGTATCGCGCGTGAAGTTCCGCGTCGTCTTGCACTTGGGATACGCCGAGCAGGCGAGGAATTCGCCGTTCCTGCCGCTTTTGATGATCATCGACTCGCCGCACTTCTCGCATTTGACGCCGGTCTCCTCTTTCTTCTCCGGCACGACGACGCCATTGGCGTCGCGCGTGAAGTTCATGGTGTTCTTGCACTCTGGATAGGAGGAGCAGGCGAGGAACTCGCCGCTCGGGGCGTTGCGCACCGTCATCGGCTGGCCGCACTTCTCGCATTTGATGTGCAGTTTTTCCGGTTCCTGGATGTGGATAACGCCGGCTTCGTCGCGGATGAAATTGGCGGCGTTCTTGCATTTCGGGTATTTTGAGCAGGTCAGGAACTCGCCGTTGCGACCGTGCTTGATGACCATCGGAGCGCCGCAGTCCTGGCACTTGAGGTTGGTTTTTTCCGGTTTCTTGACCTCATGAGCCTTGTCGAGCGCCGGTTTGAAACCCTTGTAGAAGCGTTTGAGCAACTCGTGCCACTCGATCTTGCCCGACTCCACTTCATCAAGTTGCTCCTCCATCTGCGCGGTGAATTTCACATCGAGCAGTTCGGGGAACCATTTTACGAGCAGGTCCGTCGTTGTCTCGCCGAGTGACGTTGGCTTGAGACGACCCTTCTCTTTCTCGACGTATTCGCGCTTCTGGATCGTTGAAATAGTCGGCGCGTAAGTGCTGGGGCGGCCGATGCCGAGTTCTTCCAGCACCTTGATCAACGTCGCCTCGGAATAGCGCGGCGGCGGCTCGGTGAAATGTTGTTCGGGCTTCAAGCCAAGCAGTTCCAACATCTCAGCGGCGGTCAACGGCGGGATTGCCTCGCCAGCTTCCTCAGCTGTCTTGTCCTCGTCACCTTCCTCGACGCCGTGAACCTTCAGGAACCCGGGAAATGTCACTTGCGTGCTGCTGGCGCGGAACCCGAAGTTGCGAGGAGTGGCCACGTGTTCGTTGCGTGCGAGGATGTCCACGCTCTTGACGAGTAATTGTGCCGGTGCCATCTGGCTCGCGACAAACCGTTTCCAAATCAGGGTGTAGAGCGCAAGTTGCTGGTGGTCAAGATACGGCGCCACACTCTCTGGCGTGCGCTGAACCGACGTGGGGCGGATCGCCTCGTGTGCGCCCTGGGCTGTCTCGCGCGAGCGATAGAAGTTTGGCGATTCCGGCGCATACTCCGCCCCAAACGTCTCGCGAATGTAGGCAAGCGCCTCGGCCTGCGCGTCTCGCGAGACGGTGAGCGAGTCGGTACGCATGTAGGTGATAAGACCCACGGAACCCTCGTTGCCCAGTTCAACGCCTTCGTAGAGTTGCTGGGCAATGCGCATGGTCAGGTCGGTGCCAAGCCGGAGGTTGGTGGAGGCGGCGCGCTGAAGCGTGCTGGTCATGAATGGCGGGAACGGATTCCGCTTGCGCGATTGTTCGTCCACCTTCTCGACTCGCCACGCTGCGCCTTCGAGCTCCGCTTTCGCTGCATCGGCGGCGCCCTGGTTGCCGAGCAGGAACAGACCTTTCTCGACGTCGATCAGCTTCTCGTCATTGATACGAACCAACCGGGCGTGGAATGGTGCGCGCGGGTCCACCAGTTTGCGCAATTCCGCCTCGACCGACCAGTATTCCTTCGGCACGAACGCGCGGATCTCCCGCTCGCGCTCGACGATAAGCCGCACAGCGACGCTTTGCACGCGGCCGGCGCTGCGCGCGCCGCGGACACGACGCCACAGCAACGGGCTGATCTGATAACCGACGATGCGGTCAAGCACGCGCCTCGCCTGCTGGCTGTCCACGCGTGGCATTTCGATTTCGCCCGGGTTTTGAAACGCCTGCTGGACGGCGTTCTTTGTGATCTCGTTGAACGCGACGCGGCAAAACCGCTTCTGGTCTTTCTTGTTCTTTGCGAGCAGTTCGCGCAGATGCCACGCGATGGCCTCTCCTTCGCGGTCGGGGTCAGGCGCGAGGAAGACAGTCTCGGCAGGTTCGGCCGCCTTCTTCAGTTCGGCAACCACCTGCTTCTTTTTGGGCGAAACCTCGTATGTAGGCTCAAAGTCGTTCTTGATGTCCACGCACAGACCGGTGCTGGGCAAATCGCGGACGTGGCCCATCGAGGCTTTTACGACATAGTCGTGGCCCAGATACTTATTGATCGTCTTCGCCTTGGCCGGCGACTCAACGATGACAAGATGTTTTGCGCTCATGCTTGGGTGCGAACGAAACGCTTGCCCGGCAATTGCCGGACTTGGCGTCTCATTTCAAGGCGAAGCAACGTGGCGAAAACCTCTGCGCTTGTCAACCCGCTTTGCCGGATGACTTGGTCGAGGTCGGTCTCGTCGTTGCTCACCGCATCGAGTACTTTCTGCTCCGCGGCGGAAAATTCCAGCGCGGGTGCGATTGCCGCCGGTGTGTCCGGACGGGATGTTTTGGGGAACAAATCCTCGAACTCGGAAAGAACGTCTTCAACATCCTCAACGAGTTTGGCACCTCCTTTGATGAGGCGGTGGCAGCCCCGGGACTGAGGTGAGTCAATTCTGCCCGGGACTGCGAAAACCTGGCGGCCTTGGTCGAGTGCCATGTTGGCTGTGATGAGCGCGCCGCTGCCGTTATCCGCTTCGACAACAACGATTCCAAGCGAGAGACCGCTGACGATACGATTGCGCAGCGGAAAATGCTGCGCATCCGGCCGCACACCGAACGGAAACTGCGTCAGGACGGCGCCGCCACCACTGGCGATCTTCTCGTAGAGCACACCGTTCTCTGGCGGATAAACGACATCCAGGCCGGTGCCGAGCACGGCGAGTGTGCGGCCGTTGGCGGCAAGTGCGCCCTGGTGGGCGGCGGTGTCGATACCGCGTGCCATACCGCTGACGACCGTCATGCCGGCGTAAGCGAGCTGGTAGCCGAGTTTGCGCGCACTCTCCAAACCGTAGTAGGTCGTCTGTCTTGAGCCGACGATGGCGACGGCGTGTTTATCTCGCGACTCCAGCGAGCCCTTCATGTAAAGCGCCAGTGGTGGGTCGTAAATCTGCCGGAGGTTGGCGGGATAGTCAGGGTCGGCAAGTGTCAATACGCGGGCGCCGAAGTCGGCGATGCGTTTCAACTCGGCGTCGAGGTTGACCTGCGATTGCCATCCGGTGATGGCTTTCGCCACCTCTGGCCCGATGCTCTCGACTTGCATCAGTTCCTTAGCACTGGCCGCCAAGATGGCCTGCGGTTGGACAAAGCGGTCGAGCAGCCGCTTCACGCGCACCGGCCCCACATGATCAATCATGTTCAGCGCGATGTAGGCGTCGCGGGCGTTCATGGCTGGCGGTCAGACACAAAGCACAAAGATCCGCAGAGCCATTGCGAGCCTCTACGCTCTCCGCATCCCTGCGTTAAGCTCCCCTTCATGTTCACTTCGGCCCCGCTGGTCAGGCGTCAGCCGGTTTTTCTTTTGTCTTCGTCCCGATTCGCTTCCCGAACAACTCAAGCTGCGGCCCTTTCAGCAAATGATAGAGTTTGAGCAGCCGGATGATTTGCAGCAGGTCGCTCTTGGCGTAGTTGCGATTGACTTCCACCGAACCGATAAGCTCCAGCAGCATCGTGCGGAAAATGATGACAGCATCCACTCCGGCAGCGCGGAGCAATTCGATGGTCTTGGCCTTGAGCGATTCGCTCGCCGGCAGTTCCGGCAGCACCAGTAGTTTCAACAACGGCCCGTCATGGCCCAGCCGGCGGTCGGCGGCATCGAGCGAACGTTTCTCGACGAACTTCAACAGCTGTTTCTTCGATACAACCGACGGGCCGAACCGCTCAGTGTGCCAGGGCTTGACCACCACGATGGCGCGTGCGACGCGCTTCATGTCGTCAGGGCCGAGGATGAAATTCGGCGGGCCGGCGCTGAGGTCGGCGTGAGGATTGTGGACGAGAAAATCAATCTCTTCGTCGGCGGTTTTCTCCCGCGCCATGACTGCGTATTTGCGGTGCTGGCACACCAGGAAACCGTTTAACTCGAAGAACTCGCGGACGATGGACTCACCGACGGCTGACATGGAGAACCTCCTTGATATCCGATTCGCTGACGACGGCACTGGAGAAAACCTCGCCGATACGGCGGGCGAGCACGAAGCGCAACCCTCCGTCACGCGCTTTTTTGTCCGAGCGCATTGCAGCCAGCAGTTGATCCAACGGCGCGTCGGGCGGCTGGAGGTCGAAACCAGCGCGGCGCAACAATGCCTCGATACGGTTCGCGTCCGCTTCTGCAAGACCGCCATGTTTCTGTGACAGCCGCGCTGCTGCGACCATGCCGATGGCGATGGCCTCACCATGCAGATAGCAGCCGTATTCGGTCACGGCTTCGATGGCGTGGCCAACGGTGTGGCCGAAGTTGAGAATTTCGCGCAGTCCGCTCTCGCGCTCGTCTTTGGAAACCACATCGGCCTTGATCTCGCAGCAACGGGCGATTGCGCGTGATAGCACACCGGCATCCTTCGCCATGAGGGCGGGCAGTTCTTGTTCCAGCGCGGTGAAAAAAGACGCGTCGTAAATGACGCCGTATTTGATGACCTCGGCGACACCGGCGCGGAACTCGCGCTCTGGCAGGGACGCCAGCGTGGCACTGTCAGCCACGACGATTCGCGGCTGGTAGAAGGCGCCGACAAGGTTCTTGCCCTGCGGCAGGTTGATCGCAACCTTGCCGCCCACGGAACTGTCCACCATGGCCAGCAGCGTCGTCGGCACTTGCACGAAATCCACGCCGCGCAGGTACGTTGCCGCGATAAAGCCAGCCAGATCGCCCACAACACCGCCGCCGAGCGCCAGCACAAACGAACTGCGGTTCAACCGCGCTTCGACAAGTTCTTCGTAGAGTTTTCCGGCAATTTTGAGCGACTTGGAACTCTCTCCAGCCGGCACCGTGTGGACGCTGACACTCCATCCCCTTGCGACGAGCGCCTCGCGAAGGGGGGTGGCATACCGCGGGCTGACGTTTGTATCGGTGAGAATGGCACAACGACGGCCAAGTTTGAGTGGTTGCAGCAACTCCGGCATCTGACCCAGCAAGCCCTCGCGGATCAGGATGTCATAGCTGCGCTCTCCTAGCGCGACGTGAACGATGGAACTCATGAATGACGGCAGCTTAAAGGAGCAACCGGGCAAGTCAAGGGGCCAAAAACGGTTCAGGCGACCCGAAGGTCGCCCGAACCTTTACCGCGGCAAGCCTATCTTTTGGATCTGGACCGCCGCGAAATCCATGTGGGCCCTCGCCCACTGCACTACAACTTACACCATTCTTCCCAAGGGTCAATCACGTATTTCAATCCACGAAAAAAATTTCTCACGGTAGTCATCAGAACTCGAAGCTCTCGCCGACGCGAAGCGGGTTGGCTTCTGTCCCGGTGGTGGCGGCCCTGCGCGCGAACTCGGCGGGATTTGCGTGGATGACGTCAAACGTATCGTAGTGCATCGGGATGACGACTTTCGGTTTCAACATTACAACGGCCTCAACAGCATCGTCCACGCCCATGGTAAAGTTGTCACCAATGGGCAATAACGCCACGTCAATGCGATTCAGCCGGCCAATGAGTTGCATGTCGAGAAACAAACCGGTATCACCGGCGTGATAGACCGTCTTGTCCTCGGCGGTGACGAGAATGCCGGTCGGGCTGCCCATGTAGAGGAAGCCGGTGTCCGTCTCGTAACCGGAGCCGTGGTGGGCAATGGTCAGCTTGACGCGGCCGAACGGGAACGGATGGCTGCCGCCGATGTGCATCGGGTGGACGTTTGCGCCTTGTTGGCCACAGAACACGGCGATCTCATGGTTGGCAATGATCGTGGCGTTGTTACGGCGGGCAATGGCGATGGCGTCGCCCAAGTGGTCATTGTGGCCGTGCGAAACGAACACATAATCACACTTGACCTCACCGGCCTTGATCGGTGCTTTGGGGTTGTCGGTCAGGAATGGGTCTATCACCAGCCGATGCTTGCCGGTTTCCAGCAGGAAACACGAATGGCTCCAATAGGTCAGTTTCATGATGCGTCCTCCATTTTCACAGGCGTCAACATAACACAACACCCGGCGCGGGTGGAACGCTCATATGTGGGGCGCGCAGCCTTCGTGTTCCACCTTGAAAAGGGTGGTGTTATCGAGTATCTGAAATCAAACGAGTATTTTTGAGCCAAGCATGAAACAGCGGTTGCCTTTGGGGTGGATGAGCGTGTGGATTGCCTGCGTGATCGGCGCGTGGGCTGGGCCGGCGCAATCCCTTGTGCTCACGACACGACATGTGTATGGCCGTGAGTACGTGGCGATGGGGGATGTGATGAGAGTGTTTGGATTGAGGGGGCAGGTGAATCATGACCGGACGGTCATGTTGACATCGCCGTTGGTGCGGGTGCGTCTGACGCTGGACAGCCGCGAGGCGGAGGTGCAGGGGGTGAAATACTGGCTGAGTGCGCCGCTGGCGTTGCACAGCCATCAAGTGTGGGTGCCGGCAATTGACGTGGTCAAGACGCTTGACCCGCTGTTGCGGCGAACGGGACTGGCGGCGGCGTGGCCGTTGCGGACCATTGTGCTTGACCCCGGCCACGGAGGAACGGACCAAGGTGCACATGCCCGGAGCGGGTTGTTGGAGAAGACATTAACGCTCGATCTGGCCAAACGACTGCAAGTGCTGCTGATGCAGAGGGGTTACAGGGTGCTGCTCACGCGCAACGACGACCGAGAGATGTCGCTGGACTCGCGCTCGGCATTTGCGCGGACGCAAAAGGCGGATTTGTTTGTGAGCCTGCACTTCAACTCATCCGCGCCATCGGCCGAACCGCGTGGAACGGAGACCTTTTGCCTGACACCTGCGGGTGCGCAGTCCACTTCCACCAAGGGCAGTACGTTGAATGCCGCGGATTTTGTGAGCTTCACCGGCAACCGCTTTGACAATGACAACGTGGTTCTGGCGCACTGCATCCAGCAGGGGCTCGTTGGGCGGGCAGGTGCGGTGGAGCGCGGTGTGAAGCGGGCGCGATTTGAGGTGCTCAAAGACCTGACGTGTCCCGGCGTGCTGGTCGAGTGCGGATTCCTTTCCAACGTGTCCGATGTGCGATTGATCAGCCAATCGACTCACCGCGACAGGCTGGCGCTGGCTGTTTTGGGTGGAATCGAGACCTACAGAAAAGCCGCAAGTCGCTAGCGCAACGTCCGACTCCGCGCATCGGCGGTGCGTTGAGTTGGCTCAGCGCGTGACTTCGAAGATGGTGTCCTTGTTCTTCTGGAAACGCTGCTGGGTGATGAACTCCGCGTGTCCATCGCCATAGGCGATATGGCCACCACCGTTATGGCGGTCGGTAAGGCGGGGCGCACCGGCCCCCTGAAAACTTTGCTGCATGCTTCCGCCGCTGCCCACATTGGGCTCCATCAGAATGATTGCCCGAGACAAGTCCACTGAGACGCTGAACGGTTTCCGATCGAACCAACTATTGTAAGAGTAACTCGTCAGCCGTTGCTTGCTGTGGTTCTTTAATGCGTCCTTCAACTGTGTGTCGGTTGGACACATGTAAATCTTGGGTTCCTTGACATACCGACCGAGTGGACCGTCTTCAACACTGGAGGTTCCCGCCCAACGTCCGCTTTCTGGATAAATATCCTTATCACGTGCATACTGGGTGATGAATAGGGAAATCTGCCGCATGTTATTGGCACACGCGGCCTTTTCCATGTTACCTCTGCCCTTTGAAAGGGCCGGGAACAGCAAGGCCGACAAAATGCCCAAAATCGTCATCACCACCAACAGTTCCACCAGTGTGAAACCGCCACGCGAAAAACGCTGTCTTCTATTCATCATTCTTGCCTCAAGCTGATCTACTATCCGCGATTCTAACGACGGACGCAAAAGATTTTCACCGCGCCTCAAACAAAGGCAATGACAGCTTCCAGTAAATCGCCGCCAGACGCAATACCAACACCAGTCCCGCGCCTGCCAATGTCGCCAGCGAATCGCCTGCGCCTACGCCGGGCAGCGCCACGTACAGGACCGCGCCGCATAGCGATGCCGTGGCGTAGAGGTGTATTTCCGGCCGGAACACCATCGGCACTTCGCCCGTCAGCACATCACGCGCAATACCGCCCGCCACTCCTGTGACCACCCCAAGCAGCACTGCCACCGGTGGCGAGAAATGAAGCGCCACGCCCTTTTGCGTGCCGAGCATGGTGAAGAACGCCAGTGCAAAGGCGTCTGCCACCATGAGCGCGCGGTGTGGCAACTTGTGGAATCGCGCGATGAAGAACGTCAGCAACGCCGCAAGTGTCGCGTTGATCAACAGCGCTGGGCCACGCAGCCAGACCACGGGGAAGTCACCGACAAGCACGTCGCGCACCGTCCCGCCGCCAAACGCCGTCACCAGTGCAAGCACCAACACGCCGAACAAGTCGAACTTCTTGCCACGCGCCGCCAGCACACCCGTGATGGCGGAGACAAAGACGCCAAAGTGTTCAAGCAGCACCTGGGGTGACGGCAGGTTCATGGCAACGCACAGTTCATTGTTTCCAATCCAAGACGACTTTGCCTGATTGACCGCTGTTCATCACTTCAAAACCTTTTTCAAACTCCGTGTAATGAAACCGGTGCGTAATGACCGGCCGTATATCGAGACCGCTTTCCAGCATGACGGTCATCTTATACCACGTTTCGTACATCTCGCGACCATAGATACCCTTGATCGTGAGCATGTTGAAGATTACAGCGTTCCAGTCGATCGCCATCGCCTCCGGCGGAATGCCGAGCATGGCGATCTTTGCGCCGTGACTCATGTTCGCCAGCATGTCGCGGAACGCGGCGGCGTTGCCCGACATCTCCAACCCCACGTCGAAGCCTTCCTTCATGCCAAGTTGCTTCTGCACATCCTTCAGACTCTGTTTGCGCGTATCCACGGCCAGCGTCACACCCATTTTCCGCGCCAATTCCAGCCGCCACGGGTTCACGTCAGTAATCACAACGTGGCGCGCGCCGGCGTGCCGCGCCACCGCCGCGGCCATGATGCCGATGGGGCCCGCGCCAGTGACAAGCACATCCTCGCCGAGCGACGGGAACGACAGTGCCGTGTGCACCGCGTTGCCAAACGGGTCAAAGATGGAGGCCACATCGCGGTCGATGTTGTCATTGTGGACCCAGACGTTGGTCATGGGCAGTGACAGGTATTCGGCGAACGCGCCAGGCCGGTTCACGCCGATGCCTTTGGTGTCTGCGCAGAGATGCCGCCGGCCGGCAAGACAGTTTCGGCAACGGCCGCAGACAACGTGCCCCTCGCCACTGACAATCTGGCCGGGGAAGAAGTCCTTCACATTCGAGCCCACCTTGACGATTTCACCGACGAACTCATGGCCGACCACCAGCGGCACGGGAATGGTCTTCTGCGCCCAGGCATCCCAGTTGTAAATGTGGAGGTCGGTGCCGCAAATGCCCGTGCGATCCACCCGGATCAGCACGTCGTTCAAGCCGGTTTCCGGCTCCGGCACATCTTCCAGCCAGAGTCCTCTCGTTGAGTTTCGTTTTACCAAGGCTTTCATCGTTTGTTCTCCGGTTGGGCCGGAAGGAAAAACAGTTGCCAAGCCGGCCACAGGTCTGCATTATTTCCAACATTATGGAAGTATGTGCATTATATTGAACATATACGTATCCAGTATGCAAGAACTATCTCCAATATATTGACGCCATGAGTAATGCCTCTTCTCCCAAGTCAGTCCCGGCCGCCGACCCGGTCAGCGGACATCTTTGCCGCCGCCTGAAGCAGCTCCGCGCCGAGCGCGGGTGGTCGCTCGATGCGCTGGCCAAGGCCTCCGGTGTCAGCCGTTCCATGCTCAGCCAGATCGAGCGTGCCCGCGCCAACCCGACGCTTGCCGTCGCCTTCCGCATTGCACGTGCTTTTGGCATGACGTTGGGCGCGTTGGTGGAAACGCCAGGGGCGACCTCGGCTGTCGAGGTGATTCGCGCTGAGGATCGCGCCTACCACTACCGGTCCGACAAGCATTGCCGCATCCGGACGCTTTCACCGTTGAATCTGGAAAAAGACGTGGAGTTTTACGAAGTGCGCCTCGTCGAAGAAGGCGCTTTGCGCAGCAGCCCGCACTTCGAAGGCACTCGCGAGTTTCTCACGGTCCAGAAAGGCCGTGTGCGCGTCGAATCCGGCAGCGATGCAGAGGAACTGGCGCCCGGTGATTCCGCCACCTATCGCGCCGATGTGCCGCATGCCATCGTCAATGCCGGCAAGGGTGAAGCCATCGTCTTCCTCGTGGATATCTATCGGTGAGCCGGATCTTCGCTGCGGCGTGGCGGAACGTTGATTGAATCGTCCGGTTGCGACGAATGAACTAATCGCGCGCCAGGATGCGGCAGAGATGGCCAAGCAGTGCTGGATTGTCGAATTCCTTCACGCGTGCGTCAAACGCAGCCAGCTTTGCTGCGATTTCTGCCAGCAACTTGTGGTCCCCCGCGCCGCGAGCCGCGATGCCCCACCAGACCAGCCGCCCCAGATCGTTCTCCGTGCGAACGGACGCCGGGATGCTTGAAGAGAACCTCCCTTTGAATCTCTGCAGTAATTCGCGATGACGCTCTGGCGGTGGCAGCCAGCCAACCGCCATCAGATTCGCCATGACATACGGATACCATTCCTGCCGATCGTTGACCTTCGCGCCATCGGTCTGCAAGCCGACGCAATACGCCTGCCGTGTGTTATCCCACAACTCGCGCGCAATCGCCTGTTCACTTCTGTCCGCCATCGTTCCCACCTCCTGCTGCAACCTTTGATCGCCGAGAATGCGGCCCATGGCCTCCGCCGCACGAAGACCGGCGGCAACCTCCGTATTGTCCATCAGGTACATCACCGGCCATTTCGGTTTGGCGGTGGTCAGGCCGTTGGGCTGAAGCGTCAGGCGGATGGCAGCAATCGCCTGTCGAACAGCCGGCAGCCGTAGCCGCAGCCAGTCGCGGTCTGGCGCAGCACGATGAACAGCGAGTATCAGTTCAAGATAGGTCGCTGCATAAGAATCGGTCGAATCGTAATCGCCTGTGGGTTTCCACGCACCGGGTGCGCCGTCAAAATCGTAAATGGTTCCGTCGGCGTTCATGTGGGTCTCATGCCAGGCGACCCAGTGTTTGGCTGCATCCAGAAAACGGGCATCATGCGTCCCGGCAAAAGCGGCGACAAGTCCGTGAGCTGCGAAACTCGCGAAATAGGGGATCAGGTGCGATTGCTTCGCCGGGAGGGGGCCCATCACAATCGCGCCATCGCTCGTCACGTGGCGCAGGATCTGTTCTGCCGCTCGTTCCGTCGGGGATGCGGACTGCGCCGGGCTCGCGGCTGCGATGCATGCAAACAAGACGGTCAGCATGATTCCAAGATGCAGCCTTTGCGCACGGAACGTCACGGGCCGCACGGCTTTCTTGGTCATCCCGTCATGTGGAACACCCGTTGCTGTGCAAGATCGTTGGCAGGCGGTTTTCACCGGTTTGGGCAATAATTCACTGGCGAATGCTCGCGATGCTCTACTTGACGATCAGCGTCGCGGCGCTCATCGGTTCCAACGAAATTTCACAGCGGCCATTGGCTGCGGTCACGGGTTTGACTTGGCCGCGTTGGAGCAACTGGAGTTTGGAGCGTGGCGACACGGCGATGCTGACGGTGGCGGCTTCCTTCGGGTCCGGATTGGCCATCAGAATGTAACGGAGGCTGGCGTCATCGGCGCGAGTGGCGCATTGCACGGCATCGCGGCTCGCTTTCACGTCAAACTTCGGCGGTTTCGCCGCCGAGAGCAGCGGCGGGAAGAGTTGTTTCACCTCGTTGCCGACGACGAGCATATCGGCCCAGCGTTTGTCAAAGCCGAGCTGGTCGCGCATCAGGTCGTGATAGCAGTAGTAGATGAGACCCTTCGCACCGTGGATGAGACAGAGGTAGGTCATTACCAGTTCTTCATCGAGCGTCGGCGCTCGGAGTTTGTCAGCGCGATCCTTGTGGTAGCAGGCCCAGTTCATTGCCTGCGGCACCATCCACAACGGCCGCAGTCCGTCCGACACGGCAGCGCATTTTCGTGTCCAGTCCGACACCATCGTCACGGGACGTTCGTTCACCGGATATGGATCGGCGCCCAGCACGTCGGCGGAGTTGAGATAACCGTAGAACTCATCCACCTGATAGAGCACAGCCCATGTCGGGTGATTCGGGTCGAGTTGCTGCACGAGCTGGTTGCGCGCGTCAAGCCGGTCGCGCATGGTCAGCGGCAGCTCGTCGTTCAGATACCACGCGAGCAGCGCCGGATGGTCACGGAAGAGCGGAACAACACCGCGCACGATGGCGTCTTCTCCACGGAAGCCGAGCACCGGCTCGTGGTAATACTGCGTGCCGGCAAAGACATCCTTGATCGAGTAGATGATCTTCAACTTGCGCGCGGCAAACGCGTCGAGATAGGCGCGGACCTTCTCGACGCCGCCGGCGTTGACGCCGTAGCACATGATCGTGTTGAACGAGCTGGCGGCGATGCGGTCTAGGTGATCTTCAAAATTCTTCGTCGTCGGTCCCGGTCCGAAATACCAGCCGAGAGGAAAGAACGGCTTGCCGTTGACGATCGTGCGATTCAGCTTGTCCAGGAAAACGGCCGGTTTCGGCGCGTTCGCAGCGAGCTTGTGCAATTCGAAATCCTGCCGGCCCAGCGATATCCCGTCGGGGGCGGATAGTTCGACATGCACGCGGTAATCCCCGACCGCCAGCGACTTCGCATCGAACGTCACGTCATTGTAACCGGCTCGCGGCTGTTTGACATGCTGCTCGCGCACGGTTTTGTCGCCAGCGAGCAACGAGCACACAAGAGTTGTCTGCTCCGGCTTCAGCGAACCCTTCATGAAGTCGGCGAGTTTGACGCGCACAATCACGCGCTGGTTGGCGGCATTCTTCGGCAACCGACCACGATAATTGGGCTGCAATAGTGCTGCATCCAGCGCGGGAGGGTAGTGTTCGGTCACGTTGACGTCGTCGAACCACGCTACGCCGGTCATGCCTTTGCGCAGGTAAAGACTGACACGAACGCTGGTTGCCTCCTTCGGAATCGGCGCGGTGACATCCTCGATGTGGAACCAATCACGATCACCCTTCTTGCCGGAGGCGTAGCTGCCGCCGAGCCAGCCTTTGGCTCCGGTCCATTCCATGCAGAGCGTCGCACCACTTTCCTCGCCTTGCACGCCCCGCGTTTTGATCCACGCGCTGTAGCGATACTTCATGCCAGGCTTGAACTGAATGGCCTGTGAGGCGAGGAGATAGGTCGCCTTGTTCGTGTTGACCAACCGCAGACTATGCGTGCCGGAGTGGGCAACGTCATCGATGACGCTAAACGTCTTCGGCAGGTTCCAGGAGGTTTTGCCGTCTTCAAACCCGGCGTTATGGACGAGGTTGGCTTCTTCTGACGAGCCGGGCGCGATTCCGGCGATCAACGTCATCGCAGCGACGGACAACCAACAAGGCAAGCGCATATCGTTTCTCCTTTGGACGGGCAGTTTCCGCTTCTTATCTCACGCCCGTCTGACAGACGCAATGCTGGTTGGGCTACGACTTGGCGGCGGACTTGCCAAGCGCAGTGCAAACACGATCGCAGAGCGCCGGAATCGCGTTTCGAACGGCGGGGGTCATTTCGCCGCCGATGGTATGCGGGTTGGCCACCTCGACGGCGAAGATGCGGAAGTTTTTCGGGAACTCCAGTTCGAGATCCTTCGCCAGGGCGATCATCTCCGGCAGGCCGGTGAAATGCGGTGAAGCACCTTGGATGGGCGCAAGCTTGTCGGGATCGATCTCGATGACCGTGCCGGGCGCGTGCTTGCCGGTCATGACGGCGTCGAGCAGGATTGCGCGGTCATAGCCGATGAACAGTTCGAGCAGTGCCACGCCATGCCATGAGGTCTCCTGCACGTCCGCAAGGTCGCCCAACTGTCCCTTCAGTGCGCGCGCCGCCAGAATGCCGACGGCATCGTCGGCGAGGATATCGTTGCCGAGGCCAAGCACCAATGTTCTCATCGTTTGCACGATGTCACGCTAGCAGGTCACGCCAGCGGGTCAAGGTGGGAGATGGAAGCCGGAAGTTTTCATTGCGTTTGAGTCCATCACACCTGCCTACTCAGAATCCTTCGGTGTCATTTATCCATGAGGCAACGGGCACTTCCACCATTTCGTAATTCGCCTTTCCCGTTTCGCGTTTCCACTTCCCTCCGGCTGCCCACTGCCCACTTGCCGCCTCCGCCGTCGCGCAAACACCGCATCCGCGTCGTAGTCGTCCATGGTCATTGCCTCAATTCTCCACAGCTCTGCAATCGGCAACAATCTTATCCGGTAAGGAATCGGTCAAGATTCAAGAACCGACCTGGCGACAATGCGCGTTTCATGATCAGTCAAAGCGAAACCACTCCAAATACGGCTTGGAGGTTTTGGTAATGATGTCCGTCGGCCGTTCCGAATCCAGAAAGTCCGTACTCTGGTTGGGGTCGGTGAGTGAGAACTCCACATCCACTTTGATATAAGAACAGAAACGGTGAACGTAGCTTCGACGGTCGGGAACAAAAAGGCCGCCTTCCTCTGTGAAAACCTTCAAGAGGTCGGCGCGGGTCATTCCGGGCCTGATCAATGCACACTCTTTGATGATGGCACTAATCTTCTCCTGGAGAACGGGATCAAAAAGCTTCGGATCATATTTCGGCGGAAACGGGATTTTGAGCGTCTTCACTGGCGCAATCACCCGGTTTGCCGGCCCCACCGATTCCTGTAGCTTCGTAGGCGTGAGCGGTTTCGGTGCGCCGGTGAAATCATATTTAATCGTCACACGCCAGTCCGGCGAAACCCAATAAACATTGGCATTCCATGAATCGGTCACTGGTTTGGACCCGAAATAAATGGCTTTTCGCGATCCTCGCGGAGGTTGCAACTCTGGCAAAATCTTCTCCACCTCCGCGCGGGTCATCCCCACCTTCACCATCGCGGCGCGCGCCGGCCAATCAATCTGCGCGTTTTTGGCCGCGTCACTTTCCGCACCGTAGCCGTCCGCCGTTAGCATCACCACGCCCACCGCCATCATCAAGAATCGGTTCATACGACACCTATCGTTTAAATATTATCCCATCCGCTTTCATCTGCGTCCATCTGTGGTTTCACATCTTCATCATCTCCTCATCGCCTGAATCAACTCATTGAGTTTGTTGGCCACGGCCATGAGGTCGGCGGCGGTGGGCGGGTTGGTGAAGGTGCCGGTGTCGAGCAGTTGCACGGCGTTGGTGTTGGCGCTGGTGCCGGCGATGGCGTCGTTGAGTTGTTGGTCGAATAAGTCGCCGGATCATCCGCATCGAACTGGATCAGCCGCCGCGCAAACGCCGCATCCGCCTCATAATCGTCCATCGTCGGACCTCAATTCTTCATGGTTCTGTAATACACACAGAATCTAGGCCTGCAAGGAATTGGTCACGGTTCTTACATTATTTATGACGGTGCCTACGGTCCAATCGCCGTCACGGCTTCCATTCGGAGATCTCCTTCTCGAACTTCTCAGTTATGTAGCGTCGCAGCAGTTGGCCGTCGCGGAACACGAAATAGACCCGCTTGTCTGGCCCATCCAGCTTCTCTTCCGGCGATCGGCCGAAGGCGAAATGGACCAGCAACACCGGGCGAGCCGGGTCGGCCAGATCCACATTTACACGAAGGCTCTCGTATTGGGGCCATTCGATGTCGGCGAGCGCGGCGACTGGCACGGACACTTTTTTCCCGCGGATGGTCACCGCGAGTTTCGCGACGCTCTGGTTCCGTTTGGGGCCGCCAAGGTCCATGCGGATACTGACCCATCCAAACTCCTTCGTCTCCGCGGCTATGCCAGTGGCGTTGTTTCCCTCATAGACCATATTACTGAACTCGAACGTCTCCATTCGCGAAACGATGCGCCCGGTCCAAGCCCCGTCTCGCAAGGCCTGTTTACTCCGCTCGACATCCAACACGGCCCGCACGTTGACCTCCGTAGGTATGTTCCAAGGCAGCTTGGGGAATCCCTCCCAGACATTCTGGTCGGCGAAATTGATAGGCAGCACCACACTGTCTCCCGGCTTGAGAACGAAATAGTGCGGGCCTCGGGACGACCCCTCGAAATCCCTCGGTTTCATTGCCGCAGTCCATCTCCGGCCTGACATGTCGGTGACCTCGAAAGTCAACTTCTCACCCGAGAACCTATCTTTCAAGCCATCGACGATCTTCAACGTCTTTCTGGAAGTATTGGTCAGGACGACGTTGAAAACTTGGCCGGGGCCGATTTTGCCGTCCATTAAGCATGCTTCTTTAGCCACGTTGGTTCCGGATTTAGGGTCGAGGACATCGGAATTCGTCCCGCATATCTTCGGCTCCGCAATCGAGATGACCAACGACGCCCCCCTCGGCGGCCAATCAATCGCCGTCTCCTTCTCCGCCGCTGTTGCTGCTGCCACCATCCCCGCCGCGATGACCATCATCATGAATCGGTACATACGACACCTTTCATTTAAAGATCATCCCATCCGCGTTCATCGGTGTCCATCTGTGGTCTCACTTCTTCATCATCTCCTCATCGCCTGAATCAACTCTTTGAGTTTGTTGGCCACGGCCATGAGGTCGGCGGCGGTGGGCGGGTCGGTGAAGGTGCCGGTGTCCAACAGTTGCACGGCGTTGATGTTGGCGCTGGTGCCGACGGCATCGTCGGCAAGAATGTCGTTGCCGAGGCCAAGCACCAGCGTCTTCATCGTTTGCACGTTGTCACGCTAGCAGGTCACGCCAGCGGGTCAAGCACAGCAGGGACGGAAAACCGGGACTGCTTCCCGCAAAGCACTTGCTGCGTCGGTCGTGAGTCTCCGACTTCCGCTGGTAGCGCGAGCTCGGGCACTGTCGCGGCCAGCGCCGTTCCCACGATCAGAGACATCCACACACGTTGCGTTCTCACTTGTTCGCACTCGCCGGCGCGCCGCGCGTGAACGTGCCCTTGCCGCTGATTTCGATCAGTTTGATCTCATCGAAAACCGCTGTCGTCTTGCTGCATCCGAATCCCAGCAGCGTGTCGTCTTTGAACCTCCAGACAGGCCACGGACTCATATCGCTGTAATCGGTCGGCCACTCGACCATAAGTTTGCCGTCGAGGTAAGCCTTGAGACCTTGCTTGCGGACCTGAACTACCACGCTGTAGCGACGGCCATGTTCCAGATGTGGAATGTGAACTGCCGTGGGTCCGTTGCCGACGGCTTTACCGTTGATGGCCTCGAAGCCGATGACGTGATCCTTGGCAAACCTCTTCATGTAGAACACAAACGACCTGCCGGTTGCCGTCAGCCCGATTGCGACGTCCGCATTTCCGCTCTTCGTCGTGAAGCTGACGCGGTAGTCATACTCCTCGGCGGGCCGGTAGGGAGGCTGCAGTTTCTGCGACATGCTCGCTGGGTCAGTTGCCGCCAACTCCCCATTCACCGCATTCCAATCCCCGGAAACCTTGTCCTGTTGTGGATCAATCAGCGGCAGCAGGTTGATGGCGTTTTGCCAGGCGGCATCGGCGGCCGTTGCCGCCGCCGCACCACGCAGCACTGTCGCCTCGCCGTCGAAGACTCGCAGTTGCCAGGAGCGAACTTCGTAGCTGTCCTTGTGCACATAGAGCGAGGTGATCGGCTGGCCGGAGAAGTCAGGATGCGGTTCGCCTTTTTGGGCGACGCTTGCTGCATCTCCACGCCAATCCACCACAAGTTCCCCGTCGAGACGGACGGTGATATGGTCTTGGGTGCCCCCCTCGCCTCGGTCCAACCGCGCAACGACGCGTGCGCGAGGACCGCGGCTGGCTGGCCACGGATCGCCAGCGCGGCAATTGATCATCTTGTAACTGCTGTCGAAATTCAACGGGATGATTCGAGTGGCATCAAGCGGCAAATCCACGTGGAAACGGCCCGGCCCTGACAACCGCTCGAAATCAACCTCAATCTCGTAACTGCGTGCATTAATTGCGACGGGCGGCGCAAGTTTGCCGGAGCCACCGTCACTGATGTAGGCGAGCGCGCTGCCGCGGCGTTCCCACGCATTGGCTTTGGAGTGACTGACGCCTTTCTCCACTTTGATGCGATCTTTGAAAGGGTCGGTGATCGCGAGCAGATCGACAGTCTGACGCGGCTGTTGGGCTGCGGCGGGTGCGGATGTCGCCGGCGTGCCCAACGGCTTGATGCGAATGTTGCGGAAGCGCACGGGACTGCCGTAAGCCTGAAGACGGATTGGGCCGGGTGCGGCACTCTCCGGTTCTCCCTTGCCCGTGCTTTTTGAAATTTCGACGTCGTCCTGAATGAGCCGTCCGTTGTGGATGACACTGACACGAGCGTTGGCGGTCTTGGTGCCGGCGGCATCGAAGCGCGCGGCGTGGAAGGCGATGTCGAAGCTTTGCCATTCGTCCGACGGCTTGCTGGCGTTTTCGGCCGGCGCCTTGAGCCTGAAGATCGCGCCACAACAGACGTCGTTTGCCGGTTTGCCGAAGGAATTGAGAATCTGCACCTCGTAGCGGCCTTGCAGATAGATGCCGCTGTTGCCTTGCTTGGCGTCGCTGGGCACGGCGAATTCAATGTGCAGATCGAAATCCTGAAACTTCTCCTTCGTGTCGAGATCGCTTTCACCAGCCACCAGCGCGCCATCGGTTACCTGCCACTGGCACGCATCTCCATTAAGATGTTGCCATGCGGACGTGTCCCGTCCGTCGAAGAGCGTGCCGAACTTTGGCGGAGCGACTGCGGTTGGCTGACCGGGCGGAGTCTCTGCTGCGGGTCCGTCGTTGCGTGATGGCTGGCGACCGGCAAACCACCAAATCCCGCCCGCGATCAGAGCCAGCGCCGCCATGCCAGCCAAGCCGCCTATTACCCATTTCCAGTTGCCAGTGGCCGGTTTCCCCTTCGTTGCTGGTGCCGTCCGCGAGGTTGTTGCCTTCGCCACAACTGGTTTCGGTGTCGACTGCGACTGCGCGGACACCGATGTCGGCGTTGCCTTTGGCGATTCGCCGGTAATTGCGGGTCCGGCGGTGGCCGGTCTCAGCTTGCCATGTACCTCCCGCAGTTGATCAATGAGATCTTCGTAACTCGCGGGCCGCTCATGGCGCTGCTTTGCCAGCATCTTGCCCACCATCAACGCCACGGGTATCGGGCACGTCGGCCACACCTTGAAGATCGCCGGCGGCGGATCGTTCACGTGTCTGGTGATCACCGTCAGCGGGTCCGGGCCTTCGTAAGGCGGCCGGCCCGTCAGCATGTGATAGAGCGTGCAACCAAGGCTGTAGATGTCCGTCCGAAAATCGATGTCGCTCACTCCGCGCGCCTGCTCCGGGCTGATGTAGTGCGGGCTGCCCATCATCATGCCGGTTTGTGTCAGGCTCGTCGTTGCCCCGCCCACGGTCTTTGCCAGGCCAAGATCGCCCACTTTGACCTCGCCGGTATTCGAGAGGAAGATGTTCTCGGGCTTGATGTCGCGGTGGATAAGTCTGGCCTTGTTCCAGCCGTATTGCAGCGCTTCGGCAACATAAACGGTGATGGCAATGGCCTCACGTGGGTCCAACCGGCCCTGGCGCTCGATGTGTTGCTTCAACGTCTCGCCGTCCACGAATTCCATCGCGATATAATGCGTCTCCTCGCTCTCGCCGGTGGAATAGACCTGTACGATGTTGGGATGGCTGAGGCTGGCGGCGGCGGTGGCTTCGCGTTTGAATCGGGCGACGAAATCCGGATCGGCTGCGAGTTCCGGCGCCATGATTTTCAACGCAGCGAGACGATTGAGTTTTGACTGACGGGCTTTGTAAACCGACCCCATCCCTCCACGACCAAGCTGGGAGACGATCTCGTAACCGGCAAACGTTTGACCCACCAACGAACTCATAGGTTGTTCCCTGCTGGACGCGAATCATCCTCTCTCGGTTGTTGCCGGTCAAGCACTGGCTGGACTGCTGTTGTTCGTCGGAAGTCGTCGGAAGTTTTCCTTGCCGCTGCCTGAAGCGCGGTGTCAAATGATGGCAACAACCGCAACTCGAACCCGGTGACAGCCATGCTCAGTTCCTTTCAACAATACCTCCAGCGCCAACTCGACGACATCTGTGCTGCCGGCACCTGCAAACGCGAGCGCGTCCTCGCCACTCCGCAGGGCACGCGCGTCCGCGTCGCCGACGGCCAGCCGGTGCTCAACCTCTGTGCCAATAACTACCTCGGCCTCGCCCAGCACCCGGCGGTGGCGGCTGCCGCGCGCGAGGCGCTGGAGCGATGGGGTTACGGGATGGCGTCAGTGCGGTTCATTTGCGGCACGCAGGACATCCACAAACAGCTCGAAGCGAAACTGGCGGAGTTTCTCGGCACGGAGGATACGATCCTCTACTCATCATGTTTCGACGCCAACGGCGGGTTGTTCGAGACGCTGCTCGGCGCGGAAGATGTGGTCATCTCCGACGAGTTGAACCATGCGAGCATCATTGATGGCATCCGCCTTTGCAAGGCGCAGCGGCTCCGCTACCGCAACAACGACATGGGCGATCTCGATGCGAAACTGCGGGAGGCGGCCTCAGCGCGGTTCCGGCTGATCGCCACCGACGGCGTGTTCTCGATGGACGGCTCCGTCGCCAACCTGCCGGCCATCTGCGATCTCGCGGAGAAACACGGCGCGCTCGTGATGGTGGACGACTCGCACGCCGTGGGCGTCCTCGGCCGGCGCGGACGCGGTTCTCACGAGCATCATGGGGTGATGGGCCGCGTGGACATCATCACCGGCACGCTCGGCAAGGCGCTTGGCGGTGCCAGCGGCGGCTACACCAGCGGGCGCAAGGAGATCGTCGAATTCCTGCGCCAGCGTTCGAGACCGTATTTGTTCTCCAATACGGTTGCGCCGCCGATTGTCGCCGGCTCCATCAAGGCGATCGAACTGCTCTCCGAGTCCACCACGCTTCGTGACACGCTGGAGGTAAACACGAAGTTTTTCCGCGAAGGCATGGCGAAGTCCGGCTTCAACATCCTGCCCGGCACGCATCCGATTGTGCCGATCATGCTTGGCGACGCCGCGCTGGCCACGCGCGTGGCGGAAGCGATGCTGGCCCGGGGCGTTTACGTCATCGGCTTCTCCTATCCCGTCGTGCCGCAAGGCAAGGCGCGCATCCGCACGCAAATCTCCGCGGCACACTCGCGCGAAGATCTGGAGTTTGCCATTCAGGCGTTCGCCGAAGTGAAACGAGAGCTGGGTATTTGAGGTGATTGTGGATACCTCGCAGACACCTGACCGCGCCTACTGGGGTAAGCGCCCCGGCAAACCACTGGACGACCTATGGTGGGATTTCACCGAGTCGGTGAGGAAGAGATAGTCCCGCCCTTGCGAATTACTTATTGCTTTTCATGTCTCCCATTTCCACCAAGCTCACCTTCGCCCTCGGTTCCGACGAGAAGAGCCGCAGACTGCCGTCGAAAATCGTCATCAGTCAGAGCCAGAGCGAAACCCTGGACCATGTGTTGCTCAAGGCGCTTGCGTTTGTGATCTTCCACAGCGATCGGTTGCGATTGGAGGTGGACTTGGAGATGCCGGGTGTGCCGTTTGTGCCTGACCTCGTTGCGCTGGCGTTGGATGGCCGGCCGGAACTGTGGGTCGAGTGTGGGGAAGTCTCGCTTCACAAGCTGGAGAAGCTGACGTTGAAGCTCGGCGATGCCGACATCTGGATCGTCAAGAAAAGCGCCGGCGACGTGGCCAAGACGGTCGAACTGGCGCGGCGCAACATCCGGCGGCTCGGGCGCGTACGGTTGTTGACGTTCGATCCTGGTTTCATTTCCGAATTGCTCGCCCTGGCCACCGGCTCCAACTCGCTTCACCTTGTCAAACTTGTGCCGGGTGAAATGATGCAGCTTGTTTTCAACGACCTGTGGTTTGAAACGGCGCTGCGGGTCACCGCGCCGTAAGACAAGCTGCGCATCACCGATGCGCAATGCGAATCACGCCCTCCCGGCGTCACCTTTCCGCAATACCGTGTCCTTCAACGATCCAACGTCGTCGCGGTTGGGGTGGTCGAGCGTGTAGTGCAGACCGCGGCTTTCCTTGCGCTGGAGCGCGCATTCGACGATCAGCCACGCCACCGTTGCGATATTGCGCAGTTCCAGCAGATCAGCTGTGACGACGAAGTCCCAGTAGTAGTCGAGTATCTCGCGCTGGAGGTTTTCAATGCGTGTCTTGGCGCGCTGCAGCCGCTTGTCAGTCCGCACGATGCCAACGTAATCCCACATCAGGCGGCGGATCTCGTCCCAAAGGTGCGCCACCACCACCAGTTCATCCGCGTCGTGTGCCTTGCCGCTTTGCCACGGCGGAATCGTGGTTGGATTGCGCGGCAGCTCTCCCAACGTCTTTGCCGCTTTGGCAGCTGCGCGATGCGCCACGACGACAGCCTCCAGCAGCGAGTTGCTCGCAAGCCGGTTTGCGCCATGCAACCCCGTGCATGCGACCTCGCCGACGGCAAACAGCCCCTCGATATCAGTGCGCCCGTCCACGTCCGACAGCGCGCCGCCGCACATGTAGTGCGCAGCCGGCACCACCGGCACCGGTTCCTTGGTCATGTCGATGCCGTAGCGCAGCAGCGTTTCGTAGATGTTCGGGAAGCGGCGAATGATGAACTTCGCCGGCTTGTGCGTGATATCGAGATATACGCAATCGGCGCCGGTCTTCTTCATCTCGGCGTCAATCGCTCGCGCCACGATGTCACGCGGGGCCAGCGCGCCTTGCGGGTGGTATTTCGCCATGAACTCATGCCCGTCCTTGTCCACCAGCAGTGCTCCCTCGCCGCGCACGGCTTCGCTGATGAGGAACGTGCGTGCCTTTGGATGATAGAGGCACGTCGGGTGAAACTGGACAAACTCCATGTTCGCGACGCGCGCGCCGGCACGATACGCTATCGCCACGCCATCGCCCGTTGCAATGTCGGGGTTCGACGTATAGAGATAAACCTTGCCGCAGCCGCCGGCCGCCAGCATGGTCGCGCGTGCGGCGAACACCTCGACGCGGCCGCCGTGCTTGTCGAGCACGTAAGCGCCGATGCAGCGATTCGGCCCATCCTGTCCCAGCTTCCGCGTCGTGATCAGGTCCACCGCATGGTGGTTTTCGTAAATCTTGATGTTCGGGTGCCGCGCCGCCGCTGCCAGCAGTGCGCGCTCGATCTCGCGGCCCGTGATGTCTGTCGCGTGCAGCACTCGTCGCGCCGAGTGGCCACCTTCGCGGCCCAGTTCGAGCTTGCCATTCTTGGCGTGGGCGAACTCGACGCCCAATTCCATCAACTCCTTCACCCGTGGAGGCCCTTCGGTGACGATGGTGCGCACCACGTCTTCCTTGCACAGTCCGTCGCCGGCCGTCAGCGTGTCCTTTACGTGCGCCTCAAACGAATCGCCTTCAGCCATCACGCATGCGATGCCGCCTTGCGCACGGTTCGTGTTCGATTCGGCGCTTTCCTTCTTCGTGACGATCGCCACGTGTCCATGTTCCGCTGCTTTCAACGCGAACGACAACCCGGCGATACCGGTGCCGATAACGAGATAGTCGGTTTCAATCATGGCCGTTTAAAACGTTTCATTATCGATCAATCGTGTCTTGCCGATGAATACCGCCATTGATACCAGCGTTCGGCCGGGCTCATGGCGTTTCGCCGGCAACAACGTTTCCGAATCGACGAACGTGATGTAATCAATCCGCGCCGATGGTTTGTCCGTAATCAACTTCGTCATGGCTGCGCATACCTCGTCGATTGGCCGGCCCGCGGCCAGCTCGCGCCGCGCCAAGTCCAGCGATTGTCTCAGAGCCAGTGCCTCCTGTCTCTCCGTCGGACTGAGATAAACGTTGCGCGAACTCATTGCCAGTCCGTCCGGTTCGCGCACCGTTGGACAGACGACGAATTCCAGCGGGAAGTTCAGGTCGCGCACCATTCGCCTCAAAACCGCGCATTGCTGCGCATCTTTCTGGCCAAAACACGCCAAGTCCGGCAGCACGATGTTGAACAGTTTTGCCACCACCGTGCATACGCCGCGGAAGTGCCCCGGCCGTGACGTGCCTTCCCATCGCTCCGACACCGCCGTCTCCTCCACCCAGGTGGTCGCCGCGCCTGCCGGATACATCTCCTCATTGGTCGGTGCGAAGATCACATCCACGCCGACCGACTCGCACAATTTTTGGTCACGCTCGAAGTCGCGCGGGTATTTCGAGAAATCCTCCTTGGGTCCAAACTGCGTCGGATTCACATAGATCGAGACAACGCAAAGGCCCGCGCGCCGTTTCGCTTCGCGCATCAGGCTCAGATGCCCATCGTGCAGGTAGCCCATCGTTGGCACGAGGCCGACACGCCTGCCTGCCGCCCGTGCTGCGCGCGACCATGCTTGCATTGCCGAAACTGATTGAATGATTTCCACATTGTCACACTACAAAATTGGAGGGGAAAAGTCAGGCCGGAATCCAATGATGGACGACAAGACCGCAGTTCCCATTCCTCAGCCCGCCGCAAAGACGCTGCACCTTGCTACGGTTCTGTTCTCGTTCCGGCAGGAGTCTTGGTGCCGGTGAGAATCGTGAAAAGTGAGGCGGGACGGGACGAAAGCCAGTTCATTATCTTGGTGTCGCGAGTGATATCGGCCAGAGGACATGTCTTCCCTGGGAGATACGTGCTGAAAGGTTGCCTGACATAGTTGAACGCCAGACTCACTTTCACTGTTGGTGCTATACGAGTTGCTGCATCGGGCGCCTTGCCGACTGTGTCTGCAACGAAAGCTGTGACCATGGTTTTGGTTCGCGACTCAAAAGCCTCTCCGGTAACAAACCGGCAGCCGAAATGGTTCGATTCCTCCGCGCACCAAACCAGTGTCGGCGGAATTTCACAGTCCACAAACTGGCATCGGACAATCTTGTTCCACTTGGTTCGCAAGTGGTCCATGTGATCAAACGGTTCACCTTTCTTGCGGCGATGCTCCAATTCCGGGAAGTTCATTCCGACAAATGCCGAATGGCTGAACTTCAGACCGTAGTCCTTGCCTGGGAGCCTGGGGAAAACGCACTTGTAGAGCAGACAGGAATCCAGCTCCCATTTCGATGACGAATAACTGAACCACCCTCCTGTTTTTACGAACGTGCAGCGGTCGAACACAGCATTCCTGGCCTTGAAGCCGTGGTCGTTCAGGTTCTGTGCAAAGGTCACTGAATGAAATACCGCTGGCTTATCTGTGCCGCCCTCGATGCTGATCTGGCCGCGTCGGCCCATGTCAATGGTCCCGCCTCGAATTTCGACACCAGCGGCGATGGTGATGAGTTGCGCCTCACGCAGATGGGAATCCTGCTTGGTGGGTACGGCCAGTGTGCCCCGGATTTCATAGGGTGCCGACGTATTAGTGAACGCAAACCCGGCGTCCAAATCGCGCCCCTCGACGACAATCACCTTGCCGGAACCGGCCAGGGGTTCTTGAGTCGTGGCAGATGGCTGTGAAAGTTTTGCTGTTGCGGGACCTGTTCTCGAAGCTCCAGCCACTTGCCCGCTGCCTTCTGGCACGCCACAACACAGGCGAAAACCGTTCACGCAACTGACACTGGCTCGACCATAAGAGTCTCTACAAGCGCAGCGAGCAAACGATGCTCGGCTATCAAATCCTCCGCCCCGCAGCAAACGAGCAGGACCGTCCGCAAACAACTCCGCGTGCGCGCCAGCCGGGTCATAGGCATCCAAAACCCATTCACGCACATTGCCAGCCATGTCGGCCAATCCAAATTTGTTACGACCTCGAGGTCCGAAGTCGTCCACAACGGAAATGAACTCGGAACCATCAGTTTTTGTTGCGAGGTTACAGTGTCGCTCTGCGTCATACTCCGAATTACCCCACCAGAACTTCGTCGGCATTCCCGCGAGGCATGCATACTCCCACTCACTTTCTGTCGGCAGACGATACACCATCCCAGTCGGCAGCTTGCCGGACTTCTTCTCCGTTTCTGTCAGCCATTCACAGAATGCCATCGCATCACCCCAACTAACACACGACACCGGATGGTTGTCTTTCAGTTTGAAGCCGAAGCCTGGATCACGCCAACTCCCACCCTTCAGAGGGGCAAACAGCAAGCCCTTGCCCTGTACAGCGTGATCCACCTGGCCTTTCTTATCTGCGTCAGTCTTGTAATTGGTTGCATCCACAAAGCGTTTCCACTGGCCAACAGTTGTCTCCGTTCTTCCCATCCAAAAACCGAGTCGAATTATCGTCCTTCGTGGTTGATTGCCTTCATTCTCCGCGCCTGCGCGTTCCTCCGCCGTGCTGCCGAGCATGAACTCTCCGGGGGGGATCCAAACCAATTCGATGCCATTGGATGTTGTCATCGTTTTTTGCAGTCCAGAGGTTGCTGCACTAGTCGGTGGCAACTGGTTTGCAGTCGGTCCGACCCGTGTCCAGAACGTCTTCGCTGCCGTGTCATTAATCTTCGCCAGCGTGGGTATGTTGCGCAGGATGGCGGCGTCACGGGCGGGGACGAAATCGCACCTCAGTTCCTGCAACGGCATGGCTTGAAGCGGCGCGAGATCGGTGACTTTGGTGTTGTTGCACCAGAGCACAGTCAACAGCATGTCCTGAAGCGGCGACAGGTCATTAACCTCGGTGTCATTGAAGCTGAGCACGGTCAGTTTCATGCCCGCCAATGGCGCAAGGTTGCGCACCTGGGTGCCGCCGCAACTCAGCACGGTCAGTGGCATCTCCCGAAGCGGCGTCAGGTCGGTGATGGGGTTGTTGTGACACCAGAGCCACGTCAATGGCAGGCCCTGCAACGGAGCGAGGTCGGTCAGTGCGCCTTTCTGGTTTGCCGTCCACGGCGTGAGTGTGAGCTTCTTCATCCACTTCAGTGCCTTGAGCGGGCTGATGTCAGTCACGCCCACCGTCGAAATCCCCAGTTCCGTCACCGCGCCGCTCTCGATCTTGTGCGTCTCTTTGCCGTCGAAGCCCGGGTTGAGTTCCTTCAGTTTGGAAACCACGCGTGTGACCTGCTGCTCCGGCGGCAGTCCGACGACGTCTTTGACGAACGTATCCTCAGTCTTTGGAATGGGGGCGGCGACCTTCTCCTCAACAGGTACGGTCGCTGCCACCATCGTCGCTGGCGGTGTGACAGGAACGTCAGGCTTCGCGATGTCGGCAACAGCCACGGGTTTTGTCTCCGGCGGTCTGGCTGGAACAGTCTCGACCATCGATTGTCTGGCAACAGGAGGCTTCGGTTCTTCTTTCTGATTCGACACTTGATCGACGGCAGGAGGCGTGGCACGGGCGGCATCTTGCTTGCGCTGTTCGACAGCCACACGGGGCTGCGCCGGCAGGATGCCAGCGCTGCGGTCTTTCCATGGCGCCCATATGAACAACCCCGCCAACAACAGCGCAACAGCGCCCGCTGCTGCCCCGTAAGTCAATGTCGGCACTTCCTTCCTTATGGTTGCACCCGCCGATGGCGAGCTGGCCGGCACGATCGGCTGCGGCTGGTCAAGCATGTCGTGCACCCGCCGCATTTCCTCAATCAGTTCCTCATAGCTCTGATGTCGCTCGCTGGGGTTCTTTTTCAGCATCCTGCCCAGCAACATCACCACCGGCATCGGGCACGTGGGCAGCACCTGCAATATCGCTGGCGGCAGATCGTGAATTTGTTTCACCATTACCGATATCGGCGACTGTTCCTGCCCGCTCTCGTAAGGCTTCTTGCCGCTGAGCATATGGTAGAGTGTGCAACCGAGACTGTAGATGTCGGCGCGGAAATCTATTTCCTTCTCCGCCTGCGCCTGTTCGGGGCTGCAGTAAAATGGTGTGCCAACCGTCGTGCCCGACTGTGTCAGTGCCGCGCTGGCTTCCGAACCAACACCCTTGGCCAGACCAAGGTCGCCAACCTTCACCGCGCCCTTGTTGGAGAGGAAGATATTGGCTGGCTTGATGTCCCGGTGGATGATCCGGGCCTCGTCCCACGCATACTTCAATCCTTCTGCCACAAAGACGCAGATGGCCAGCGCCTCCTGTGGATCCATGCGCCCCTCGCGGCAGAGCCGCTCATGGAGTGACTCGCCCTCGACGAACTCCGAGATCATGAAGTGCGTACCGGTTTCTTCGCCGGCGGCATAGACTTGGACGATGTTGGGATGGTTCAGTCGCGCTGCGGACTTGGCCTCATGCTGGAAGCGGGCGACGAAACTTGGATCCTGCGCCACCTGCGGTGCGATGACCTTGAGCGCAACAACGCGGTCCAGCACCGGTTGTTTGGCCTTGAATACAGCCCCCATACCGCCCGTGCCCAACTGTTCGAGCACAGCGTAGCCTCCAAGGGTTTGCCCAACCAGCTTTGTCATCGGGACTTCCTCCAACGTCAGCCACAGTCTAGCGGGTGAGAAACGGGGGTCAAGGCGGGAGATGAATCCGCCGGTACAGTCGCGCTTGCATCGGTGGGGCGGTCTGAATAATCTCCACGGCCTTGATTTACCAAATGCAGGTTGAACTATGAACGAATCTTATATTCAGAACCTTTTTGCCGAGCGGATCGGCGGGGCGAATTACGGCAAGAGCACCGCCATTTACAAGTTTGAGAAGATCAAACGCGCCAAACGCGCGGCCATTGCCGCCCACCCAGGTGTTGAGTTGCTCGACCTCGGCGTTGGCGAGCCCGACGAGATGGCATTTTCGCTGTCAGTCAAAACACTTTGCATCGAGGCCCGAAAACCGGAAAACCGCGGCTATGCCGACAATGGCCCCATGGAGTTCAAACAGGCTGCCGTGCGCTGGATGGAGCGCGTTTGCGGCGTGACGGGACTCAACCCGGAGTCGGAGGTCATCCACAGCATCGGCAGCAAAGCGGCGCTCTCTATCATGCCGATTTGTTTCATCAACCCGGGCGACGTGGCGTTGATGACCGTGCCGGGCTATCCCGTGTTCGGCACGCACTCGAAGTATCTCGGCGGCGAGGTCTATAACCTGCCGTTGACGGCAGAGAACAACTTCCTGCCCGATCTCGACAGCATCCCGGCCGACGTGTTGCGCCGCGCGAAGACCCTGGTGATCAATTACCCGAACAACCCGACCGGCGCGAGCGCCACGCCAGAGTTCTTTGCAAAAGTTGTCGAATTCGCCAAGGCGCACAACATCATCGTCATCCACGACGCGGCCTACGCTGCGCTCGTATTCAAGGGCAAAGGCGGCGAGCCGACGCGTCCGCTCTCGTTCCTGGCCACGCCCGGCGCGAAAGACGTCGGTGTCGAGCTGCACTCGATGAGCAAAGGTTTCAACATGACCGGCTGGCGGCTCGGTTTCGTTGTTGGCAACCCGCTCATTGTGAAAGCCTATGGCGACGTGAAAGACAACTCCGACAGCGGCCAGTTCCTTGCCATCCAAAAAGCCTGCGCGGTCTCGCTCGATCATCCGGAGATCACTGAGAGGATATCTGCGAAATACTCGCGACGGATGAACCGGCTCGTCCGCGTGTTGAACCGTTTCGGCTTCGAAGCGAAGAAACCGAAAGGTTCGTTCTTCCTCTACACCCGCTGCCCGAAACGCGCCGTGGCCGGAGGAAACACGGTGGAGTTTGCGAAGGCCGAAGACTTCAGCCAGTGGCTCATCACCGAAAAACTCATCTCGACTGTTCCATGGGATGACGCCGGCGCCTACGTGCGTTGGAGCGTCACCTTCATGGCCAAAGGCGCGGCTGACGAAGCACGCGTCGTCGGCGAGATTGAGAAACGCCTCGGCGATGTGAAGTTGGAGTTCTGATTCGGGAATCGTAATCCGTAACTCGAGACTCGTGATTCGAGACTCGAGACTCGTGGCGCGTGAAACTAACCACGAATCACGGATTACAGATTACGAATTACGATTCACTTTCCTCAAAACGACTGTTCCGCTGTCGGAAACTTACCGCTCCGCACTTCGTCGCGGTAGGAGGCGACGGCGGTGCGCATCGCGTCGCCGACTGAGGCGAAGCGTTTGACGTGCTTGAACGTTGGCCACGTGGCGAGGCCGAGCATGTCGTTGATCACTTGAATCTGCCCATCGCAGTGCGGGCCGGCACCGATGCCAATGGTCGGGATATGGATGGATTCGGTGATCGATTTCGCCAATTCGGCGGGGACGCACTCCAGTACGGTCGCAAACGCACCAGCGTCCTCGACGCGCTTGGCTTCGTCGAGCAGGCGCTTCGCGGTCTCATCTGTCTTACCCTGGATCTTGTAGCCGCCGAATTCCAACACGCTTTGTGGCGTCAGACCGATGTGGCCAAACACAGGGATGCCAGCCTCGACGATGGCCTTGATCCTCGCCGCCATGCGCGGGCTGCCGCCTTCGATCTTCACGCCTTCCGCACCAGCCTCTTGCACAAAACGGCCGGCATTCATCACCGCCTGCTCTTCGCTCAGGTGGTAACTCATGAACGGCATGTCGGCGATGAGCAGCGCCTTCGGCTTTGATCGCGCGACGGCGGCGGTGTGGTGCAGCATGTCGGCCATCGTCACCGGCAGCGTACTTTCGTAGCCAAGCACCACCATGCCGAGCGAATCCCCCACCAGGATCAGGTGCACATCGGCCTCGTCCAGCAGTTTCGCGGTGACGTAGTCATAGGCCGTCAGGGAGACAATCTTCTCGCGGCATTTCATGGCGCGAATGGTGGCTGTCGTGATCTTCTTCCGAGAGAGGTTTACACTCATGATTTACCAACCTTTTGCCGCCAGCTTCACGGGCTGGCTATCGGTCAAAGCTGCCAGAAGTTGCGTTGTCGTCTTGCCGAGTCCGGGAATCACCAAGGCCGGCCGGATTTCCGCCAGCGGTTGCAGGACAAAGCGCCGCAGGTGCATCCGCGGATGCGGCAGCGTCAGCGCCGGCTCGTTCATAACCACATCGCCGCAGTAGAGCAGGTCGAGGTCAATGGTGCGCGGGGCGTTGTGGCCATGTTCGCGCGGCCGGCCGAGAGACTGCTCGAACTGCTGGAGCCGTTCCAGAAGGTCCAGTGGCGACAGATCGGTCTCGATTTCCACGACCGTATTGAGGAATGGCGGAGTGCCCGGCGCGCAATCGACCGGCGCGGTCTCGTAAATGGACGCTGCGGCGACCTTCTTGTCGGAGGAGAGTTCACACAGGAAGTCACAAGCCTGCGACACGTTCTTCAGACGGTTGTCAAGATTTGAACCGATTGAAACGCCAACTCTCATTTTGCGACACGCAATTCTCCTTGCGCCTCACTTCAATCCCAAGACATCCTGCATATCGTAAAGCCCTGCGGGCTTGCCGACGATCCATTTCGCTGCGCGCAGCGAGCCGCGCGCAAACGTCTCGCGGCTGCTCGCTTTGTGGGCTAATTCCACCCGCTCGCCGGGCGCGGCAAAGATGACCGTGTGATCGCCGACAACATCTCCGCCGCGGACGGCGTGGATGCCGATTTCATCGCGAGTGCGTTCGCCGACGATGCCGGCGCGACCGTGACGGGCGAGTTCCTTGAGTTGTTTTTGTTTCACCTCGGCAAGGATCTGGGCGAGCCGCTCGGCGGTGCCGCTGGGCGCATCTTTCTTGAAGCGGTGATGCATCTCGACGATTTCCTGGTCGAAACCGGGGCCGAGAATCTCAGCGACCTTGCGCGTGATGTAAAACAGTGTGTTGACGCCGGTGGAGTAGTTCGCAGCCCAGACCACCGGGATGCCACGCGTGGCGTCGAGCACTCGCTTCTTCTCGTCGGCGGTATGGCCGGTCGTGCCGATGACGATCGCGGCCTTTCCCTTCGCTGCTGCTTGCGCCGTGGCGAGCGTGGCGTCATGGAGGCTGAAATCAATGATGACATCAGCCTTGGCCGCCGCGGCGGTGATATCATCACCGAGATCCACCTCGCCGATGATGCTGAAGTCACTGTCTTGTTTCGCCAAACCAATGATGATTTGG